>JAEZKE010000140.1 GCA_023436175.1 Methanobacteriota archaeon
TCTCCATTTTTATTAAATATAAAACTAGAATTGTACAAATTATTGCCATCTGATTCGGGTATTGAGCCTGCAATGATATAAAGATTTAAGTCTTTTGCTGCTTCTTTTATTGCTTTCAATGTTTTACTGCTCTCTTTTTCTTCTGCATATTCTCTAAATTTAGTATTAGCATAGGGGCAGTTAAACATCTCTGGTAAAATCACAAGATCACTCTTATTTTCCGCTGCAATTTTAATCATTTTTAAAGCTCTCTTTATATTGGAATCTTTATTATCAATGACTTTCATCTGGCATAAAGCAAGTTTAAATTGATTTTTCATTTGATCACTGCACTTAATTTTTTAAAAATTGAACTATTTATTTTTAAAATTATCAATATTACTATAACCTTTTTTACCATTTCATATCTTCCATAGTACCTTTGAAATGCCATTTTCTATACATTTTCCGTTTTTTACTTTGATAAAACATTGATCACTTTAAAATAAGATAGTTACGTACTGTAAAATTAATTCAACTATTTTTGGAGGTTTATGATTGCCTTACCATATCTATCCAGAAATCTTCAAGACTTTTTAAAACTTTAATAAAATTATCAAGATTTGCAGGCTTTGTTATAAAACAATTCGCATAGTTATATGTTTCAGAAATATCTTCGGGAGCACTTGATGTAGTTAAAATTATAACTGGAATTGATTTTAAATTCTCATCTTCTTTTATTTCTACAAGAACCTCACGGCCGTCTTTACGGGGCAGATTAAGATCAAGTAACACTAGATCTGGCCTTGGTGCATTTTCATATTTCCCTTTTTTACATAAAAAGTCCATAGCTGCTATTCCATTAGTTACAACGTACATTTTATTTTGCATCGTAAAATCCTTAAATATTTCCTTTATTAAGCGTACATCCGCTGGATTATCTTCGACTAATAAAATTTCCACATACTCGCCTAACATTGTATTCCTCCTCAAATGCACTGTTTTATACTTCAATACTGATATACTTTATTAACACAATAACAGTTTATTATTAATAAAATTAGAAAATTGTCAAAATTCTACAATTTTGACCCATCGAAAACCTGTGGTTTTCGAATGATTTTAGGTAATTGATATTAAACTGAAAAATAAGATCTACTGAGGTATTAATATGGATAATCCAGATTTCCAGGGTAAAAATAGTTTAGAAGGATCATCAAAAGAATTAAGGAAATTTAAAGAAATTGAATTAACTGTAGATAATTATATACTTGAACTTGAAAAATCAGGTGATTTAACTAATGTTTTTCAATTTACTAAGGAAATGGCTAATATAGTTATCTTTTTAGCAGAAAATGATAGAAAAGGTACACTATTTAACTTTGTGGCGGATTATTTGGAGAAAATGATTGATAAAGGCAAAATAATCAGACAGGAAAAAGGATTCTAACTTAAATCTCAAATTTAATCTCTTATAAATTAATTTTACTTAAAATATATATGTTTTAAACCATTTGGACAGATAAATAATTTTTAAAAACATTAAAAAAATAGAAAGACAGATAAAAAAAGTGTAATACCACTCGATATGCAAAACTATATAAATCATTGAATTAATATTTAAATTGTATCTTAAAAAGACCCCTTTGGACATGAAGCCCCTAAAGTGTCTAAAGTGATACCCTATTTTTCTTGAAAAAAAGAGTAGCTACAGTTGTTTCCAAAATGGGAATAACTGGAACTACTTTTTTTAATTTATACAAAAGAGCAGAACCTTTAGATCCATTGACTCATTAACAGAACAGTGATCCTTTATATAGAATAATCTTATTTCAATGATTATAAAAAAATAGGCTGAGTAAGTTAATCAGTCATTTAATCCCATTAAATTAGAATAATCCTCTGGTTTATACCCTACAACTACTTTATCTCCAATTTTTACAAATGGAAATCCATTAGCACCATACCTTCGCATTTCCTCTAATATTTTAGTGCGCTCTTCATCGTCTGCTAAATCAAAATCAGTATATTCAAAGGGTATATCATGATCTTTAAAGAATTCTTTAGTTTTTTTACACCATGGACAGGTGCTTAACGTATACATCTTTACTTTTTCCATAAATTTACCTCCAGTATGATTTTGAAGTAATATTAAGCAATTAAATAACTATGACGACTTAAATATCACTTTTTATATTTGTTTTAGTTCCATGTTTATCTTATTATTTATGGGATAATATTTATTAATTTCGTTTCGTGCCAAATAAAAAGAGTTTTAAATTGAAATTTATTATTTTATAAAAGCAAATTACCCATTTAAAAAGTTAAAACACGCATTAATTAATTTGTTCGAATTAGAATAAACGTCAGAATATCCTGCCCATTCTGGAATCTCATAAACAAACACAGGAGTTCCCGTAGCTGCTATGGGACTGTCAACCTTATTAATGGATGTACTTTCTGCTTTTTCATCCGTGTTTCTTGGATAATAATTAAAATCAGGTAAAATATCATGGACAGCTTCAGCAAGGTTTACAGATTGTGCATCCATCGTTGGTGTGGCAATGTAATATCCACTACCATAACCCTGTCTGTGATTGTGGCAAATTATCACTAAATCATAATCTGATTTTTCAATATCTGGAACCACGTACTGTGCAACAAGTGCTTCACCATTATGACGCCCTATTGTGAAATCATTTGGGCTACTTGTAACGTTAATAATGTAATTTACAATTTCAGCATTATGTGCAATTGCATATGACTTGATAACATTTGGTACAACTGTTTTAGCAGAAATTTCCCTAGGATGCATCCCAGTTATAATCGCTATTTTAGGGCCGGATGCACAATAATGGGAATACACATCCTTGGTTACATATCCCATACTATTTGAACCTAAAAAAGAATGATCATGGTTTATTGAATTATGTAAACCCAATAGATTTGAGAAAATACTGGCTGGAAGGAGTAATAAAAAAGTTATTATGCATAGAGCAATTAAAATGAAGACGGTTTTGATTAAAGGACTTCTATTTTTCTTAGTTAAATATACATCTCTATTTGGATAGTATTCATCGATATCATTAACTAGTACTAAATCGCCACCGCATACGCTGCAAGAATTAAATTCGTTAGGATGCTCACTTTCTTTAAGTTTATAGTATCCATTACATTTTTTGCATATTAAATAATATTCAGGCACTATTTTTCATTTATTGGAAGTTATTTTTATATTTTTAACAAAATAATAATTATTAAAGTCCATATCCTTTTTTTCATAGTTATTGGCTATGATATTAAATTATATTATGTTTACGGCGATAATATAAAATAAGATATTATTATGTGGTATATACTCAATATATAAAAGAGATTTAATTTATTAAAATTTTAAACTACCCTCTCAATTTCTGCATCCCAAATTTCCGAATTTTTTTTAATGAATTCATTCATGATATCTTTACATTCTTTTAAATTCAGATTAGTTAATTCAACTCCATTTTCCTTTAAATAACTTTCTGGCCCTTTAAGGGTTTCATTTTCTCCCATTACAACTTTTGGAATTTTATAAAGTAATATGGCACCAGAACACATTTCACAGGGGGATAAAGTGGTGTAAAGCGTGCAATTTTTATAATCTTCCCCTTTTAATTTTCCTGCATTTTCAATACAATCCATTTCACCATGTAAAATTGAAGAGTCATTCTGCAGTAACCTGTTATGTCCACGACTGATGATTTCGCCATTTCTAACTAAAACTGCACCTATTGGAATTCCGCCTTCTTTTAACCCTTTTTTTGCTTCTGCGATTGCTTTATTCATGAATTTATAATGTTTTTCCATTATCAAGAACTCATCTCCATAAAAGTAATGCTTATAATATCCCCCAGATAATATTTACCTCAATTTCTATAAGTTTAAGGACATGTTTATTATGTGAAACTGGGCACATTAATCTTTAGGATTGATAAATAATTGTGAGTACAAGTAATTATGTAAGATTATTTATTCAATATTAGGTGGAAGAATGGCAAGAGTAATAGTTGTAGCTTCAGGAAAAGGCGGGGTTGGAAAAACAACCATAGCAGCAAATCTGGGGATAGCTTTATCTCTTCAGGGAGAAGAAGTTGTAGTCCTGGACTTAGACGTTGCAATGGCTAATTTAGAATTAATTCTTGGTTTAGAAAATCAACCAGTGACCTTACAAGATGTCTTGGCTGGAAGAGATATGATACATAATGCAATATATGAAGGCCCCGGCGGAGTAAAAATTGTTCCCGCAGGACTCTCACTTTATGGTCTTAAAGATATGAAATTAGAAAGACTGGAAGAGGTTTTAGAAACACTTACTGAAGATATAGATATACTCCTTATAGATGCACCTGGCGGACTTGAAAGAGATGCACTGGCAGCATTGCAGGTTGCAAATGAATTGGTTCTTGTTACCACTCCTGAAATAACTTCTTTAAGTGATGCTTTAAAGACAAAAATTGTTGCAGAAAAAATTGGAATAGATATACTTGGAGTAGTTATTAACAAAGAACGCTCTGGTAAAGAATTTTTAACGCCTGATGAAATCCAGACTATTCTTAACATACCGGTAATTGCAATCATTCCAGAGGATAAAGAATTAAATATAGCATCTGCTTCAGGAAATTCGATTTTAGAAAAAAATCCCAAATCAAATACCTCTAAGTTAATTTTAAGTCTTGCATCAAGGGTTATTGGAAAATATACTCTTGAGAACGATTTATCAAGCAAAGGAATAGTTTCTAAATTTTTCCAGACTGTTTTCAGTAAATATCTAAATGTAAACAAATCTTAAATTTTTATAATTTTTCTTTTTAATCTATTATCAGATCATTATCTTTTATAGATGTTTTTTAGAAATTTAATGGGCTCTTTGTACAAAATTTGGATATTTAAACCTTTAATTAAACAAAAGAGTTATATATTTTATTACTAATTTATATTAAGGGAGGCATAGAGGCACTTCAAACCACCTTCATGTCAACTCCATCTATGCCTCCCAATTAATTTGATAATAAAACTATTTATGTTTATGGTAACTATTCCAATCAGTTTTACAATTTAAGTATATATTACTATTTCCAGTTAACTTTCTTCGAAATTTCTACTTTTAAAATAATTAAATTTCTATTATTAGGATTTTTCAGAGAAAATATCATGTTTTTATAAGTTTTTATGATTAATATCCGCTACATTAACTGTATTACAAAAACAAATATTAAATACCCACTATTAACTACAATAAAATAAAAGGGGATATTAAAATGGAACAAAAAATTATAATAGTGGGAATTGTACTGATAACAGCGTTTCTTTTAATGGGATCTGCATCAGCAGCAACATTCACATTACTTGGTAGTGATTCGTCATATAGTTATTCTAATAGTGCTTATAGTTTTAATATTTATTTTGATACCTATGGCGGGTTTGTTTCAACATATGATTACAGACAAATATCTTCCGTAAAAATCACAGATATTTATGGACGAACAAAAACATTAGTACGAAATATAAATTTCACAAATACTAAAAATAGTTATGGTTACAGTACTGATATTGATATTGATAAATACAAACTTGGATTATCTTCATTAAAAAGTGTACAAGTGAATTTTATTAAACAACCAGATTTAAGGATAGCTGCGACTAAAAAAAGTGGTAATTATTATTATATCACAGTAAAAAATTATGGTGATGCTACAGCTCGAAGCAGTTATTTAGGTACTTATATTTACGCCCATACAACTAAAAAAACTTATATTCCTTATTTGCAACCAGGTCAATATAAAACAGTTAAAGTATACGCTAATTCTTATTACTCCAAAACATTTAAAGCAGATTGTACGAATTTAGTTAATGAAATATACGAATATAACAATGTTAAATACACAATTTAAAAGTCTACTATTTTTCTAATTTTTTTGAAAAAATAATGCAGCTGCAATGAATAAATTAATCAATCTATAGTTAGAAAACATCTAAGTTCTATAAAATAAAAGAGAATATAGGATTAGATTGATTTAAATCTATGATACAGGTAATAGTCTTTGTATAATCTGATTGAAATTTTAAAGTAATTTTATTAATATTTGAAGTCATTCATCAATCAATAAAATCTATATTTAAGGATTTAGAAATTGGATTTGGTTTAAGTGTTAATAATTCAATTTCAACCCTGTTAAAATTAAATAATTAACTTTCGGTTATTGGAATTTTCCAGAGATAACCGACCTTTTTTGGTTTTTCCTGTTTATTTCCCCTTGTTTTCTTTTTTTTCACGTGAGCTTCGCTGCCTTCCCATGTTCCAACTGTTTCATCTAGATATTTGGCAATTTTTTCGCTGTATTTTCTTGTTCCAATGGTGTAATTATCAGCTTCATTTCGAATATAACTGATTCCATCTCCTTCTTCTTCCATTACCTTGGATATTTTCATTAATTTTTCATAAAATTTTGCAGATACCATGCGTTTTCTCCTCTTTTTTATTTTCAGCTAATGAACATTTTTTATGTCCAACTACATCTTCATACATATTACTATAACTCTGTCTTTAATCCATTAAAAATGTTATATTTCGTTATTATTATTTTAGACATCATTACATCACTTTAGAAATTAAAATACTTAAAATGTTAATTATTTACAATATAGTTACCCTATGTATGAAAATTTCTAAATTAACTTCTTATCTTACACAAAATAGAGTTAATAAAGTTAAAATCCATTTAGTTGAATACGGATTAATTTTAATATGAAAAGGAATGAATATTTATTCCCTTTACTAATTTTTCTTTAATATTTGAGTTCTTCTGGAACAATATCTAAAATAACTTTTTTAGATCCTCTAATAACTGTTAATTTAGATTCTACATCGATTTTATCTTCTGTGAGAAATTTATGGAGATCATCTACTTCTTTCACTGGTTTGTCGTTAAAAGCTATTATAATATCATCCTTAGCCAATCCTGCTTTTTTGGAAGGTCCATCTGCTGTATTAATTACTTTTACACCCAAGTCTGAAGATAGATCATACATTTTAACAGCAGAATCTTTTAAAGTTATGTTTTGACATGAAACTCCAATATAACCGCGCTTAATTTTACCTTCTTTTACAAGCTGAGCTGCAACAGGTTTGGCTATGTTAATTGGAATAGCAAAACATATTCCCTGAGCTGGCAAAATAAGTGCAGTGTTAACTCCAATAACTTCTCCCCGTGAATTAACAAGAGGACCTCCAGAATTACCCGGATTTAATGCTGCATCCGTCTGGATAATATCATCAACTAATCTTCCAGTTTTTGTCCTTAGAGAACGTCCCATTGCACTTATAACGCCCGATGTCACTGTGCACTGGAAGCTGTATGGATTTCCTATGGCTATTACAAGTTGACCAACTTTTATATTTTGTGAATTACCAGTTTGAACTGGTACAAGACCTGTAGCTTCAATTTTAATAACAGCTAAATCTGTATGGGGGTCATCTCCAATGATACATGCAGGAAAACTTTCACCATCTGAAAGGACTACTTCAACTTCACTGCATTTATGCACCACATGACTGTTTGTGAGTATGAAACCATCTGAAGTAAAAATAAAGCCTGAGCCACCAGCTTGAGCTTCATTAGGCATATTCTTGTATCCTTTCTTTTTTAAATCTTTTTTTACATTTACTTTCACTACAGATGGGCTCACTCTTTCAGCGGCATTGATTACAGCCTGAGAGTATGCATCATAGAGTTCAGTATCACTGTAGTTATTTGACTCAGATATCCATGAATCAAGTAATGATGCTGTTTCATCAGAAAAATTCAATGCATTTTTAGATTTATTCATTTTATAGCCCCTGTGATTTTATTATTTAATTTAAATCTATATAATGGATTAATATGCTTTATTTTCGTTAATTATAACTTGAATATTAATTTAGAAGATATAAATATTTTAGTTAAATTTTGTTATTATAATAATTATTCGCATAAGTATATATAAACATTTTGTTTTAAAAATAATTTTTTAATTTCTTGAAATCCTTTAAAAAAGAAATAGAATGAGTATTCAGGGCTAAAAATTAAAGTACATGTTTTGTTAATTAATATATTAATTGACAAGGAAAAGTATTATATTTAAAGCAGATATTACAATTTGTGTAATATATTGATCTATACATGCCAATTATATTCTATGGAAAAGAATATACTAATGATTTAACAGATAATAACAATAAGGACAATATGATTACTAATTTTAAATTAGTAACCTGTAGGGGGAGTATGGAAAAATAATGATAAGAAGAGGGGTGATACTATGGTAAACACAGGTCTTGGAAATAATTTTGAGATTAGTCATTGTCCAAAGTGCTATACCAAAAAATTAGGCATTATTGACCTTGATGGGTACAATCAGATCTTAGTATTCAAATGCAATGAATGTGGAGAAGAATTTACAAGACCAGTTGAAATGATTCTTTCAGATATCTATTAGATACACATATTAAACATTATTACAGTTATTATAAAGTAATGTTTGATTCATTAGGCTAGTAAGTGCTTTTAAGCCTTAAGTTTTTTATTATTTGGACTAAAATAGTCTAATATAAGTTAATTTATATAATGAATATTTAAATTATTATTTTTCATTTAACGTAATTCTATAAAGAAAATAACATATAACCCTATTTTAAGGATAAGAATTCAAATATAAAGGTTATTTAAATTAAATATCCAATTTATAACTGTTTACTATCTTATAGAAAAAATAAAATAGTAGCTGTTCTATATCAATATATAATTTGATGAATTAGATGCTATATCCATAAGAGCAGATAGTGCAATGAGTTAAACTATTACAATTATAAAAATATTATTTTTGTGAAAATAATTTTGTTAATTTTTAGTATAAAGGGAAAAGCATGTTAAATCCAAAATATAAAATTATAAAAAACTTTAAATTTAAATCTGGGGAAGTTTTACCTGAATTAAAATTAGAATATGCCACATTTGGAAATAAAAAAACAGATCATGATGGAAATATTACCAATGGAATAGTTTACCTTCATGGTTCATCTGGAGATTACTCGTCTGTAAAACGTGTGAAAGATATTTTAGGCCCTGGAAAGGTTATTGATACCAATGACTATTTTGTAATCTGTCCTACATCTTTAGGGAATCCAGGATCCTCATCACCATCCACATCGGGCATGGGGCACTTATTCCCAAAATATACGGTTGAAGATATGGTAGATGCAATATACACTCTTTTAACTCAAAAATTAAATATTAAACATTTGAAAGGCATTATTGGTACTTCAATGGGTGGTTTCCTGGCACTCCAGTGGGCTGTAAAGTACCCTGATTTTATGGAATTTATTATACCCATTACTACAAGTTCTACTTCAAGGGGTCAGAATTATGCAATATCTACTATAATGAATAATTATATTAAAAATGATCCTGATTATAAAGATGGCAAATATGAACATAAACTCAAAATAGGACCTCAAAATGCAATGGTGCTCCTGTATTTATTTGGTTTTTCGCCAGCTTACTATAAAAATTCTTCAAATGAAGAAGTTCTTGAATCCATTCATGAAATGGAGGTAGAAGGAGCTAATTCTGATGCAAATGATATTATATGGCAAAATGAAGCCACAATTTCGTATAATCTAAGCGATGAACTGCACAGAATTAAAGCTAAAACACTCGTTGTTGGAGTTAACCAGGATCAGTATTTCCCTCCAGATATTGATGTGATACCACTTTCAAAATCAATAAAAGGATCTAAGCTTATTTTATATGATTCAATACTTGGACATTTAGGATCGAGTGAAATAAAAAAAGTAGAACCAATAATTGCCGATTTTTTAAAATGAGGAGATTAAAGATGAAGGTTAAAATTGTTGATTACGGAGTTTCAGATAAGCCTGAGAAGTACTATGTGACTTATAAAATTACTGATATCACTGAAGAATCAATAAATAAACTTAAAAACATTGTTATGGAAGAATTATATTCTAAATCTGGAGATTTATATTTAACTGCCTATTTTGATGAAGAATATTATCCCTTTAAAAGTGAAGAATCAAAGTACCGCAGTGAAGATTTCATAGCAAGGGAAGAAATTGAAATGTGGGCATATTTAATGAGTCTTTTAGAAGATTAATTAAGTTTTTTAATGTAAAATCAACTATGTAAATTTCATTTTCTATATTGATAATATTATATTTATCCAGGAGAAATTAATAAAATGAAGGATACATCTTCAAATGACTTAAAAAGTTTTAAAATACGGCAAAAATTACAATTGGCAATGTCTAAATCCATGGAGAAGATAGGGAGAAATGAATTTGATTCCTGTCATTTTGAAATCGTGCCAGTTGATATTACTATTCCTGGACTTGATCCTTCTTTTGATGGTTATCGTATTGCACACATTACAGATATCCACCTGGGTCAATGGATATCAAAAGATAAATTAAGTGGAGTTATGGATCTTGTTAATCAGCAAAATACAGACCTGGTAGCTATAACTGGTGATTTTGTATCCTATGCAATAGATTATCTTATAGATGATTTAATATCATGTTTGAGTAAACTTCATCCCAATGATGCATCTATAGCTGTCCTTGGAAACCATGACCACTGGCTTGGAGCAGCTAAAATTCGTAAAGTGCTGCAAAAGAGCAACATAATAGATGTGAGCAACGATATTTATACTTTAAAGCGCGACAATGCTACATTACACATGGCAGGTGTTGATAGCGTTATGTTAAATAAACATCGTCTGGATTTAGTTATGGATAAGTTACCTTCTTCAGGACCTGCAATACTGCTTGCACATGAGCCTGACTTTGCTGATATTAGTGCAACAACCGGAAGGTTTAGTCTACAAATTTCAGGTCACTCGCATGGTGGTCAATTTATGATACCTGGTATTGGGACGTTAATTAGAGGTCCACACTTCTTAAAATATCCCATTGGTAAATATCAGGTAGGTGACATGGTCCAGTATACGAATCGAGGACTCGGTACAAATATATTCTGGCTCAGGATTAACTGCCCTCCTGAAATTACAGTGATAAATCTAAGATCACCTAAAATATAAAATAAAAATGAGATATAATCCCACAATATTTAATAACTGGATAAAATTCAAATATTTGTATTCAATACTATTTCAATAGAGGTCAACAATGAATAAAAACCAGTACTTTCTATGGATCGGCCGTACACTGGTTCTCTGGATATCTGAAGTTATAGGACTTATGGTAATGACTTGGTTACTTCCAGGACTAAGTATCAACAGTTGGGAAACTGCATTCATCGTAGTTACTTTAATTGGGATATTAAACGCGATTTTTTGGCCTATTTTATCTTACTACACACTTCCATTTCTTGTTTTCACCTTTGGAGTAGGTTCCCTGCTTTTAAATGGTTTGATCATATTGTTTATAAGCTTTTTTATACCTGGAATTACCATAAAGGATGCAGCACTTGTTTTAACTCCACTTGGAATAGCTTTTATCAGTACACTTGTATCTGCAGTCTTAACTATTGGAGATGAGGCATCTTATTATAGATCTGTTTTAAAAAGATACATGCAGCGCTTTACCAGAAACAACCATTCAGATAAACCGGGAGTTATATTCTTAGAGATTGATGGACTGGCAGAGTCGGTTTTGCAAAGTGCATTAGATAGGGGATATATGCCAACCCTTAAAAGCTGGATAAAAAAGGGCAGTCATAAGATTCTTCAGTGGGAAACTGATCTTTCCTCTCAAACAGGTGCTTCCCAGGCAGGCATTCTTCATGGAAAAAATCAGGATATGCCTGCTTTTAGATGGGTTGAGAAGGAAAATAACAACAAATTAAGGGTATCTACAGGATTATTTGATGCGCCTTTACTTGAACAGCGCGTGTCAGATGGTAAAGGATTGCTTGCAATAAATGGAGCAAGCAGGTCTAATCTTTTTTCAGGAGATGCATTAAATGCAATATTTACATACAGCAAATTTAGTGATTTATCTAAGTTTTATACACGGGCATGGTATTTCTTTTACTTCAATCCCTACAATTTTGCACGTACCCTTGTGCTTTTTGTATGGGACATGATCATAGAGATTGTATCCCGCATCAGGCAGTGGAAGAAAAATATAAAACCACGAATGAACCGTAGCATTCTTTACTTAGTTGTAAGGGCTACAGCCAATGTTTTTTTACGTGAAATAACCACCAGTACTATTATAGGGGATATATTTACGGGTCGTGCGGATGCAGTCTATGCAACATATGTAGGCTACGATGAGATAGCCCACCATTCAGGTACAAAAGACATTGACGCTTTTAATGCGCTTAAACAGTTAGATAAACAATTTTTACTTTTAGACAATGCCAGAAAGAGTGCTTCAAGGCCTTACCATTTTGTGATACTTTCTGATCATGGGCAAAGTAATGGAGCTACCTTTAAACAGCGTTATAATATTACATTGGAAGGTTTAGTACGTAAATTAATTCCTAAAGACTTAAAGATATATTACGAATTTGATACAAATGAAGACCATTTCAGTCAGGTAATTACCTATCCAATTGCTGATGGAAAACGGTGGATTAGCGAAAAAAGGGAAAATGTCATTAAAAGTGGTAAAGAATTCACTGGAAATATCAGACAATCAATTGAAAACCAGGATTGGATAAAAGAAAAAAGGGAAAATGCTATTAAAAGCAGTAAAGAATTCACTGGAAATATCTGGCAGTCCCTTGACAAGGACGAAAAAATAAGTGAAAGAATAACAAAATTTAATGAATCACTAAAAATTCCAATAAAACCCAGAGAAAAACCAATCACTCATAAAGAAGCAGATGTTACAGTACTTGCCTCAGGCAACCTTGGCCTGATCTACTTTAAAAAATGGGAAAATAGAATGAGCTTTGAGGAAATTAATGCAGTATTTCCCGAATTGATTCCAGGTTTAATACAGCATGAAGGTATTGGATTTATAATGGTTCGGTCTAATAAGGAAGGATCTATTATAATTGGCTCTAAAGGAATTTATTATTTAAAGAATGATAAAATAAAAGGAGAAAATCCACTTAAAGGTTTTGGAAAAAACGCTGCCATGCATTTAAAAAGAACAGATAGTTTTAAATATGTACCGGATATTTTAGTAAACAGTCTATATGATGCTGAGAAGAATGAAGTGGCTGCTTTTGAAGAATTAATTGGCAGTCATGGAGGATTAGGTGGTGATCAATCTAAACCCTTCTTAGTATATCCATCAAACTGGAATCTAGAAAAAGAGGATATAGTTGGGGCTGAAAAACTGCACATCATTTTAAAAAATAAACTAAATGAAATATGGTCCAAATATGACTAACTTATAATCCATTCAGGAAATGAATGTCCTTCTTCCTGGTCACCTGCAGGCAGCGAGAAATGTAAGTGAGTAAACAACCATTTATCTTCTATTCTTTCAAGAACCATGCTTAACCGGCCAGAAAGCAGTACTTCCTTACCTGAAACTTTGGCATACATGGTCATCAATGCTGAAAGCCATGCTGTGTTATTTGCAGATTGAATAGTTACTTTTTCAAATTTAACCTGGATATTATCAGCTTGAGCAAAATCACGCTCAAATCCTTTTCTAAGCTCATCGTAGCCATGAATCCATTCATCAGTACCAGTACCTATAGCCACAATATCTGGATCATTTAAAAATAGAGCCAACATAGCATCAATATTTTTATCTGCATAGGCCTGTGCATACCTGTTTAGCATTTCCATAATTTCAAATTCTGTGTTTTCAGTACATTTCAAGTTTTAGTCTCCTTGTATTATATCTATTGTTTTCTTTATTATTTAAATTTATTTATATAAGCTTTATAATCACATTATAGCTGAATTCAGTTCTTATTTTAAATTTAATTAAACAAGTTAAATTTCACATTAATTTGTTAAAAATTAGAAAAAGTAAAATTATTTAGATTTGTTCACAGAAGTTACATGATGAAAACTCTCTGTATAGTCGCATGTGGAAAAAGAAAAATATGGGATGAAAGTCCAGAAAAAGGGCCTGTAAAAGCTCAAAATTTGTACACAGGTTCATTTACTAAAAAATGTATAGAATACGCTAAAAAATCGGATTTTGATTTATGGTGTATTCTATCAGCTAAGTACGGATTTTTATTTCCAGATGAAGTTGTCCAGGGGCAGTACAATGAATGTTTTCACAATAGATCATCAAATTCAGTGACATTAAAAGAGCTTTCTTCACAGATAAGATTTAAAAAACTGAATAAATATGAAAAAGTCATTATTTTAGGTGGAAATTATTATACGGAAATGATAAAGAAATTATTTCATGAAAAAGAAATTTATAATCCTCTAAATGGATGTAAAGGTATTGGACACATGATGAAAAAGCTAAATGATTTAGTTAATAGTTCATCATTCTGATTATTTCACTGTTTAGTTATTAAATTTAATTTTAATTTAATGAAAAATATATTAACTTATTAAAACCATAATTTAATAATAAACGTGACAGTTATGGTATCTGAATGGGTTGTGGCAGGATTATGGGGTTTAATAGCAGGATCTGCTCTTTTAGTTGGGGCTTTGCTTGCTTATTTTTTCAAAATATCAGGGCGTATTGTAGCGGCTATAATGGCATTTGGTGCTGGTGTTTTAATTTCTGCAATCTCCTTAGAATTGATGGAAGAATCATTCCAGCTTGGAGGATTCTTCAATATGGTTACAGGTTTTCTAGCAGGTGCAGTAATCTTTACGGCTATAAATCTGTATTTAGCACGTAATGGTGCCAGACATCGGAAACGCTCAGGAAAGCAATTAAAATCAGATCGCACTTCAGAAGATAATAGTTTAGCTATTGTAGCAGGCTCTGTAATAGATGGCATACCTGAATCTATAGCTATAGGCCTTACAATAATTACAGGTGGTGCCGTGAGTGTCGCAACGGTTGTTGCAATATTTATATCAAATATACCTGAGGGTTTGTCAAGCACAGCAGGTATTAAAAATGCAGGATGGAGTTTCAGTTCAATATTTAGTATGTGGCTTCTTATCACTGTTATCAGTGGGTTAGCATCATTAGCAGGGTACACTATATTCAGTCAGTTGCCTAACAGCGTAATTTCATTTACCCTGGCCCTTGCAGCGGGCGGGATACTTGCAATGCTTGTAGATACCATGATCCCTGAAGCATTTTCAGAAACTCATGATCTTGCGGGATTATTCACAGTTTTTGGATTTATCATTTCTTTTGCTCTCTCACAAATAGGATAAAAGAATAGAAATAGATTTAAAAAATTAATTTTAGTTAATTATTGAAATAAAAAGCTTATTATCGTTTTTTAAGTTCAACAGACAAATTTTTACCTAATTTGTAGCATTTATCTAATTCCTCTTTTTCAGGAACGTAATTTACTTCCATTTTATCAAAAACTTCAAAGCCTGATTTTTCGAGGTCATCTGCTATTTTTCTGACCCCTCCGCCAGCCCATCCATGAGAACCAAATATAAGGGCTAATTTTTTAAATCCTGTCCTATCAAATCTTAAGCCTTCAAGATAGTACATTAAGTCACCAATGCTCGGATACGGCTTGTTGAATATGGTTGGAATTCCAAATAAGACCGCTTTACTGTCTAAAATATCTTTTACGATTTCACTTCGTTCATCTTCATGTAAAAAGTACATGAACACATCAACGTCTTCACTCATGATACCCTCTGCAAATGCATGGGCCATCTTCTGCGTTGAGCCGTGCATTGTATCATAAACAATGGTTACTTTGTTTCTGCACTTACCTGTAGCTAAGTTACTGTAGGCTTCAATGATTTTCATTGGATCCGTCCATATTTGCCCATGTGATGGGGCAATCATTTCAATTTTATCGAGTAGTGCTAAGTCTTCAACTTCTTTAAATTTTCTAAGTATTAAAGGGGAGAGTGGTGTAAGTAAATTAGCATAGAACTTTCTTGCGGCATCCATCAATATATATTCTGGAATTTCAGTGTCCAATCTTTGTCTAAAACATAGATGTTGTCCAAATGCATCGTTTGAAAATAGAATACCGTCATCAACAAGCAGTGTGAACATGCTGTCAGGCCAGTGCAGTAATGGAGCTTCAAGGAAGGCTAATTTTTTATTCCCAATATCAAGCTCATCTCCAGTCTTAACAACTTTAAAATTAACATTTTCAAGGGAATAATGTCTTTTAAGTCCATCTAATGCCTTTTGTGTACAGTATATTGGTGCATCAGGGAATTTTTTATGCATATCTGGCAATGTACCGCTGTGATCTTTTTCAACATGGTTTTGAATTATGATATCTATTTTGAAATCTTTTCCTTCCTTATTGCACGCATCTTCAATCCGGCCCAACATTTGGGAAGCAGTTCCAGGATAAGTGTTATCAATTAAAACTGTCTTATCTTCTCCAAATACTAAATAAGCATTATATGTTGTTCCATTTAGGGTATACCCATGGTAACTCCTTAAATCCCAATCAAAAACTCCTACCCAGTATACGTTATCTTTAATTTTAACTGCATCTGCTTTCATCTTCATTCCCCCAAAGATTTTCTTCAACTCGAAATACCTTTAAATTAACTGATTTAATTTATATAACTCTTAAGTTATATATTTTTATTGATAAGAGCTAAAAATTAGTATTAAATAATTAAAATACAAAAATAAGTCTATTTTTTGACTTTAATGACATAAATTTACTTATATGCTTTAAAAAGACTTAAATTAAGAGTTATATTTTAAATAGAATTATTATATTTATTAGATAAAAAGTTGGAAATAAAAATTTTACATCCTTTTATATTCTAATTTATTGAAGATTACTTTAAATTTGGTTCCACTATCTTTATCAAGCTTTATGGTACCATCTAATTGGTTCACCAGGCTATTTACTAATTGTAAGCCTAATGTGTCCGTATTTTTAAAATCAATATTTTCTGATAATCCAACACCATTATCACTTACAACTAAAATAAATTTATTTTCTTTATAAGAATGTAGATGTATGCATATTTCATTTGAAACTTTATCACTATTTACGCCTGCATTTGAGGAATTTACTGGAAAAGCATATTTTAATGAATTTGTTACCAGTTCATTAATAATTAAACCACAGGGAATTGCTGTATTAATATCTAATGAAACATGATCGATATTTAATTTAAAATTTATGTAAGTGGGGTCTATTGAATAAGAATGGAACAGATAATTTAGTAAATTTTGAACATAAACTGCAAAATCAATGTTTGTAAAATCTGACGACTGATACAACTGTTCATGTATAAATGCCATTGATCTGACCCTGCTCTGGCTCTCTTTAAAAAGTTCAAGATCTTCTTCATCTTTCACATATTTAGATTGAAGACTGAGTAGACTGCTTATAATCTGCAAATTATTTTTAACGCGGTGATGAATCTCTTGAAGTAACAGCTTCTTTTCCTCAAGTGATGCTTTAATTTTATTTTCTGCTAGTTTAATATCAGTAATATCATTACCAATACAAACTATCCCTAATATTTGGGAATTATTGCTCTCAATTAAAGATATGGATAAAAATACTGGAATTAGTTGGCCATTTTTAGCCTTAAAAGTAGTTTCAACATTATTTATAGATTTTTTACCAATTATGCATAGATTTTCTTTAAATAAAGATTTTTCATCTTCTACAAAAACAACATTTAGTGATTTACCAATTAACTCAGAATCAGTGAACCCTAAAAGATCCTTGGTTGCTTGATTAGTAGTTATTATGTGCATGTTCTCATCAAGTAAAAAGAAAAAGTTTGACATTGTAGATACTATATTATCTGCAGCTACTGCAGGAGTAAGTGAAGGGAATCTGTATTTCCAAATTCCATAACTGATAAGACAAATTCCCACGGTCATCATCGTCATGGTCATTTCGGGTACTCTTAAAGATACACTAGGTAAAATAAAATCGCTGCAAAGACTTATAAATAATGGTATATAAAGACCAGCAAAAATGTATTTTGCCTGTATTTTCGTTAAATTCTTTGATTTTAAATAGTATCTAAAACATATAAATCCTGCTAAAACTACTGTAGCAACTGTCCATAATGACATAATATTATATAGAGTCATATCTACAGGAAGAGCATATGTCCAACCCCAATATTCTTTTGAAATGGTATCTAAAAGCAAATTTGTAGTTAAAGATAATCCAACTATTATGATTGATGGAAGATAAATTAAGATATAAGTTAATTTATTTTTTAAGTAATGTGATTTAGTAAATATTAAAGAAATATGAAGTAATAAAGAAGGTACTATGGGCCATAAAGTGCTAATTTTTATCCAAAAAAATGCTGTCTGAAAAACTTCGGCCTGCCTATATTCAAATTCTACAAAAGCAAGGAATCCTACTATTATACACGTTAATGCAATTATTCCATTTAATTGGCTCTTTGGATTTTTATGGTAAATGAAATTTCCAAGAAAAAAGCATACCATGAAAGCTACAAATGAAATTAGTGCAAATACGTTCATTTACGATTTTTCTCCGCTTTAAACTAACTTAAAACTTGTTTTTCATACTATATAAATATTACGTGATATTTGATTCGTTTTAACCGGAATTATGTTCATAAAAAAAACTTCGTATTAAATTATTTTTATTATTTAAAGCAAAAATCGGTATTAATGTAGTTATTACTTTTATTTTAATTATATAAATTGATAAGAAGAAGTTACTACCTATTAATAAGTGAAATACATTAAACACGTATTAAATAATGTTAAGAATAATATGGAGGAAATTAATATGAATTTAAATATCAGTGATAGATATATAGATTTTGAATCATTAAACTCATTAAAAAATGAAATATTTTATGGGGGTTATTTTGCTGCATTAGGAAGTCCATGTTTAATAATATCGACATCCATAATTTTAAATATTAGTATTAGTCTTCCAGAACTGTTAATATCCTATTTATTACCTTTAATGATTTACAGCTATGATTATTATAAAGATATCGATAAAGATATTAAAAATAATTCAGAAAGGGCTATTTTTTTAAAAAAAAAAGCTGATAGATATCCATTTGTATTTGGCTTTTATGTTACGCTATTAATTTCTCTATTGATTTTGTATTCAAATCTTGGTTTGGTCGCCTTTATAATAGCTATAATGGTAGGAGGAATATTATATAATTTAGTGCTTAAAGATTTAACAAAAAAGATTCCCGCATTTAAAAATATATTTACTGCGATAACATGGGCACTAGTAGGAGCATTTTTCCCTCTTTTTTACTATTCTATGGATATTAATTTATCATTTATAATAGCCTTTTTTTTAATATTCATGAGAGTCATGACCAATGTTATATTCTTTGATTTGAAGGATATGGATAATGATAATGCCGATGGCTTAAAAACGCTTCCTGTAATATTAGGGAAAAAAACTACCATTAATATATTGCACTTTATAAATGTAATTGCATTTTTACCGTTAATTTTAGGAATATACTTTAATATAATTAATATTAGCGCTATTTTCTTGTTAATATTCATTATATATGAGTATTTTTATATTAGTAAAGCAAATTTAGCATCAAGTAGTGAATTAGAAACAACTGCACATACATTGGCTGACTTAGAATTTGTTCTATGGCCAGTATTGCTGACTACGGTCACATTACTAATATAACTTTAGTTATCTATTAAATTTTTATTTTATCTCGTTTCCTGTAGGCCATTCCCTGAAAAATTGCTATTAGTTCACCAACATCATTGGTAATAGTGACAGTGTAAGTACCAAGTTTTGGATTTATGGATATTTCTTCTGCTTCTGCATATAGAGTTCCAGATCTAGCAGCTTTCATAAATGATATATTAGCATTTATGGCCACAGTAACGGTTCCATAAGAATTTGCAGCGACCGCAAAAGTAAAATCTGCTAAAGTAAATATAGCCCCGCCATGGACAGTTCCAATCCCATTAAGGTGATTTTTAGTTATTTCCATTTTGGATTTTGCCCATCCTTCTTTAGCTTCTAATAGTTCTATACCTATATATCTTGCAAATTTATCCTTTTTAAAGAATTGTTTAATTTTTTCCATGTTACTCCCCATAAATTAAATATTTTATTATCAATCTTTTTATCCATCTGAAGACTTAATAATTCTTTAATCTTCTTCTATAATGTTATTTTTGTTTAGATGACTTTTATGCTGTCCATAAAAATAGTATATCACAAGTCCAATTGCAAGCCATATAATGAATCTTAATTGAGTGACAGTTGGCAGTTCAATTACAAGAAGGCAGCAGAATATTATTGCAATAGCAGGAATTACAGGTACGAATGGTGTTTTGAAGGGTCGCTGAATATCGGGCTGCGTTTTTCTTAAGATTATTACCGCAAATGATACAATAATAAATGCAGCGAGTGTTCCTATATTTACAAGCTGAACTACATCAGTAATGGGGACAAATGCCGCAATAGCAGCTCCAATGGAACCAATAACTGCAATACCTGTAACTGGAGTGTTAAATTTTTTATGTATTTTTGCAAATATTCCAGGTAACAACCCATCTCTTGCTATTGCAAAGAAAACTCGGGTTTGTCCAAATAAACCCACAAGAAGGACAGATGTAATTCCACAAAGTGCTCCAATTGATACTACTGTACTGGCCCAGTCAATTCCTACATTTTGAAGGGCAAAAGCAATAGGGGCAGCTGTTTCTTTAAAAGCACTGTAGGGAAGTATTCCATTTAAAACAAGCGCCACAACAACATAAAGAACTGAACTAATAACAAGAGAACCTATAATTGCTATTGGAAGTGTTTTTTGGGGATTTTTTACCTCTTCTGCAGCTGTTGTAAGGGCATCAAATCCAATATAAGCAAAAAATATTATTGCCGCACCTTTAAATACTCCAATAAAACCATAGGGAAAAAATGGATTGTAATTGGAAGGGTTAATATGATAAATTCCAATTGCAATAAAAAGTAAAATTACAGATAGTTTAATAAGTACAATGACTGTGTTAAAACGAGAACTTTCACGCACTCCAACAATCAGCAAGCTCATAACTATAAATACGATCAAAACTGCAGGGAGATTAATGATTCCACCTTCTATTCCCGGAGGATTAACTAAAGCACTTGGTAAGATGATCCCACTTGAACTAAAAATCTCAACAAAATAATTGGACCAGCCGATTGCAACTGCAGCAACTATAACTAAATACTCAAGTACCAGGTCCCATCCAATAATCCATGCCCAGATTTCTCCAAGCGTTACATAACTGTATGTATAAACACTTCCTGCTACTGGAATCATAGTAGCAAATTCAGCATAACATAGTGCTGTAAACAAACACGCAATTCCTGAGATAAGAAAAGAAATAACAATTGCAGGACCTGCGTAATATGCAGAGGCAATTCCAGTAAGTATAAAAATACCTGCACCAATAATCGTACCAATACCCATCATTAAAAGCCCAATAGGTCCAAGTACTCTTTTAAGCCCTTTTTCTCCAGAGCTAACCTTTAATAATTCATCAATGGACTTTTTTCTAAATATTTTTCTTTTCATGATAAATAGCCCAAATGGTTTTTAAAGTATAGCTAAATAATCTAAAAGATGATACTTATTTAACGCTAAAAATACGTATTTTTATTTGACTTTTTGATTACGGAGTTTTAAAATAATCTGAATAACAATTTGCACTATTTTTAACATTTTTTTGACTTAGTTAATTATTATAAATAATAAAATATAAATAATTATTACCTAAACTTATCTAAAATTTCAATGACTTTTTCATTAGGTACTTAAAGCACCGTATTTTAGTTTATAAATTTATATTAAGCTTAAAAAGAGGAATATTATGGATATTAAAATAGATATCAAAGAAATAGGAGAAAATGCCGAAAATGGTTACATTCCTATAGAATTGATAACTGATAGAGGTGAGGTATCCTGCAGATTTTATAAAGTTAACAGTAACAAGTTTGGAGTAATATGGGTAGGTGGTATTGGGGGAGGTTGGGATACACCAGCTGAAGGGTTATATCCCGATTTATCCAAACAACTTAAGGAAAATGACATATCTTCACTCAGAATTCGTTATAGATATCCTCATGATATTGATGAGTCCGTATATGATGTACTTACCGGTATTAAGTTTTTAAAAGATATGGGAACTTCTAAAATAGCTTTAGTTGGCCATTCATTGGGAGGAGCTGTGGTAATTCAAGCTGCTGGATTATCTAATTCTGTTAAAACTGTAGTTGTTCTTTCAACTCAAAGTTATGGATCTGAATCAGTATCTAATTTCTCTCAAGATACTTCTATACTCCTGATTCACGGAGCTGATGACCCTGTTCTTCCAAGTTCTTGCTCCAAACAGGTCTACAGTAAGGCGCACGATCCAAAAGAAATAGTTATATTAACAGGAAATGCCCATTGCTTAGATGAATCTTCGCAAAAAGTCCATCAGATAGTATATGATTGGATTGTATCAAAATTAACTGAATAAATATTTTTATTAGCCTAATATGTATACAAATGCCTCTTTTTCAGCGGTAAGTTACTCTTACCTATTACATATAAATAAATTTCTTCAGTTTCGTCTATTTTTACAGGTTCCCATCCTTTAAATTTCCAGACGTATGAAACAATTCGAGTTCCTGGCTTTAACTCTTCAAGAAATTTAGGTTTTAATTTTTGATTGGCGGTATCACTTAAAAATAAAGTTACTACAGTAGCTTCGCTGATATTCTTGTTGAAGAAATTCCCCCAAACAATTTTAGCTCTGTTTCCAATACCTGAAAGTGTTATGACTAAACGAGACCAGAATACACGTGATGGGTCTGCTTCTAATCCTACTGCCTTTGCATTATACTTTTTAACGGCATTAATCACAATTCTACCGTCACCAGACCCCAGATCATACACAATATCATCTGGACCCGCTTCTGCCATATCTAACATCTGTTTAACTAATTTTCTAGAAGTAGGTTGAAAACCAGCGCCTATAATACTGGACCAGAATATCCAAATTAAAAAAAGTCCAATTAATGCTAAAATTAAGAGTATAAATAATGAAAATGTCATTTTGTGCTCCTTTTTATATTATTCAATAAATTTAGCTAAAAATCTATATGTTATTAATTAAGATTTATCTTTAGTATAAAATTAAGCCTGAAAAATTTTAAATTCTTGCGACTTTTAGTCGCAAGTTTACGAATCACTGATTCGTAATTCTTGAAACATTCAAAAATTTTCAATTTTTAACAGCATTTGTATGCCTGTTAGTATTCCGATTTTAATTTAATTGCTAATCTTGATTTTTCAAGAGCTAAACCTAATTGTAGCCCAATAGAACTAAGATTTTCGAGGCTAGTGTTATTATAATGTTTTATCTGCCTGCTGCCCATATTTAAAAGCCCTATTATCTCACTACCGCTTTTAATAGGTAGTATTAATAGAGTTTTTATGCCATTTGCTTTAATAGCAGGGTCAAGTGAATTATATTCTTCAGATTCAGACGTTATATACACTAAATTCTGCTTTTCAAGAGTTTTACTAAAGAGATCTGTAAACATACCTGCCATACACATATTTTTAAGACCCTCAGGAAGGTTTCTATGTACCTTTAATGTTAATTCTTCTTTATCATCGTTAAGGTAAATACAACCCATTTCAAAACCTAATGAATCAATAGCGGAGTTTACAGCTTTCTCAAGTATTTCATCTTCGTTGCTTGTGGAATTGAGTACAGTTGAGATCCTGTTCATTGCAAGCAATGTATTGGCAAATTCTTCCTTTTCACTGGTCAATCTCTGCATTTTTAGATATCCTGAAAGTTCATCAGCTGCCATTTCAACGTTTTCAATACTGACAGAACTAACTGAAGTTAATGTAGTTAATAAAAGTATAGAACCAATGGCAGAATCTTCATCGATAATTGGGATGGACAGCATCAAAGAAAGAGATATATCTTCCATTATTGATTTGATATTTTCAAAATAAAAGTCTCCATTTCCAGCAGATTTTGTTTCCAGCAAATCCATGCTCTTTTCAATAAATCTTCTGATATTAGGGAACAATTTACTAGTTTCTACTGCCGTTGTTTCATATGCAACCCGTATATTTCCATTATCCTTTAAAAATATAGCGCAATATTTATATGGAATTATATCTTTGATACTTCCTGTTGCTTCTTCCATAAGCTGTTCTTCACTATGTGCTGAACCTGCAGCTTGAGCTATAGATAGCAATGTTTCTAGTTCGCGTTTTGTACGTCTGGACTGTGAAAGTTCTTCACCTACAATGACACTGCCAACAACAGATTCATTGTCATCTAAAATTGGCTGCAGTGATATTTTATATGGCCTGTATACACCTGATTTTTCTACCAGGTCTATTTCAATGGTTACTTTATCCTTCAAGCTCAAGGAGCGTATGACATTTTCAAGTATACCTATTTGTTCACCACTTATTATCTCGCGCAGATTCTTTTTCCCTGGGAAAAATGTATCAAATACATTATTGTATGCTATAATATCCATATATGTGTTAGTAGTGAATACTAATGCATCTGGACTGTCAATTAACATTTTAAGTTCAATTTCCTTCGACCGTAATGTATGTAACCTTGAAGCAGCTGATACAAGCTCATTTATCTCCGGATTATCAAGATCAATGGATTCAGGCATAATTTCAGGTTTTTCCTGGAGGGATTGCTTTAAGAACCATAATTTGCTCCTGCCCACAAATTTATAACTTAATATACCTTTTGCATGTAATATTTCAAGGTATTTAAGCACGGTGGCCCTGCTCCTGCTTGTGCCTCTAGTTATTTTATCCAGCATGCAGTCTTCAGGCGGGTGAGATTTTATATATGACACAATTAGCCTTTCTGTATTTGATAATTCTTCCATGATTTTCATCCCAATTTCTTATACTATATAGTATAATTATTAACTTATATATAAATATTACATGGTGTCCGTATTCAACGTTGTTATTGTGTATATTCATGTTTTTTGTTTCATTAAAGTAAAGTTTAAATACTATAAATTATACTATAAAGTATAGTTATACTATAAGGTATAGTTTAAATATGTTATTTTGAGGAGGGCCAGATACCATGTATGAAGAAAATGTAAAAGAATTAAGTGAATTATTAGGGCTAAAAGGAAGCCCTGTAGCTGTAAAACTGGTGAAATCGGTCAATGAAATTCCAGAGGGTTACTCTAAAATAAGTGAAAAGAAAAGACACTGTGAATTTGTCCAGGATGCAAGGTTAACTGGAAATAAAGGTTATGCAACTTCAGAAGAACACCTATGTAAGGGTGGGGCAGGAGTGATGGGAATTGAACCATTGCCTGAGAGTGTAGCTTCTGGAAAAATGTACCACCAGCTTGGAAACTTTGAAACTGCTGAAGGTGCCCAGGAAACAATTACTGCTATTCCTAAATCCAGTGAAGAGTATTATGCTTCAATTTATTCACCCTTAGAAAGTGCAGAATATGAACCGGATGTAATAGTTCTTGTACTTACACCGAAACAGGCTTTAAGAGTATCTCAAGCCTATTTAAGAGCAAAAGGAGGTAGAATTTCCAGCGACTATTCAGGTATACAGTCTTTATGTGCTGATGCTGTAGTGGCCGTAAAAGAGCGAGGAATACCAAACATGACCCTTGGGTGTAGCGGTTCACGTAAATACGCTAAAATAGCAGACGAAGAAGTTATTATAGGAATACCTCCTAAAAACTTCGTTGATATAGTAGACGCCTTAAAAACATTTAAAGATAAATGGGGAGAACTTTAGGAGAAAACAGTCATGAAAACAGTTAACGCTCTGGGAATTAAAGCACCTAATTCATCAATACTTGCAGAAAACATTATAAAAAACGGTGCAGATGATGGGCTTATCTTAACTCTTAGTCCAGGATCAGAAAAGGGCCTTGAGGAAATTGCAAAGAAATATGGCTTTGCATTTGAAATAGAAAAGTTAGTCGATGAGGTTGTAGTTAGAATGACAAAATCACAGGCAGAAGAATTAGATGTTACAGGAGAAACATGCCCAGGACCTATCATACTGGTAGGGGACAAGCTTAGTTCTATGGCAATTGGAGAACGCTTAAAGGTTAAAAGTAAAAGTGGTGAAGCCATTGAAGATATAGCCATTTCCATTCCAGAAATGAATGGTAAAGTGGTTGAAAAAGGTACAGATGGCAATAAGAGTTATATTCTACTAGAAAAAGTAGAAAAAGCTGCTTCAACATCGGCTGCGGTAGCTAACAGGGATAAAGTGCTTGTTGCACAGAGTAATGGAATAGGTAACGCAGAACGTGCCTACGCTACATTTATATTCTCAAAAGCTGCCCTCAGTATGGGTAAAAAAGTGACAATATTCCTGCTCATGGATGGAGTAAGTATAGCCAAAAAAGGTAACGCAGAAAAGGTTAAACATCCATCTTTCGATAGATTGGACAAGTTAATGGTAGAAATTATTGAAATGGGCGCTAAAGTTTACGTATGTGAGCTCAGTGCTGAATTTAGAGGAATGAAACAAGAAGATCTTGTTAAAGGTACCAGTCTTGCAGGGGCTGCAACATACATAACACTGCTAAGTGACCCTACATACGCAGTTGTAAACTTTTAAGGAGGTTAAGGAAAATGCAAGTTACATATCCCTTAATAATACTCGCAATACTCGTGAGTGGTATTGCAAGTGGTTTTATAACATTTAGAATGTCAGGTATGCGCCTGGCGCCGCACTTCGGTGCTTTGATACTGGCACTTATAGTTACAATTGCAGGTATTGCCACAAATAATATATTAGTTGTCTATACAGCTGTAGCGTTGCAGTTAATTGCAGTCATTACAGCTTTTACACAGACATGGGCAACTCTCAAATATAATTTTCAGACATCACCGGCGTACGCTCCACATTTAGCTCTTATGGCCATGATTCCAGTACTTGCAGTTGCATCAGTGATTTAATTTTTAATTTTTTTTCTCTTTAACTTTTTTAAACCTTGATTTTGATTTTATATCATAAAATAAGTTTTTTAATGATTTTTGATTAATATGTGCTTCATGCTGTATTTAGTATACCCTATTTATTTAATGTACAGCATATAATTAAATTGATGACAATTGAAGATAAAGAAAGACTGAGAAACTTTATATGGAGCACTTTAGAAAATAATAATCTATCTAAATCTCCAAAACCGTCTTATGGAAGAATACCCAATTTTTCAGGTTCAACTGAAGCAGCCAAAATGTTAAGAAGCACTGAAGAATGGCAGAACTGCGAAGTGATCTTTTCAAGTCCAGATTCAGCCCAGAAAAAAGTTCGTGAATTTGCATTATTAGATAAAAAGCTTTTAATTATGGCTTCACCTAAGCTAAAAGACGGATTTCTTTTAATAGATCCGTATAGTGTTAGAGGAAATGAAGAAACAGCATCAACCATAAATGGAGCTTTTAAATTTGGAAAGAAAATCTATGAGTTTCCTAAAGTGGATCTTGTAGTTGAAGGTTCTGTGGCAGTTGATAAAGCTGGAAACAGACTCGGAAAAGGTGGAGGTTATGGTGATAGAGAAATATCTGAGTTAATATCTAAAAAAGCTATTACAGAGAACACTCCTGTTGCAACTACTGTTCATGAAGTTCAGATTATAAATAAAGTTCCTACAGAAGAACATGACGAAAAAATAAACATGATAGTGACTCCTGAAAGGGTAATTCGAATTTAATTAAAAATAAGAAATAATAAGCTGAAATTAATTAATGATTTAATAATGATGTATCTGTTAATATCCATAAAAGTGCATAAAAATTATGCTATGATTTAAGTTGTAGTATTGACCAATTTACATGATCTTTATTTAAGATTTTGGATTTAGATGATGACAGTTCGTATTAAACATGATCACTTTGCGCTACATTAACCAAAATTGAAGGAAGTGAATTAATGAAAAGTGGCCAAAATAAAATCAAAAATTTTATTAATAATTTATCTGCAAAACACGATGAAAAAGAAAAATATTCTAAAAAATCAAAATATATAGGCGCAATAGTCGTTAACATCATTTTATTGTATATTTTTAACAATTTACTTAGCTGGCATATTTATTTTATTACAAGCGCACTTAACGAAGTTTTATGGATTATAAACCTAACAGTTATAGCTACAATCATAGGGAATATAATACTTCTTATCTTTAATCCAAAATGGTTCAAACATATAGTAAAGATAATTTTAAATATACTTGCCATTGCTGCAGTATATTCTATTTACAGCATATTCCCATTCAATTTCAGTTCATTTTTAGCTGACTGGAGTGTAACTATTGCTTTAATATTTGTAATGATTGGTATAGCCATTGCGACTATAATTGAACTTTTGTTCTTAATTTTTAATATTATTAAAAAATTTTAATTGTATAATCTACTTAATTTCTTTTATTTCATCTATCCAGCGTTTACTTGAGTTAATACTTTCTTTAATTTTCAATATCTCCTCTAAAAACTCGTCAATATTTTCTGCAGATATCAAAACTACAACTTCACCTTTATCAAATACTGAATGATCCTTAAGTATAACTCCTCCTTCTCCTACAAACCCTACTGTTGACCTTAATTTGTCCATTTAAATCCTCCCATTATTTAACATTAAACAACTATTCTCCAATAACAGTTACCTCTATTTTCCTTAACCTACCTGAGGTATCGGCCTCTATGAAAAATAAATCCTGCCATGTTCCTTTGATAACTCTTCCATTACGTACTGGCAGTGTTCTATCTGGAGGAAGAAGCATTGATCTGAGGTGTGAAAAAGCATTTACATCATGCTTCCATCCTTCTTTAGGAGTTAAGTCATCAAGTAATTTTTCTATATCTTCCCTTAAATTACTTTCAAGTTCTGTTAATGCAAAGACTGCAGTAGCATGTGGAGCAAAAACATGCACAATACCGTTCCTGATCTTAGATTCACCAACCGCAGCTTCGATTTTATGTGTTAAATTAATAATATCTCCTAATTTTTCAGTTTCTATATGGATGGTTTTTGTAAAAATCATAAAAGACCTCCTTATCAATTTAAGAAAATTTTAAATTAATTATATGGGATTTATTTCTTAAAATCTTATCTTACTACATGTTCATTTATATTACTTTAAAGATAAGATTTTACTTTTACAAATTTCATGCCCTGCCTTAATTCTTTCTTTAAAATTGGTTGAGATATAGAAAATATCCATGTAAATATGCATACAAACCACAACGTATATATTAGTATTTAACTTTGATAATAATATAATAATACATTTCATATTAACAAATTATTTTAGGAGAATACTTAGAAGAAGATGAAAATATGATAAAGGCGGGTAGTTACTCATTTGGGGAAAATAACTTCAAAATATTCGATAATCTGCTTGAGGGAGTATCTGTTTATGAACCAGTCTATGATAACGGTAAAGTCCATGATTTTATCATAAAATATGTTAATCCAGCCACAATTGCAGGTTCTGGCAATTCATACAAACATTACATTGGCAAATATATCGGTAATTTATATGGGATCGAGCATTTAGAACTTTATTTCAAAATATTTGAAGAAATAATTGCTACAGGTAAAAGTAAAACATTTAAAGCTTATTTACCACCGTTAAATAGATACTATCAAGTTTCAGGTTTTCAAAATCCCGATGGCTTTTTTGTCATGCTCCGAGTAGATATTACTGATCAGGAAAAAGCAGAAAGAGAATTAAAAAATACTTATGACAATTTAGAAATTAAAGTTCATGAAAAAACCAACGAATTACAAAAAGCCAATGAAGAATTAAAGCAGGAAATTAAAGAAAAAAAAAGAGTAGAATCAAAATTAATAGAAAGTGAAAACCGTTATCGTAAATTATTAGAAAATTCATTTGATGCAGTTGTTATACACAATGATGGTAAACTTATCTCTGCAAATAGTGCTGCAATGGATCTTTTTGGGGTAAAAAATCCTGAAGAATTTGTTGATACTCCATTACTTAATTTTGTACATCCAGATTATAGAGAAACTGTGATAGAACGTATTGGAGAAATGCTGAAAAATAAAGCAGTTCCCCCGATAGAAGAAAAATTCTTATCAGTAGATGGAAAAGTGATAGACGTTGAAGTTTTAGCAACTGGATTTCATTATAAAGGCGAAAATGCAGTTCAAGTTGTTTTTCGTGATATAACTGAACGTAAAATGGCAGAAAAAGCACTAAAAGAAAGTGAGGAAAAATTCCGTTTGATATTCAATAAAGCAAATGACATGCTAACTCTATCAGAGTTGCAAGAAAATGGAATGCCAGGTAAATACATTGAAGTGAATGAAGTTGGATATAAACGATTAGGGTACACACGGGAAGAATTTTTGGATATGAGTCCTGCTGACATAGTTGCTCCTAATAAAAGAGATGAAATGCCTGGAAATGCAGAATTAATAGCAAAAAATGGCTGTAGTAATTTTGAAATAGTTCATGTAGCTAAAGACGGCAGAAAGATACCTGTTGAAATTAATGGACATATGATTGATTACAAAGGAAGAAAAGTTTACCTTACGGTTTCTCGCGATATTACAAAACGTAAGCAAATGTCTAAGGCTTTAAATGAAAGTGAGGAGAAATTCAGGAAAATATTCAACAATGCAAGTGATATGATTACATTACATGAAATGAACGAAAATGGAATGCCCGGAAAGTTCATTGAAGTAAATGAAGTTGGATGCAATCGGTTGGGCTATACAAATGAAGAATTCCAAAAAATGGCTCCTGTAGATATAGTTGCTCCAGATAAAAGAGTAGAAATGGCAAGTCAGGCAATAGAAGTTTGGACAAATGGGTATGCTAAATTTGAAATAGTTCATATAGCTAAAGACGGTAGAAGAGTACCTGTTGAAGTCAATACTCACATCTTTAAATTCAGGGGAAAAACTGTTGCTCTCGGTGTTTCTCGTGATATTACAGAACGCAAAGGAGATGAAGAAAAATTAAAAAAACTTTTAGATCAGTTAAGTCACTCAAATGAAGAATTTGAACAATGCATTTATATAACCGTTAATTATTTACAAGAACATCTCGGAATCATTACAGATCTTACTAAACAGCTTAAAAATGAGTACACAGATAAATTAGATATTAATATAGATGATTTCATTAACAGTATCGCAGATGAGAGTGTCAATTTAAAACAGATACTCTTCAACTTACTTGAATATGAGAGTATTTCTAGAGCTAAAAAATCGTTTAAACTTGTAGATATTGAAAAATTTATTCATAACGCGTTATCTGACTTAAAAATTAACAAGAATAATGTTGAAATTAGCTATGACCAGCTTCCAAAAGTTATTGCAGATTCTGATCAAATCAATAAGGTATTCCAGAACTTGATTATCAATGCAATTGACTTTAAAAAAGAGGATAGACCACTGAAAATCCATATTTCAGCACGTAAAGATGATAAAAAAAATGAATATGTTTTTAGCATACAGGATAATGGAATTGGAATGGATTCACAGTGTGTAAAACATATTTTTACCACATATTATCATTTGTATTTACGAGAACAGCACCATATAACTGGAACTTGCTTATTCCTTACAAAAAAAATTGTTGAAAGACACGGCGGTAAGATCTGGGCCGAATCAGAGCAGGGTGTTGGATCAACGTTTTATTTTACTCTGCCTGTTAACCAGCTGAATTCCTCAAAAACCTCTTAAATTCAGGGACACAAAAACGAAGGATATTTACCTGCTTCAAAAATTAAACTATAAAAATGTCAAATATGGTTTTCGCTTCTTTTTAATTCTGTTTTTAGACATCCGAGGCAAATAAATAAAATATAGGTTAAATTAACCTTTCAGTTATTCATAGTTGTTCTGGTTGTTTTTATATATGTTATACTGATAGCTGTCATTAACCTTTTTGTAATTTTCATTTAATAATCCCTGTTCATAGTAAGATTGTAGCTGTGCATAATTTTTTAACTCAAAATCTCTGTATGGATTGTTAAAGTAAGGAAAGATCATCCCTTTAATTGTATAAACATATGCAGGAATCATTCCATAGGTTTTAGTCAATATTTGGAAATACAATGGGAATCCACAACCTTGAACTAAGACAGGATTATCCTGTCTGACAGTTCCATGCCATACCATTGGAAGCGGACCCTCTTGACCATGTTCCTCTGCAAGCTCATTGACATGAGCCATCACATCATCATAATTGTCATAAACTACCCCATCAGACATGTACTTATATCTACCATCAGGAACACCGAACAATGCAACTTTAAGCGAATCTAAAAGATCGATTTGACTTAAATTTGATGAACCTGTTCCCTGAGTGTCAATGAAACCTACCTCTATAATATAAACTCCGCTTTGGTTATAACTTGAATTTAAATCTGCGTCATTATCTTCCTGGTAGCTGCGGTAGTTGGAACTTCCAGTAAAATGCACCACTAAAGCACATTTGGATCCACTTTCTTCTGCATATTTAGCCAAAAGTTCAGAATTGGGATGCCCAGGATACATATCAGGATTAGCTAATTTAACAAATGCAAGCCTTCCTAAAGGGTCAATAGAACCATTTGAAACTGTAACATAAGAGTAACCTATAATAAGAGCTATAATACCTAATGTGACTAATAACCATTTCATTTTATTCACCCTAATTTTAAATCATGTACTATCGTAGTTCTGGCTGTTGTTTTGGTACATTTGCTTGTAATATTGAAGAGCAGTTTTATTACCCTTAGTATTCGTCTCATAATTTTGATTTAATAATCCCTGGTTGTAATAGTCCTGTAACGTTTCAGCATTTTTAAGCTCAAAATCTCTGTATGGGTCATTGAAGTATGCAGATAACATTCCTGAAAGTGTATATACATATGCAGGAATTATTCCATAGGTTTTAGTCAATATCTGGAAGTATAATGGGAATCCTTCCCCTGGAGTTATTACAGGGTTCCCCTGCCTTACTGTTCCCTTATAACACATTGGAAGCGGACCTTGTTGGCCATGTTCCTCTGCAAGCTCATTGACGTGAACCATCATCTCGTCATAAGTGTTGTAAACATGCCCATCTGACATGTACCTGTACCGATCATCAGGAACTCCAAATAATGCCACTTTAAATGAATCTAAATAGTTAACCTGACTCATATTTATTGAACCCATACCTTGCGTGTCAATGAAAGCCACCTCAATTATATAAACATTTCCTTCCTGATAGCTACGGTAATTAGAACCACCATACAACTGCAGTACTAGTGCACATTTAGATCCCTGTGCTGCTGCGTCTTTAGCAAGAAGTTCAGAATGAGGATGTCCAGGGTACATATCTGGATTAGCTAATTTAACAAATGCAAGCCTTCCCATAGGTTGAATAGGGCCATTTGAAACTGTAACATAAGAGTAACCTATAATAAGAGCTATAATAACTAATACAACTAATAACCATTTCATTTTTTATTCACCATAGAATTAACATTAACATAGTAACTTAAAGTATTTATTCCAAAATTACACCCAAATCAGTATATTAAGGGCTTAGTATTATTTTTGTATGGGTTAAACAAACTAAAATTAAAAATTGGTTTAGAATACTAAAGAAAGTAATCTAAACGCAACCCCCCCAATAACTATGGCGGTGACAAGATTAGCTGCAGATATATATGTGGCAGCTTTCACCCCAAACTCACGAATCAGTATTGTGATGGTGGACAGACATGGAATAAACAGCATAGATACAAGGGCCAGCACTATGAATTGAACCGGTGTTAAAAAAGCAGCTAGATTCGGGCCAACCAAAGTCACCAACATTAAAAGAACAAATTCTTTTCTAACAACACCAAATATGAGGAGAATACCTGAAATTGCAGGAAGGCCTAGCCATATAACCGTAATAGGAGTTAAAGCGGCATTTATAGGTCCTAAAACACCGAGAACATACAGGGCCTGTATAAGTGCACTGGCAATAACATATATTGGAAGTACCAGATAAATCAGTGATTTAGTCCGTGTCCATGTCTGTTTGAGGGCCGTTGATAGGGATGGTACTTTAAATGAATGCATTTCCATTATTAATCCTGTTGACTCGCCAGGGACCACTTTTAAAGCAATTCTACCCATTATAAATATAATTGCAAGGTCAATGGCATAAAGTGCAATCGCCCACCATACATTAACAAAAACCGCTACAAGACCAAGAACTATAATTGTTCTTGCTGCACATGGTGCAAATGTAATGGCAAATGATGCAAGCAGTCTTTCACGTCTTGTTTCTAAAATACGGGTCTGGTCAATAGCTGGAACATTACATCCATAACCAAGGATCATAGGAATAAGTGCCTTCCCATGCAGTCCTATTTTATGCATCAGAGTATCCATCATGAATGCAACTCTTGTCAGTATTCCTGAATTTTCAATTAGACTGAGCATAATATAAAATGGAATTACAAATGGTATAACAAGTGTAACCCCTGCTACAATTCCTCCAAACGCACCATTCCATAGAACACTTATTAGTCCGCCGCTAATTTGAGGGTCTACAGGTTGGAAAAAGCTAAAAGCATCTGAAAGCAAACCTGAAAAGAAATTTCCAACTATAAATGTCCATAAAAGCAGTCCACCTATTACCAGAGCGGAAGTGATATAACCATAGACTCTATGTGTAACGATTCTGTCAAGTTTCTCTGAGAATGTGATTTTTATTTCACTCTGTATTTGACCTCCTTCTGCAATTCTATTTGCAAGTGAGTATCTTTCAGATGCAATAACTGAAAATGAAGGTTCTCTATGGATATCTTCTATTTCTCTTGCTAGAGCATAAGCTAGGTTAACAACTTCTTCAGATTTAGATCTTACCAATTTCTGGATCTCGGGATCATTTTCTATTAATTTTATAGCCACCCAGCGAGATGGATAGCCTAAATTAAGATTTTTAGACTGGATTAAGTCTGTTAATTTTTTTATTCTATTTTCTACTTCACTTCCATATTCCAGTGTAGCAGGTTTATTATCTTTCTTCTCTGCAATTTCTGTAGCTATTTCCATAAGTTCATGTAGTCCTTCTCCCCTTACAGCTACAGTAGCCACCACTGGTACTCCTAATGCTGCCTGCAGTTTTTCAGTATCAATAACAATTCCCTTTTGTTTGGCTATATCCACCTGATTAACACAAACAACCAATGGCACTTCCATTTCCATGAGTTGCATAGTAAAAAATAGATTCCGCTCTAAAACAGCAGCATCAACAACATTAATAACAACATCAGGTTTTTCAAATGCAATATATTCCCTTGATACAATTTCTTCCATAGAATATGTAGAAAAAGAATATATTCCCGGTAAATCAATTACATCGATATCATAATCTTCAAAAAGAAGTTTACCTTCTGCCCTTTCAATTGTTTTTCCAGGCCAGTTCCCTATAATCTGGTTAGAACCTGTAAGTTCATTAAAAATAACACTTTTGCCGACGTTAGCATTTCCTGCAAGTGCAATTGTCAAATCAGCATCTTTTTTAGGATTTTGTCCGTGTCCATGTCTATTTTGGTGCCTTTTACCATGACCTTTTCCATTCCAAGATTTTTGAGGTTTGTTTTCGCCAGATCCAGCCAAGATCAGCACCCCATCTCATCACAAGATTCAATGAACACGTTTGAGGCTATATCTCGCCCAAGAGCTAGTTTTGATCCTCTAACTGCAACTTCTACAGGGCCTCCGAGTGGGGCGACTTTGATTACACTTATAATTGCGCCAATGGTAATTCCCATATCTAGAAGCCTTCGAATTACCTTGTGATCTCCCCTTATAAAACTTACTCTACCTTTTTTGTGTTCGTTAAGGTCAAGTATTGAGATTAGGTTTTCATTTCTCTTTCCAACTTCTTCTACATCTACTTCTTTCCTTTCTTTGCATTCTTCACAGGTTGTAAATTTTAAATCACATTCTGGAATAACGCTGTCACCAGGACATTTGTTTGGCTGTTCTAAAAGGTGGCAGAGTGCTCTTTCTGCATCGTCAGACAGTACATGTTCCATTTCACATGCCTGATCATGAATTTTATCACTTTTGATCTTTAAAATGTCGCATAAAAATCTTTCGAGTAATCTATGTTTTCTGGTAACTTTTTTTGCAATTTTAAGACCATTTTCTGTCAATATAACTCCTTTATATGGAGAATATTCTACATAGCCTTTATCTGCTAATTTTTTAAGCATTTGGGTAGCGCTTGCTGGTGCAATTTTTAGATTTTCTGAAATCATTGAAGTTGAAACCCTTTCTCCATTTGGGCCAAGCTTATATAATAACTCAAGATATTCCTCTACATTTCCGCTAAGTGTTGCATTCTTTGACATTTAGGTCCACCTAAAACTTTAATGAGTATAGTTATTGCAGAAACTATATAAAGTTTTTGGTATGCCTAAAAAATTTAAAAGATAAATACATAACACAAAAAAATAGTTTTATCCATATACCTGTGCTAATTACTATATAGCTTTTATTGGCCAATATTAGAAGGGTTAAACAGAGTATATAATTTATACCTATAAAATTTAAACTTTTAAAAATTGATCCTGAACTCATAGATGAATTCAGGAATAAAATGTTAATGACCAAATTAACAATATTCACTTTACATTTTTAGAAATAGTGTCCTGGACACTTTTAGGGGCTAGTGTCCAGGGAGACTTTTTATGGTCCATTTTAAATATAATCCCTAATGATTTATATATATTTGCATTTCGTTTAAATATAATATACATATAACAATTAATTTTATATTATTTTACATATTAGATATATTTTCTATTTATTTAAAAATAATTAGGCCTGGACACTCTATAAACAAGTGCCCAGAGTACATATGGTCAATTTAAGTAATGATTTAATGACTTATATATTTTTGCATATCAATTATAAAGACCATTCAATTATAGATATATATTAATGAAGTATAAAAGAAAATTTATAAATTTTGAGCAATATCCTTTACTTTTTCTAAAGTGGATTTTTTATTTACATGTGAATTTAAACAGTTTTATGATATTGGAATATATTTCTGTTTAATTTTTTTGAAAATTACCATCTCATGAAACAAATTATTATTCAATTAAATTATTCTATTATGCTCATAACTCGTTAATTACTGGTTTTATAACAAAAAATTTTCTAAAACTTAATTTATTCCGAAATAGATATAAATAAGCTCGGGGATAATGGTAACCTGTTAATAAGAGGAAGTAAAAAATATGGCAGGATTGGGCAGAGGAGCTGCAATACTAATAAGCGTAATAATTGGTCTCATTATTTTACCTATTCTTGGGATTAAAGGACTATTTTGCATGGTAATAATTGGTTTTATTGCAAATTACCTTACAGTAGACAGCCAGAGGAGTTATATAATCGGCACAATTGCGGGAGGTATAATTGGCCTTATTGTTTTTATGTTCGGTTTCTTTGCTTCACCTACACTCCCTTATACTCCAAGTATATCCACTTCCAAGATGATCAGTCTACAATTAGGAGGATTATTCACATTACTACTCGGATTTATTCTTTTAATTGGTGTTTGTGCCGGATTAGGGGCCGTTGGAGGGGCTATTGTACAAAAACTTTTTAAAAAGAAAGCTGAAACTGGTAGATACAGTGAAGGGTATCAAAGAAGAAATACACAAGAGTATAAAAAAAGAAATATACCCCAAAAAAGTTTTATCAATAAATTAATGGCTTTAACTAAAAATAAGTCCCAAAAAAGGTTTAATAGTAAACCAAGAAGGGATTTAAATAAAAATAGACGCAGAAAAAGCTTTAACGATAAACCTAAAAGAACATTAAATAAAAAATAGACTAATTTTATTTTCTTTCAGATTATTTAATAATAAATAACACCCGTTATATTTATATAAATTAAATTTAAGAAATCACATTATTTAATCTTTAACGCTCATGTTTATTGCATGAAATACGTATGTTAAATTGTAGATTTAATTATTAATTATATAAAAATTACTTTAAGAACATACAAATCTACACAACTTCTGCATATGAGCGTTTAATAATTTAAACATCGTTAATTCAATTAAAAAGGAAATTAAAAATGAAAGCCATAGTTGTGGGATCAGGTGCAGGTGGAGGAACCATTGCAAAAGAACTTGCAAAAGCAGGGATTTCAGTCGACTTAATCGAAAAAGGTCCAGCTACCAGTACTGAAAAAGCGTATAAACACTATAATATATTGAATGTAGGAACAGAAGTATCAAGTACCATTTGTTTGGGTGGTACTACTCTTGTAACAGCAGGAAATGCAGTAAGAACCTGTGAAGAATCTTTTAAGAAATTAGGAATTGATTTGAGCCGTGAGTTTGAAGAAATAGAGGATGAACTACATATAAATACTCTTCCAGATTCACATTTTGGAGAAGGAACAAAAAAAATAATGGACGCTGCAAGATCTTTAGGTCTGGAAATTCAAAAAATGCCCAAGTTCATATATCCTGATTCATGTAAACCCTGTGGTAAATGCGCTTTTGGCTGTCCAAAAGATGCAAAATGGACCAGCATGGAATTTATCAAAGAAGCTGAAGAATACGGTGCAAATATTATAGAAAATACTCCCGTTACAGATATAATACTTTCCAATGGGAAAGTAAATGGAGTAAAAAGTGATGGCAAGATCTTTAAAGCAGATATCGTAATTTTATCCGCCGGTGCAATAGAAACACCAAGATTACTGCAAAAAATAGGCATAAACGCTGGCAACAACCTTTTTGTTGATACATTTGTTACAGTTGGGGGCCTGCTTAAAAATATAAAGTACAACAAGGAAGTATCCATGAATGCCCTTATAAAATTGGATAATATCGTTTTAGCGCCTCATTTTTCGGGAATTTTAGTAGACAAACTCAAAAAATTTAAAGCCCGAAAAAAAGATGTTCTTGGACTCATGATTAAGATAAAAGATGAACCTTCGGGTAAAGTCACTCAGGATGGAGTAATAAAATTCAACACTGCAGAAGATGTTGCTCTTTTAGCGGAAGGATCAGCAATTGCTGGCTCAATATTAACTGAAGCAGGTGTAATTCCAGAGACACTTGTATCTACTTATGCAAGGGGCGCCCATCCTGGTGGAACCGCTGCAATTGGAGATGTAGTTGATACAGATCTACAAACAGAAATAAAAGGTCTTTATGTTGCAGATGCAAGCGTTTTCCCTGAAGCTCCAGGTGCACCTCCGGTTGTTACCATCATCGCGTTAGCAAAAAGACTTGCAAAACATATAATTAATGAGATATGATTAAAAATTTGAGTTAAATTGAAGAAATTAAAATTATAAATGCTCATGAGTAGTCAGTTTGGATTTAACATTTACCAGGGTGCTTTTAGCACCTCTTAATTTATTGATTTTATCGAAAATGTCCACATTGTCTACTATATCCAAATTGGCATAAATAATGTTGTATTTAGCAGATTCAAGCATATTTTTTTCTTCAAAGTTTTTCATACTGTCTATTATCATGTCTAATTTATCAATAACTTTTTTTAATTCATAATTTACATTTCCAAGATCTATAATTTCCTTAGTAGATTCAAACATAATATCCATCAAATCATCTAATTTATGGATTAAAAGATCCAATTCAATTAGAGCATCTTTGTAGTTCATTTTAATCATGTCTAAATTTTTATATCAGTATTTGAGGATTAATTATTAGAATTTAATTCAAAATTCAATAAAAATGATAATTAAAGCATAAATTGGAGTATGTAGTAGTTATAGGTTAAAAAATGGTAAAAAATAGATAATCAAACGAATTATCCATTCATAAATCTAAACCTGTTCTAATTTCCTTGTTTTATAAATAATCAACCCCCCTATTACAAAATTAGCAATTGCAACTATAATCAGTTCAATCCCTGAAGCTGCACTTACTGTAAATCCAGCATTAATAAAACCAGCTGCACTTAATAACTGTATCAATCCTAAAATCCACAAAATAACTCCAACAGCATATATGGCCACGAAACTTTTAGATATCCAGATCAATACTGCAAAGAGAATAAAAATTACTCCAAATACAGTGGATGAAAATTCGAGGCTCAAAATCCCCCATAGTGCCACAAGAATAGTAAGCCTCTTAATCCATTTTTGACTTTTCTCACCAACTGGTTTTACACTCTTATTGTAATTTTTAACTTTTTCATTCAAGATATTACCCTCCTTTATATTAAAAAGATATAATAACTTTTAATTAAACTGAAAAGCATACTAACCAGCTAATCCTGCTTTGAATAATGTTTTTTATTACTGTAGCGAATGTATACCTTAAATAGCTCCCCTATAATAAAAAGTAATATTGCCGGAATGAAACATATGCCCCACTGGTACGCATCAAGTGAAACAGTACCAAAGAGCTCATGGAAAACCCTTGTTTCTGTAATGAGGATTGTACCTAAAAGAATCCATAGATAAGCATAAAGGAGCCTTATATTTGAAAATGTAGCGCTTTGAAATGCAGTATCTTTAGGAAATCTAAGATTTAGAGCAAGAAAGATGTTCATCAGTGATATTGATACAAGTCCCATAGTCTGACCGATTTGCATGGAACCATAGAATACCTGTCCTATATGGTACACATAGAGTGATGTTGCGGCCATGAATGCACCTGCAATAAATAATCTAATATACATGCCTTTTGAGATGATCTCTTCGTCATGTTTTCGAGGTTTTCGTGTCATAATACCCGGTGATGCCATATCAAGCCCAAACATCACACCAATTGGCGCTACAACGAGCATGTGAACCCATAATACTTGTCCTGGCGTGAAAAGTGCTGTGCCAGCAATTGTAAATATTGAAGAACCTAAAAATGCCAGAATGAACATAAACATGTTGGCAATCTGAATTCGGAGAAACTTCTGTAGATTATCATAGATCTTCCTCCCTTCTTCGATGGCAGTCACGATGGTTTTGAAGTTATCATCAACAAGGATCATCTTGGCAGCCCCCTTGGCAACATCAGTACCTGTAATGCCCATTGCAATACCAATATCAGCTGTCTTGATTGAAGGAGCGTCATTTACACCGTCACCGGTCATGGCTACTATATTGCCTTTTTTCTTAAGAGTCTTCACCAGCCTGACCTTATGTTCTGGTGCAACCCTGGCAAAAACTCCAATCTCATCAATTTGATTTTCAGCTTCTTCATCGGTTAGTGCTGCAAATTCTGCACCAGTGATTGTTCTCCCTTCAATACCCAGTTCCCGACCAATAGCCTCAGCTGTAACTGCATGGTCTCCAGTAATCATTCTGACTCTAACACCTGCTTGTTTTGCTTTTTTAATAGCATCCTTTGCTTCTGCACGTGGAAGATCAACTTCTCCAATAAGTGCGGTCATGGTAATGTCTTGCATGAGCGGCATCAAATCTGCACTCGGATCAAAGGATGAGGATTCAAAATCTTTTTGTGCAAGGGCAAGAACTCGTAATCCTTCGCTTGCTATTCTTTCATTCTCTTCTTCAACTTTTTTCCTGTCATCTGTACTTAGTTCATTGGTTGACCCGTCAGGCATTAGTCCGTAAGCAGACATTCCAAGGATCACGTCAGGAGCCCCTTTAATATATGCTCGGATTACCTGCATGCCTCCTCGTGTTTTCATTTTATGGAATGTTGCCATGAATTTGTATTCAGAATCAAATGGAATACTAGCAATCCTTGGATTATTCTTTCGGAACTCCTGGACATTCAAGCCTCCCTTTTCAGCAAGCGCATAAAGTGCAGCTTCAGTCGGATCTCCTATTACTTCTCCATCCCGGATATCTGTGTCAATGCAAAGAGCACATGGAAATAAGATATAATCCATGTTCTCTTCTGGTTTTCCTTCTGTTCTCTCTATTTTTCCATCAAAGCTGTAGCCTTCCCCTGAGACAGTATAACGGTGCTGTGCTGTTGAAATGTTCCGTACAGTCATCTGGTTCATGGTGAGTGTCCCTGTCTTGTCTGAATTGATTGCTGAAGTAGAACCAAGTGTTTCTACTGCAGGAAGGTTTTTGATGATGGCATTCTTCTTTGCCATCGCCACCATACCCATAGCCAGGATAGTGGTTACAACAGCAGGCAGGGCATCTGGAATAGAACCGATAGCCAGAGATATACCAATATTAAACAGGTTTGTGAAGGAGCCTCCCTGAGAAAGCCCAATTACCAGAATACATATAAATGCTAGCACTGCAATCCCTATGATAAAGAGGGTGACTCTATCAATTTGCTGCATGAGGGGAGTCTTTCCTGCCTTATGCTCCCTGAGCATGGTAGCTATATGCCCCACTTCTGAGTTCATGCCAGTTTGAGTAACCAGAATCTCGCCATGGCCTCGGGTAACGTTTGTATTCATAAAAGCCATGTTAACTCGATCCCCAAGGGGAATATCCTTTTTGGTGATCACATCGGTGTTCTTGTCAACAGCCATGCTCTCGCCGGTAAGGGCGGCTTCTTCCACCTGGAGATTTGCAGCGACCACCACCCTGCCGTCAGCAGGGACACGATCACCCGCATCTAAAATTACAACATCTCCAGGTACAATTTTTTCAGCTTCAATTTGGGTAATGACACCATTTCGCCGCACTTTGGAAACGACTTTCATCATTTTATTAAGTTCAGCAACGCTTTTTGAAGCCTTGGCCTCCTGACGATACCCCAGATTAGCTATGAAGACTGTTAAAAGAATAAGGAGTATAAATGTTCTGAGTTCACCAATTAAAAGGCCCACTATAGCTGCAATAACGAGGACAATCTGCATGTAAGCCTTGTACTGTTCCAACCATTTTCTCCAGGCAGGCTTTTCCTTTTCTTCTTCAAGTACATTGGGCCCATAGCTTTCTAAACGGTCAGATGCTTCAATAGAGCTAAGTCCTTGCTCAAGTGAAACTCCAACCTTTTTTGCAGCTTCTTCCTTGATTAATGTGTACCATTCCTCTTCAATGCCTGAAGATTGCGATGGTGGATTAGACATATTTTGGCTCCTCCCAAATACATAGGGGACTTATCAGCTGGAATTAATTACTTACTAAATTCTTCCCGTTTATATTAATTAATAATATATAAAAATATGTTAATAAACTTTTATGAATATATTAAAATAATTAAAATAATTAAAAGCTTTTTAATCTTATTATTAAAGAGTTTTTTTATAAAAAAATATAAATGAAGCAGTTTAAAATAGGATTAGAGAAGATTAATTTTTATTTTTTAAAATGGACTATTTAACTATAGTTTTTAAAATAAATTAACAATATTTAATTTATATATGTGAAAATAAGTTTCTATGATATAAATTTAAAATAAAAAAACGCAAGTTAAAAAATGCCATTCATTACAATAGTATTTTTTATGGTTAAATAAGGAAATTATTCAATATTTTCACTTATTTTAAACAGTATTTCTTTAAATGTTTCTATTTCTTCATCTCTAAGACCCTTTAACATTTTTTTAGTGATTTCTAAATTTTCTTTATCGATATCTTCCAGTAATTTTTTACCCTTGGGAGTTAATTCAATTAAAAGTTTTCTACGGTCTTTTTCTCCCACTTTCCTGTTTACGAATCCTTTCTCTAACAGCCTATCTATGGTCCTTGTTGGAGTACTCACCGCAACACCCAGTGTTTCAGCAATTTGCTTCATAGTTTTAGGCTCATCAGGCCCCACAGCATAAATTGCACTTGCCTCCGCTATAGTTAAATTCTTATAAATTTTTAACAGGGTTTCTTGACTTGCTTTACTCAGTTTATTGTTTATTACATCAAAAAGAGCTGTAACTATCCTTATATCATCATCATTCATAGTTGATTTTCTATCATTTTCTTGATATAAATATTCCGATAGCTATATATTCCGATAAGTATATATTATAGTTATCAAATATTATGTGTTACATATAGTTTGACATGCGTAATATTAGGGGATTGAATTATGAATTCATTTGAAGATTTAAAAGAAACAGCACAAAATTTCATTGGACTACTGCTTGCAGGTGATTTTATATCTGCCGCCAGTAAATTCGATGACCAGATGAAAATTGCCTTAAATGAGGCTAAATTGAAAGAAGCATGGATAAATACAATAGGAGAAGCAGGAGCTCTACTGCAGCTAAATACGCCGAAGACAGCTGAAGTGGAAAGTTACAGAATTGTTACTATCTCCTGCAGTTTTCAAAGATCTGTAATTGATGTACAGATTACTTTTAACAAAAAGGGGCAGATCAGCGGGTTGAACTTCATTCCAACAAGTATGGAGTATCATGCACCGAACTATGTTGAAAAATTAGCGTTTCGTGAGGTTGAAGTAACTATTGGTGAGGAAAAATGGGCACTGCCCGGAACTTTAACAGTACCTGATGGTTCCGGACCTTTCCCAGGCTTAGTACTGGTACATGGTTCCGGTCCAAATGATAGGGATGAAACAATTGGCCCCAACAAGATATTTAAAGATATGGCATGGGGTTTAGCTTCAAAAGGTATTGCAGTGCTAAGATATGATAAAAGAACTTTCAAACACGTTAAACAGTTAACACCTGACCTGATAGATAAAATGACTGTTAAAGAAGAAGTCATAGACGATGCGCTACTTGCAATCAATTTAATGCGCAAAACAGAAGGTATAGATCCTAAACGTGTATTCTATTTAGGGCACAGCTTGGGGGCCACGCTCGCTCCCCGTATAGCGCAACAGGATAATAAATTAGCCGGAATAATAATCATGGCAGGCATAACTCGTTCAATAGAAGAAACAATTTTAGACCAGTTTACATATCTATATAATATAAATGGTAAGATAACCCCTGAACAACAGGCAGAACTCGATGCTTTAAAAAATAAAGTAAACAAATTAAAGGACCCCGAATTTATAAAAAACATTTCAAGTCAGGACTTACCTTTAGCAATGCCTGTTACTTACTGGAAAGATTTACACAACCATGACCCAGTAGCTATTGTTAAAGCTTTAAACATGCCTATTCTGGTTCTTCAAGGCAGTCGCGATTACCAGGTACTTGAATCTAAAGATTTTAAAGGGTGGAAAGATGCCCTTAATAACAAGGAGAATGCTGCTTTCAAAGTTTTCCCAGAGTTAAACCATTTGTTTATAACAGGTGAAGGCAAATCAAGTCCGCAGGAGTACATGGTAGAAGGACATGTAGAAAAAGAGGTAATAGATTACATTGTGGAATGGATAAAATAAGCTGCCCTCGAAAACTATGATTTTCTGGGCAATTCTACAAATTTTTAAGTGGTGAAAAATATGAAAACTAACTGGAAATTGTTTATAATTTTACTGATTGCAAGTATATTTGGGATAATAGCTGTGTTTCCATATACATTGACATTAGAGGGGAGTGTACTCCAAAACTTACCTGTACCTTTATACGTACTTTTAACCGGCCAGATCATACAGAATACAATTATGTTTGCCGTTGTTATTTTAATTGGCCTTTTCCTTGCCAAAAAGGTTGGTCTTGGCCTCCCGATTCTAGAAGGTTGGCTTGAAGGTAGGGAAATGAAAGGTTACCTGAAATCAATACTTGGAATATCTGTTGGGCTTGGAATACTGGCAGGTGTTCTGATAACCGGGCTTGACTATCTGTTCTCCTTTGCAGGGGCGACAATTAATGTGGCTCAGGCTTCAATAAACCCTCCTGTATGGCAGGGGTTCCTGGCATCATTCTACGGTGGAATAAATGAAGAAATCCTGTTAAGACTGTTTTTAATGACTCTTCTTGTATGGGTATTCTTTAAAATTAAGAAAACAAGCGACGGAAAACCAACAAAAACTGGAGTATGGCTGGCTATTATTTTAGCTGCAGTTATATTCGGGGTCGGCCATTTACCTGCAGTAATGACAATAACAGCACTTACACCTTTAGTAGTTGTACGTACCATCATATTAAACGCTGCAGGTGGAATTATATTTGGATGGCTTTACTGGAAGAAAGGGCTTGAATCAGCTATGATATCTCACTTTTCGGCAGATATCGTGCTGCATGTAATCGTGCCTTTCTTAGTATTGATGTAATATCTTACATCTTCTTTTTTTAAATTTTTAACGCATATTGCATTATAGATTCTGCAAAAAAAGCCGTAAAAAAGAATTCATTAAATAATCAATACTAATTTTTGCTTATTCAATATGTAAAATTAGATAAATCATAATTTTAATTAGTGTTTGGATTACTTAACTCGTTTAATTTAAAATTAAAAAATTAGAAAAGAATAGTTAACTTTGAGTTTTTAAGTCTATTCCTTCTTCTGATTCATCTAAATCTTCATTTGGTTTTTCATGTTCATGTATATATTTTTCACCTCTAAGTGCTGATAGTATGGCAGCTATGAGTGTTAATAGTGCACCTATATAGAATGATATTTGTAGTGCTGGCATGAATGCTTTTGCAAAGATAGTTGGGAACCATGTAGTGCCTGTTAAAGTACTTAAGGTGGATGGCGGTATAGTAGATACAATTGGAGATGGTAAACTTGTTATTACCGAACCAATGGGATTATAACCCAGTAAACTTGAAAATAAGGCGCCAGTTGCTGGAATACTACTTAGTAATGGTGCTAAGTTAATAGCGCCTATACTGATTAGTGAACTTGTTATTTCTCCAGGGAATCTTTGAGTTATTCCTACTATAACTATAGTGAAGAATATGGCCATACTAGCTGTAAAAGCTGTATTCATAAAAGTATAAATCATCCCAGAGGCTACTCCCCTATCTTCTGCAGGAACAGAGTTCATTATAGAAGCATTGTTAGGTGAACCAAATGTTCCAAAACCTATTCCCATTATTAACAGTGCTAAACCGAATTCTACGTAACTAAAATCGTAAGGAAGCATAGCTAATAATAGGAAAGATACTGTGGAAATTACCATTCCAGTAGTGGCTATTAACCTGGATCCGTATTTATCAGATAGCATACCTGATAATGGTCCCATAATACTCATTCCCACCGTTAATGGTAACATGTAAACACCCGCCCAAAATGGAGTGGAATCGTAACTGTAACCATGTAAAGGTAGCCAGATGCCTTGCAACATTATTACAAGCAGGAACATCATACCACCCCTGCTTAGTGAACCTAATAAACCCGCTAGATTTCCATATGTAAATATTCTAATTTTAAATAAATCCAATCGGAACATAGGGGATTCAACCCTATTTTCAATGAATGGGAATAAGATTAATGCAGCTAACCCCAGTATCATGAATGCTATCACCCATGGATTATTCCATCCCATAGGATTGTTACCGTATGGCATTAGTCCATAAGTAACACCAATGAGTAGTAGTGTTATGCCTAGAACGAATGTGAGGTTTCCCCAGTAATCAATTTTAGTTTTTAGTGATTTGATAGATAATTCTTTTAATTTATAATATGATAAGAAGGTTCCGATAACTCCAAAGGGTATACTAACTAAGAACACGTATCTCCAATTGAATACAGCAAGTAAACCGCCCAGAACCAATCCTATAAATGATCCAGACATAGCTGCAACAGCATTTATGCCTAATGCTTTTCCTAATTCATTTGATGGAAATGCATCAGTTATTATGGCTGCACTATTTGCCATGAATAAAGCAGCTCCTACAGCCTGTATCAATCTAAATACAATGATCTCTATTGCACCGGCATCACCTGTTGATGGTGTCAAGAATAGTAATATAGAGGCAAAGCTGAATATTAGGAAACCCAACCTGAACATTCTCACACGACCATGAATATCTGAAAGCCTGCCGAAAGAAAGAAGTAAAGTAGCAGTCAACAACAGGTAACCCATTATAATCCAAAGCAAATATTGAAATGAATTCAGTGGATCAATATGTATACCATTAAATATAGCTGGAAGAGCAATGAGTATAATACTCATATTTATACTTCCAATCAGGCTTGCTATAATGACCGTTAACATTGCAGTCCATTTATACTCCAAAAACATCAACTCCGATAAAAATATTTTTTTACAAATAAATATCAATTATAATAATCTAAATCTTTATTTAAGGGAATTTTCTAATTCTGTTAACCTTTCAATTAAAATTTTAATATTCTCTTTTTTAGATTGCAATTTTTCTTTTCTAAAATCAGTTAATAAAGCAATATAACTATCTATTTCATTTAAAGCGGCATCTATTACAATTTCACTGCGTTCCATAGGTTTATCAAGGGAATACCATAAACTTCCCATTAGTTTACGAATAGTTTCAAACCCAGTTTCAGTCAACTCATACTTACCATCATCCCTTTTTAATATAAGACCTTCTGCTTCTAATTTTTTCAATAAGGGATAAATTGCACCTGATGAAGGTCTTAACGCCTTATCTAGACGTTTATTATCCCGTATATCGGTCATTTCTCGCATCATTTCATGATGTTTCTCAATGGAATCCATAATTTCCACACCATTTTTAGGGCCCTTCGATAAAACATGCAAAGTCAGGACCCTTAAACCACCCAGTTTTTCTAACTCATATAACTTCCCAGAAATATTGTCTAATCTCATCATGATAGAAACTCATGTCGATCATTCTATATATATCTTTTTATCGACATATAAAAAAAGCATTAAAATGAGTTAATTTTGATATAAAACAGTTTAATTGATAAATAATATATATCTATATCTAATGTTAGATAAGAATAAAACATGAAATGGATATATAGACATGGCTGAAAATAAGTTAAGTTTTAGTGAAATTATGAATAACTGAATGTAAAACTATTAATTATTTGAATTTCCAAAATTTTCGAAAAATTCTGACATAAATTTCGTCAAATATTGCTGCAATATTATAAAAGCTAATCCTATTGCTATTAAGTAATTTGAAGGGATTGCTATGCTACTATTTGTATTTAAAATACCTAAAATTCCTAATAAAAGGAAATAAATAATAATTAATATTAAATACTTATTGTTAATATGAATTATTAAAAGCTTAGTATTATAAATAAAGTAATTTAAATTTTATTTGATAAATAAATCCATTATTTCCACTTTTTACTTGAAATCTTAGATTGGACCCTCCCCGAAACATGAAAAGTTTCACCTTTTAAACTCACAAGTAAAAATCTAAGTTCAGCTTCTTGAACTACTTCCATAAGATGCATATATTTGGTTTCGGGCGAAATTACTCTATTTAATTTGAAATCACTTTTATCAATCATATTTTAATTAAACCTTTCAATTTACTATGGAACTATCACATTAATTTAAAAACAAGAATATCAATTTTAACGCTGTATTTTTTTTGGATGATATTTATTTCAAATTAGCATTGTATTTTTATCTCGATAATTTCTAACAATTTACCTCAAAGACACTTTTTTAATGTAACATATATGGAATGTAAAAATCAAATTAATGATCTGGAATTAAAACCTGGGGGAATGTGCTTGACAGATGTACCAATTAAAGTTGAAAATATCGTAGCTTCTGCAACTCTTGGAAAGTCAATAGAACTACCTAAAGTAGCTTTGACACTAGAAGGTGTTGAATATAACTCAGAAAAGTTTCCAGGGCTTGTTTACAAGCTTAAAGAACCTAAAACAGCAGCTCTTATATTTGGATCAGGAAAACTAGTAGGTACTGGTGCAAAAACTACGAAAGATTCAATTAAATCTCTAAATATTATTGTGGATAAAATGAGGGTGCTAGATGCAGATATACCAAAAGAATTTGAAATTACAATACAAAATATCGTTGCCTCTGCAAATCTAGGAAAAACATTAAACCTTGAAGCAGTAGCATTAGATTTAGAAAATACAGAATATGAACCAGAACAATTTCCAGGTTTAGTTTACAGACTTGAAGATCCTAAAGTTGTATTGTTATTGTTCGGTTCAGGAAAAGTAGTGTGCACTGGGGCAAAAAATATCGATGCTGCTCAACTTGGTGTTGAAAAAACGAAGGAAAGGTTGGGTGAGCTGGATTTAATTTAGATCCCAATTTGATAGAAATGCTACTCATTCCTCTCTAACTTTAATTTTTTTGTAGAGTTAAATCAAAGATTTTAACAGATTTGACAAGATTTTTTGCAAGATTTCACTTTTTTAGATTTTCAAATTTCAAAAAAAATAGAAGAGCAGTTAATTACATTTCCATCTTTTACTAAAAATCTTAGACTGACCTTTCCCAGAAACATGAAAAGTTTCATCTTTCAAACTTGCAAGTACAAATCTAAGTTCCGCTTCTTTAATTATTTCAATAAGATGTAGATATTTGGTTCCATGTGAAAGTACAATATTAAATTTAAAATCGTTCTTATCAATCATATTTTAATTAAACCTTTCAATTTACTCTTTTTCTTATCATCCTGATTCTCAATCGAAGCCATATAATCCATTTGTGATTCTAACAATATTGATAAATTCTTTATTTCTGCCTTTAACTGGTCTCTTTCACTTTTAACATTTTTAAGCAGATTTCCAATCTGTCAAAAATTTTTAATTTTTGACGTCGAAGGAAACGGAGTTTCCTGAACCGCGAAATCAAAGATTTCACAGGCCCAAACACTTTGTGTTTGACGGCTTTTCAAAATCAGATTTATGCAGCACTTTAACAAATTCCCCAGCTTCAAACGGATTATTTTCCATTAAAGGTATTATAAACTTTTCAAATCTAATGGTTCTTGTTCTCATCTTTTTATCAATGACTGTAGATACATCTTTACATTTCTTAACCCCCGAATCAATGACATCCAATTTAAACACCAATTGTAAATAAGGGCATTATATTTAAAGATTATTGAGTTAGAGCATGCGAAAAACAAAGTTTTTCGCTGTTACAAATCGTAGATTTTGTAAACATTTGAAAAGTAATTTTTTATGTGCTTTTGCCACATCTGCAAAACTAAAATTATATTATGTGATATACATTTGTACTCGTGGGAAGTTAGGGAAAAGTTAGGATTAATCTAATTGTTTCATCTATGTGCTCATTAAACTAAAAAATAGCTATTTCTAATAGTTAAATATTTAATTTTAAAAAATAAATAATAATTGAATTGAATCTTGTTATTTGAGCTGTTTAAATTTGTTTATCTTCGAACTACTATTACGCCCTTCATGTATGGATGTATTGAACAATAGTAAGGATACGCACCTGATTTAGTGAAAGTAACCTTATAATATGCCCCGGGATTTATATGGCCGCTACTTCTGAATTTTCTGTTAACACTTGTCACTGTATGGGCTTCATGATCCTTATTTACCCAAGTTACTGTAGTTCCTGATTTAACCATGACAATTTTTGGATGAAATGCATGGTTTTGAATTGAAACTGTTTGAGTATGTACAGGTTGTGCAAATGCGGTTCCTGAAAACCCTATTGCAACAACAAAAGCGAATAGAAGAATTCCCATTTGTTTCCTCACATTATCACCTCTACACTGCATTTGTAATACACATAATGGCTAATGTATTACAAAGTAATTTATATTAAAAATGTGTTAAAAAGCTTTCTGCCTAAAAATAATTATTTCAAGTGCTTTTAAACAAAAAAGAATATTTCAACAATTTATTAAAGGCTAAATAAAAATTAAAATGATTTTTTCTAGAAACTACCATATAAAATTAATAGCTTAAATAGATTGATAGAGCTAGAGTTCCATGTATTACCCAAATGTCAATGCAATAATAGCAAGGGTTGGATGAAACTTAGAATGTATCTTTATTCCTCTAAAATCATTATGCCTACTAAAGCAGCTATGATAAATAAAGAGAGAGTAGTAATTCTAATATAAAGGATTAAAGGCTTTCCAAAGATGGGAAAATATGTTATACTACTCAACATTTTAATCAACTCTTAAAATTATTGAACTACAATTTTACCTTTCATTTCGGGATGTATTGAACAGTGGTAAAGATAGGTACCTGCTTTAGTAAATGTAAATGTATAGTTAGATCTGGATTTAAATTGCTGCTACTTATAAATTCTTCATTATCACTTGTTACCGGTGAGTTGTTGAATCTTCGTTTACCCATGTAACAATTGTCCCTGTTTTAACAGTTAAGTTATTTGGACTAAATGCGAAATTTTGAATATATACAGTATTCAGTGGAACGTTTTGCGGTTTTGAGTGCATCCAGACAACGCTACTACTCCTATCAAAAGTAATATTGCCCCAATCCCCGTATATTTCGATTTCATGATAGAATACTTGTTTGATATAATAAATTAACTAAAAACAGACAAAAGAGAACACTTAAATTAGAATTACGGAACAACATGTAACTTGAATTACAGAGAATTATTGAATATCACATACAATCTCTAAATTATGATCATTCAAAATATATTTAGAACAACATCCATATCATTAACAGATTGGGTTCTAATCTTATAAGTAGCACCAATTTGGTTTATTAGTGAAAGTATAGTAAACAAATTTGAAAAAAGAAACAATGATCTAATAGAAAATGGATAAAATAGCATTAAGATGTTAAAAGTATATTTATGAGAATAATAGGGTGAACATATGGAAAGCAAAAAACAAAAGAAATCTGATTTTGGGATGGGTTCAGGAGATAAAATAGAGACTAAAGATATTATTTCCCTGAGAGAAAGAATCACAAATATACTGCCAAATTCTTCCCTAAAAAAAGTTTCAGATATTATTATAGAGGAATCTAAGCGTTTAACAAGCAGCAAGAGTTGTTACGTGGCATATGTAGATCCTGAAAACAAAGATAGTGTTGGAATTTCATTCTCACATATGACTGAAGGTTGCCAGAGTTACGCAGATATGGGTGAAGCCCGTTTTAAGATTAGGAAAGATGGTACATATGGCGGACTTCTTGGTTATTCTTTAGATACTGGTGAATCATTTTATATTCATAATCCAGAGGTTCATCCCGCAGCTCACGGTATTCCAGACGGTCATGATCCAGTTTCTCAATTTTTATCAGTTCCAGTTAAGTATGAAGATACTATAATTGGCCAAATCGTGCTTGGAAATCCTGAAAAAGATTATAGTTCACTTGATGTTGACTTAGCAGATGCAATAGCTGATATCTATGCACTTGCTCTTAAAAAATTATTATACTAACAATATTTAGGTAATCCCAGTTATAACAGAGTTATATATAAAAACTCATCATAAAAATTTAGCTATAGCCCTCAAAAGTTAAAGAAGACCTCCTAAAAGCTGTATTATACCTAAAATATGAATTTCAAACTTTTAAAATATAGATAAAGTAACTATCAATTAGGATTGACATTAAAAAAAGAGCCACAACATTAATTCTAGCAAATTTTGTGGCAATTTCTCGATTTTCTATCTTTTTAATAACTTCTATAACCCCTAAAATAAAGGAAATTAATGAAATTAGAGCCAATACTCGAAAATCTATATTTGAAGGGAATAAATTGGTAAATGGCAAAAGAAAAAATGAAATTGTTGCAATTAATCCGGAAATAGCAATTACTTTGAATCCAAATTTTCGACCCCATGATACAATCCATGTCGTTTTACCGCCTAACTTATCCCCATCCATATCCGGAATTTCAAAACTGCAAATAAAAATTATTTGTAAAAATACAATAGGTATAGAAAAAATTAAAAAAGGAATATCTAAAGTTCCCATTAACGTAAAATAACCAGCTCCTAAAAAAATAATGACTGCAATTATATTTGCAATCTCTCCTAATCTTCTATAAACTAATTTAATAGGCGGTGCAGTATAAAACCATGCTAAAAGATTCCCAAAAAAGAAAAATAGGAAAAAAGTAACTGGATAATCAAATATGATAGTAAATACTGCTGTAAGAGCAAGAGAGAAAAATGTAATTATAATTGATAATTTCTTTGATAAATTCATCAATTCTGGATTTTCAACCAGTATTCCTTTACCACCTGAAACTATGTTTGGTTGGTTGTACTTATCTACATTAACATCATAATAGTCATTACCATAATGCACAGCCAAATGAGCTGTAAATAGTATAGAATAGCCCAACACAAATTTATTTAAGTCAAATTGTGCATTGAGTAGAAGTGCTAGTAAAGCTCCCATTATAAATAACAAAAAATTACCTGCTAAAATTTGAGGTCTTCCTAATTCAATAATTTTAAGCACTGAATTCATGTTATAGTTCATAGTTTTTCCCCGTAACTGATAACTAATTGATATTGTTATTTTTTTTATATTACATAAAGTAGGTAACAATTGATTAAAATAAGAGTCAAAAGAATTGCTGCAAGATTGTATATACAATATTTAGTTGCGGATTCTTTATCTAAAGGCATTTTTATTACTTCAATAATCCCTAAACTAAGTGGAATTAATGAAATTAGTGTAAGTATTCTAAAATCAATAACTGGAGGAAATAAGTTCATAAAAGAAAGACTAAGAAATGAAATCGTAGCAAATAATCCTGAAATTGCTATGAGCTTAAAACCAAAATTACGGCCTTTAGTAGCAATCCATGTCATTTTACCTGCTAATCTATCTCCTTCCATATCTGGAATCTCTACACTGCAAGTAAATAGCAATTGTAGAAATACTAGTGGAATTACAAATATTAGGAAAGAAATATCTATTGTTCCCATTAAAGCAAAATATCCTAAACCTGGAAATAATAGCCCAATAGCCGTATTTCCAAATTCTCCGAGCCCCCTATATGATAATTTAACTGGAGGAGCAGCGTAAAACCATGCTAAAAGATTGGAAAATATAACATATACAAAGAACCATATTGTATATGAGTAAACAACAGTTAAAACCGCTGCAATAATAATGGATAGTCCTATAAATATAATTCCTATTTTTTTAGATAATGATCTCCATTCTGGATGTTCTATTAAGACTCCACTACCCCCTGAAATTGGCGTTGGAGTAACATAATGGTCTGCTTTAAAATCAAAATAATCATTATGATAATGGATTGCCCATGTGGAAAAGAAAATAATTGCATATCCTAATATAAATTTAGTTAAAACAAACTGTGCATTGAATAAAACAGCAAGCAATGCACCAATAGAGAAATAAAAGAATAAAAATATTGCAAAATGAGGTTTTCCTAATTTAATAAGTTTATAAATATTCCCCTGATTGTAATTAACATTTAACATATCTATTATTATATTCATTCAATCTTAAATTAATTTAGGATAAATCTAAAATTAATTTTTAATTAAAAAGTTTTCAAGAGGTATATCATTACTTAATAACAATAATAGAAGTAATAGATAGATAAATTATTAAATGCAAAATTAAATAGTAATTTTTTCTTTTTATTCATTTAATATAATCCTATTTTCAGAATTAGAATTAATATACCTCAATAAAATAAACAATTCCATTCTATTTAAGAGTATTCCTCATAAAATTTCAATTTATTTACAATAGGTGATTAACATATATTAAGAAATACAATAAAATCTTAGGATGAAGTTTGAGGAGCTTATGGTAACATATAGGTGCAATGTTTGTAATTAGATTTATGATGAGGAAAAAGAGCATGAAGCTAAGGTGGAATCATGAATAACATTGAAAATTCCGAAGAAAATAGAAACAGATGCATATGTCCTGGATGTCCCAGTTATCCCCACAATTGTGATGGAGAACTCCTTTATTGTGCTGCGGGTAAAAGTGATTCAGAAATACATGAAAAAGGATGCATATGTTTTTTATGTCCTGTTTTTAATGAGAATAAGTTGAATGATTTATATCTATGCGGTAAAGAAAGCATAAGTGAAGCTAATTTATTTATGCGTAGCAAAAAGCATGATGAAACTGATTCATTCTACCAGTCTATGGTAAACATTAAATATATGAGTTCTATTGGTTCCAGCATAGTGAGTTCTATGGGTTCACGAAAAAATTTAACATTCACCTGGGATGATTTGCAGTTTTTACCGGCACAAGTTTATCATATACCTCTAAATGTAGAAGAAAAGGTTAATAATCAAGTAATTATAGGTCCTTCAGCCCGCAAACCTTTGACTATATCTTCACCAATTATGATATCAGCTGTTAGTTTTGGTGCAGTTTCAACTAAAGTGAAGACCATTATATCTGAAGTTTCTTCTAAAATGGGGATGGCCTTCAATACAGGAGAAGGAGGTGTTCTTAAAGAAGATTTTGAAAATATATCTAATAATATCATTATACAGTATTCAACTGGCCGTTTTGGTATTAATGCAGAGATATTAAAAAAAGCCTCAGCTATTGAAATTAGGTTTGGTCAAGGTGCATATCCCGGTAAAGGGAGCTATCTTCCTGCAAGTAAGATAACACCTGAAATTGCAGAGGTTAGAAATTTAGAACATGGCGAAGCCGCATATTCACCAGCTCATCATCCAGATATGCGCACGCCAGAAGAAATAAAGGAAAAAATTTCTTCACTTAGAAAAATAAGTGATGGCGTTCCTATTGGGGCTAAAATTGGTTGTGGAAAAGTAGAAAAAGATATTGAAATACTTGTTGAGGCAGGAGTGGATTTCATATCTCTTGATGGATTTGGCGGAGGTACTGGTGCTACAGATTTATATGTAAGAGAAAATGTAGGCATGCCACTAATAGCTGCACTTCCAAGGGCTTTTCGTTATCTAAATGAACTTGATGTTAAAGACAATATTTCATTAATAGCAGGGGGCGGTCTTAGAACATCTGCAGATTTTGCTAAATGCTTAGCTTTAGGAGCTGATGCAGTTTATATAGCGACCGCTGCTTTAATCGCGATTAACTGTGAACAATATAGAATTTGCCATACTGGAAAGTGTCCACAGGGCATAACAACCAATAATCCTTCTCTTTTAAAAATGCTTGACATAGATGAAGGTAAAAAGAAGTTGACTAACTTCTTGAGAGTATCCACGGAAGAAGTAGCAAATTTGTGTCGTATTGTTGGAAAAGATGATATTAATAAATTGAATATAAATGACCTTACATCTTTAAATAGAGAATTATCCATGATTACAAAAGTTAAATGGTTAGATGAATTCTAAATCAATTTAAAAATGGAATGTACCACGAAAAGTATATAAAAGATATAATAATTTCTAAATCTGTCAAACACTCATTAATTTAGGGGAATATTTAAATTCTCGGCAATATAATATTATTGATTATAAAAAAGTATGTGGTGATGGGATGAAAGTTGAATTCAATATGGAAAACATAAAGAAATGTATATGCGACACCTGTCCTGTACAAAAAGATAGCCAGTGTGCACAGAATAAAGAGATGAAAATTCAGGAAATGATGCCCATAATGGAAGATAAGATGCCTCAGCCCGAAATGGTTCCTAGAGTGTACTGCGCCACTGGAAAAGCCATATGTGATGATATTGATACAAATAAAATGTGTCAATGTGCTACTTGTCCTGTTTGGAAAGAAAATCAACTGGCTAGTGGAGAACCTATGGGTTATTTCTGCAGAGACGGAGAAGCACAATAATCACTTTTTGTTTTCTTTCAATAAATATTCTGATTTTTTTTGACCCCTTTTAGTAGTTGTGCCCTAAGTGAAGGGTAAAAGGGACTGATTATGTTGAAAAGGAGATGAATGAACTTATTGATTTTACCATTCAAGATTGAATTTTATAATAATAAGTTTGATACATCATTTTCCTTTTCTTCAGTTATGAGTTTTTATTTTAAGATAAATAATACAAACTCTTAATCTTCAGGGCAATTATTATTCATATGTACTAACTATTTATTTTATACCCAAAACATCCCCCATATCACTTATTTTACCCTCAGGAGTTTCAACAACATACCTCACTGCTTTAATTACTCCTTTTACAAATGCCTGTCTGCTGTGTGCTCTATGGACAATTTCAATTCGTTCTCCTTCGCCTGCAAAAAGTACAGTGTGGTCCCCAACAATATCTCCACCACGAACAGCATGAATCCCTATTTCTCCTTCTCCTCGTGCACCTACCATTCCCTGTCTGCCATATACACATGTTTCATCTTTAGTTCTTCCAAGTGCCTCAGCTATAATTTCATAAGCTTTAACAGCTGTTCCTGATGGTGCATCAGCTTTATTCTTGTGGTGAGCTTCTATTATCTCAATATTATAATCATTGAGAATCTTTGCAAGATCCTGTACGATTTTAAAGAATACATTCACACCTACCGCCATATTTGGAGAAATAACTGCATTAACCTTACTATCTCGGATGAATTTTTTTATCAATGCTATCTGCTCGTCTGAAAATCCAGTTGTACCTACAACCACATTAACTCCGCATTCTGCGGCAGTTTTGATTGTATTCACAGCTGCATCTGCTATGGTAAAATCAACGAGGACATCTGGTTTTTTTTCATTTAAAACTTCAGCAAGCTTTTGCGCACTACTAACTGGAACTCCAATATTTCCCACACCTGTTACCTCTCCAACATCCTTTCCTTCAAGTGGAGTATCTGGCGATCCTATAGCTGCCGCCAGTTCCATATCTTCCTGTTCAAGTACAGCTTTAATTATTTTAGAACTTATTCTCCCGCCTGCGCCTGTTACAGCCACTTTAATCATTTTATTACCTCTAATTAATTCAAATTAAACGGAATTTTTCTTCAGTTTCATCCATTATCTTTACTTTTACTTTTTAATTATAAATTTAACATTTACCCTTAATTACATGTTATTTTAATTGATTTCCAGTATTTTTAAGATTACATAATCACTGAAAAAATTATTTTACTTTTTCTATTCCTCCTTCCAAAACTTCTTTTTTAGTTACAGGTGCATCTCCACCTAAAGGTATTTCTTCAAGGAAAAAAGCAACAATCAGGCCCACAAATGCCAGTACCATTGCTGCAAGAAAAATATTCTGGATAGAAAGTACTAAAGCTTGAGTTTTGCTCAAAGTAACTGTAATTGAACTTCCTAAAGTGAAATTCATTATATACCCAAACACTGGAACGAATATTATGGTACCTATATTTCTAAAAAACCGCATTGAAGCTGTTACAATACCTATATCCCTCAGTGTAAATGCATTCTGCACCGCCACATTGAATATATTATATGCCATTCCTGATCCAATACCAAGAATAGTTGAGTATGCAACCAGTTCGTAAGGAGACGTGCTAGCATTCATTGTAGCGAGAAGCACGACACCAATTCCAGTTATAATAAATTCAGCAATTACCAGATTTTTATATTTCCCTGTCACGGATATGATTTGTCCAGTAATTATCGAGACCATTGTAAGGCTTAAGGACATGGGGATCATAAGGAACCCTGCATTTGTAGCGCTCATCCCTAAAACACCCTGTGCAAATAATGGAACGTAAATTACCCCGCTAAACATCAGTGCACTTGCCAGAAAGCTTTCTATTGCAGACACTGAAAATATTGAATTTTTAAAGAGACGAAGCGGTAAAACAGGCTCTACAGCTTTTTTCTCAGCCAAGAGGAACAATATAAACATGACTCCCGAAAATACAAGAAGTCCGGCTATCTCATTTAATGGGTATTTATTTAGATCTCCTGCAAATGTTACTGCCAGGAAAAGTCCAATTAAAGCTAATGTAAATGTAATGATCCCTGTATAGTCAGTGACCTTTTTAATACCATCCAACTTGAAATTTGGAAGCGAATAAAGAATCAGTGCTACAGCAGTTATCCCAACAGGAACATTTACAAAGAATACTCCCCTCCATCCTAAGTTATCTGTGATTACACCCCCAAGAATCGGCCCTAAAACATCTGCTAGTCCAAATACTGAAGCAAGTATTCCCATATATTTGGCCCTTTCTCTTGGAGCGAAAATTTCTCCAACCACAATAAATGGGAGCGATATTAAAATTCCGCCCCCAATTCCCTGAAGCCCCCTGAATATAATCAATTCCAGCATACTAGTTGCAAAGCCGCACATGACTGAAGTTATGATAAATAAGATGATTCCAGCAGTTAAAACATGTTTTCTACCGTAAATATCTGACAATTTACCAAAAATGATTAGTGCAATGGTGGATGTCAACATGTAAAATGTAAAGGGCCACACATAGTATTCCATGCCCTGCAGGCTGTTAATAACTTTTGGCATGGCTGTGGCCATAATTGAATAATCAAAGGCAGCTACAAGAAGCCCGGCCATAAGTCCAGCCATGATCATAATTATTTTATCTTTAGCAAGGTTGTAATGGCGTTCATAATTCATAATTATCACATGCGGTCCTTTTTTTAAAGATATTCTTTTAACATTCTTTAACGGTTCATTGAGGTGTTTAATTATTTTAACACATTATTTTTCCAAAAAAGGTTATTCTTCCTTAAAGAACATTTTAGTCCGCATTTCCCCCAAATTAGAAACTATACGGGACAGGTCGCTTCCAGGGATACTGACCATAATTTTTTCTTGATTGATATCCATATTTTTCCTTGCTGCAGCGTCACCAAATCCATAAGTGACTTTTCCAGTCATGTAAGGTGTTGCAGCCATTGAACTGCATACAGGAACTGCATCAGTGCCCAGCCCATGTTTTCCTGAATCATATGCATTTGCATGGAGTATTTCCATTCCCTGTTTTGCGCTGCAGAGTATGAATATTACATCTGGTTCAAATTCTGCCTTATTGAGGGGAGCGAAAACAATTGCACTGAAAATTCCAGGGTTTATATATGTTTCATTTTCCCTTGAGCGCTGCACTGCGGGAATATTTTTGTATAATCCATTTGGAACCATAAATGCACCGCTTTGTACATTTGCAGGGTATTCTCTCATGTCTTTAAGTCCAGAATATCTTGCACCGCCCATACATTCTTCCTCTTCCAGTGTAGAATAAAATATTTCGCCGTCCATGGCTTTTACAAGCTTGGAACAAAATCTGGATTTACCTTCTTCTTTATCAACATTTCTCGGCTCGTTTACTGACCATTTTATGGCCACGGGTTCATTTTCCAATTTTAAAAGTTCATTTAATTTTTCTCCCAATTCGTTGTAATCCATATTTAACACCTCTTTACTAAAATAACTCACATATCATAACTTAAAATTTAATTTTTTATTTTTTAGGGCATTTTAATTTAAAAATTGCATTACAGCTTGATTTTTTACAGAAATTTCATGCCTTCTTACAATCTTGCGGCTAATTCCTTCCATTATTTCCTTAACATGTGGAGAAAAAAATCTCCTATATCACTGGTAAATTTCTCCCCATTAATTCCCCTGCTTTCAAGCATCTCCTTAGCCCAGTCACCCATGTTCACCTTACCGTTGAAGATCACAGATAAAAGAATTGCAGCTTCTACAGGGTCCACGTCTGGTCTGATTTCACCATCGTCTATACCTTTTTGTATGGAATCTATTCCTACAGACATTATTTCTTTGAATAAATCCCTTACTTCCTGGAACTCTTCACTGCTGTTCATTTTGTCCATATCAAACTGTTTTTTAATTGATGTGGGGGAGTACAGCAGCCTGAAGTAATCAGGATATTCGGTCAAAAACTCCCTGTTTGCATTTCCATAAGCTATAAACTTTTCTAAACCAGTATTCCCTTTTTCAACCTCTTCTTTAATCATTTGATCCCAAATTCGGATTCCGCGTAAGACTATGGCAAAGTACAGTGATTCTTTATTTTTAAAATAAAGGTAAAGTGTACTTTTACCAAGCCCCACTTCTCTTGCTATTTCATCCATAGAAACTTCATCAAAGTCCCTATCAATTAACAGCTTTCTAGCAGCATCTATGATATCATTTTGACGCTGTTCCCTTTCTCTTTCCTTCCATTTTGCAAGTGACATATCATTTCACCCATATCTATCATGACTACTAAATCATATTAATGACTTATGAGTCAGTAATATAACTTGTGAGTCTAAGACTATATAAAGGTTTTGGTTTAAAATAAAATTTTTAATGCAATTCAAAGAGTATTTAAAAAAATAATATGCAATGTGGATCAGACAACACTATTCACCACATATAGAATTACCTCAATAAATAGCATATTGTACTCATTTAGAAAAAGCTGCTCTCTTTCAATTTCTACAAAATATAAAGAATTCACCTATTCAAATACTTCTAAAAGGAAAAACGCCCTTTTCTTCATATTCTTTTTTAAGCCAAGCTTTTAAAATAGGTTCCGAAATAGTGTAAGATCCTTCTTTTGATTCTATTAAATCTAATTTCTGTAATTTATTTAGAGGTTTACTTAATGAACCCGGCGTTATATCCAATTTAATTGCTATATCTTTTCTTTTAAGGGGATCATCAATGAGTGTTGTTATGATATTTTGCTCTTGTAAGGTTAACCTACTCCACCCGTTTATTAAATGAACTGCAATCATAGGTAATGTCCTTCGAAATTCATCTTTTATTTTGTTTTCATCTAATGGAACATTTTTTTGAAGTAATTTTGCAAACGTATTTACATAAAAAGGTATTCCATTTGTACATTTGTAAAATCTTTCAAATCCACTACCCTCAAAATTTAGAGAAGGTAATCTCTCACTTAGATAATTACGCACAGTTTCTTCAGTAAATGGTTGTATTTCTATATTTAACATTCTGCCCCCGAAAGCGCCATTTCTACCTGCTATTTGTTCAATAATAGAATCTCTAGAATTTACAGATCCAGAAAAAACATAAGCTACATTTTTCTGATTTTGAATTACACTTCTAAGGAACCATAAAAATGTATCCAATCGATCACTCAAGTCCTTAATGACCTGAAATTCATCAATAATCAGAATAGCTCCTTTAATTTTATCCGAATGATCTTCGTAAATTAGCTGTGGTAACTCTAAGACAAATTTTGAAAGCTTTTTATAATCATCTTCTGCTTTAGGTATAGGTACAGGATACCCTCCAGCATCTACAAATTCATTTATTCCAAAGTTTTTTGTTTGGAAATACTTTTTTACCTTTTTGAATACTGTAACAAATCCTTTATTTTTACATGATTCCATCCAGCATTCATAAAAGTGTATCATTATACCCATTTCAGTTAATTTACCCATTTGATAACCCGATGTAGCAGATAAATCAACATAACAAATTAAATAATCATTTTCAAGTTCTTTTTTTATTTTTTTGAGTAAAACCGTCTTCCCTACTCCCCTAATTCCAGCTATCATAATTGTTGGAGCAGAGCCAGTAGAAGTTGATTCTAATATAGCTTTTATTAATGAAATATCCCTTTCTCGATTATAGAATTGCTCATCGGTTAACTCGGCATCAGTTCCCCATGCTAAATCTTCCATTCAATCACCTGAATATATAATCTATTTTGCAATATGTATTCTATTTTAGATCATATAGTATATATATTGTGTTTTGCAATATAAATTCCATCTTAGATCACATATTAAAAGTAGGAATAACTTTCAAGCCAGCCCATGTAATCCGCGTACTCCTCTTGGCAGCATGGGCTGAATTTATTTTAAATTAAACAAATCTTTTAAAATTATTATTGCTTTTTAGCTGCCATAAAATTAATATTATTTTTATGAAGTCTGATCCAGTTAAAATAGATTACATAAATTCTTAATATTAAGGCCGATTTTTACTCATAGCATATTTTAGTTAAAAGCATTAATTATTAGTATATTCAAAAATTCATCCATTCCTTTTGTTATTGTTTCTAATTTATTAATAGGTGCTTTAAATTCTTTTGTTTTAATACTAACCAATTAAATAAATTAGCCTCTCTTTGTGAAATATTCATTAATAATATTTATTAAAGAAAGTAGAATTTTATCGGTGCATCTTCTACTTGACTTTATAACTCCTAAAATAATCCCAGTTATAATAACTGTAAAAGATATCCAATTTCTATTCAATATTACCCTGATATTGTCCTTTTCAAATATAGTTCATTAATAATTCTCTATCTTAAAACCTGTACTGTCATTAACGCTTAATGTATCTAGAATTTAATTTTATATTCTGTAAAATTTAATTTTGTTTCCTAAAAGCGAATTCTATCCTTATTTTTTGGTATTCCATTTTTTATTTTAATCCAGCTACCATTAAGATATAACTCGTATTCTATAAAACAACAGGGAATACCTTTAGCAGTAACAGGATCAGGACTGTCCATAAGGTGAAAATGAAGATGGGGCGCAGTAGAATTACCAGAATGGCCAATATTACCAACCAAATCCCCAGCACTTATTTCGTCACCATTATCTACTTTTATAGAATGTTTTTTCATATGAACAAGAACTGCACAGGCTTCATCCCCCTGAATAATGATAAAATTGCCTGCAACATCCTGAATGCTGTGTTTTTGCGGGTCGAAAAACCATGCATTCTTAAAAGCAACTGAAATATCGTGGAAAGGTTGAACTGGGTCTCGTTCAGGGTATCCATCAAGAGCTTCAACTACAGTGCCTGAAATCGGTGCATAAATAGGTTTTCCATAACAGTAACAATCTTTTAAATGTACTTTACCTAAAAAATAATCCAAAATACTTTTACTGTAGAATTTAAGGGGCTTATGGCTCCAATCAACCTGTAAAAGGTCAAAGGCATAAGTTTGTGCAAGATAATCCGTACCGTGGCTTGGAACTTTAGTGCCGGGGCTATTCAGGACCATCCATTCACCATTTAAAGGCGATTTTACCGGTATAGGTTCTACATTTTTCATTATTTTCAACCTTTTTTCATTTATTCAGTACATATTTATAAATGAAAGCTAGAAACACAATTACTATTACTATATTTGCGATTAACCTTTGCCAGAATAAATACCTAAAGAATAAGGAATCTATAATATATACAACGATAAACATCACAACTATAGCGATTACACCACGAATTCGATTATCCATATTTAATCACCACATAGTTTCTATAAGTCCTTCTATTACTTTATTTTTTGGTAAATAATAAGGACGTAACATTAAGGATTGATGGCTGGGAGTAATCTAAGTTGAATAGTAAAAGATGGGAAAAATAGAATTATACATTTGCTGCATAATGAACGTTATAATGAAGCATCATATAATAAATATTTTGATTTATAATTCATTTAATAAGCAAATAGAGAAATAATAAGCTTTTAAAAGTTCTATAAATTCAAGTTAAAATAGAAATACTAAAAAGAAAAATCAGGTGAGCACAAAAAAATCCATATTAGACCGAGTTCATGATCTGGTTTAGACTATAAAAATACCAGATTACGACAGGTTTCAAAGGGTCTATGAACTTGATGAAGCTAACTTTGAATTTATCAAAAACTTTTAATTTTGATACCTTAATTGATAGATTTGCAGGGCCCTGAAACTAAAATAAATAATATTACTTTAATTAAACTAACTATGTTCAAAGAAGAAGAATAGAGGCTAAAAAAGGCACTTTAAAAGTTACAAAGGATAATTTAGCCCAAAATCATGGGAAATGACATTACAATTGTCTTAGATAAGCCACCTCAAAAAAATTGGAGCGTTAGGGTGGAAAAGAGCTGATGAAGTTGATTTTTGGTTTAAAATTACAGTTTAATTTAAACTATTTATTTTTCAAATTGTTTTTTTTTACGTCATATCACTTCTAACTTAATTTAATGAATCAGGCGTTATAGGTAAAATGA
>JAEZKE010000033.1 GCA_023436175.1 Methanobacteriota archaeon
GACGTGAAGATCACAGGGACTTCATAAGAATGCTCAATCCAATGCATATTATTCCATCACATGGAAGCCTTGAGATGCTTGCATCTTACACTGAACTTGCAGAGGAAGAAGGTTATAAACTAGGAAATAATATTCATATATTAAGGAATGGCCAGGCACAGGTATTTAACGGAGGAGTTTGATGGAAGTAATGCAGGTACTTAAAGAATATTCTGAGAACGTTGATGTAGAAATTGAAGAATCATTGAACACCATTGATCCTTCATCCCTTTGTGAAGCATCAGCGCATTTAATTAAGGCTGGAGGAAAGAAAATGCGTCCAGCACTTGTTGTATTGAGCTGTGAAGCAGTCGGCGGTAAAAAGGAAGATGCTCATAAAACAGCTGCTGCAGTGGAACTGATCCATACTTTCTCCCTTATACACGATGATATAATGGATAAAGATGATATGAGAAGAGGAAAACCATCAGTACATGCTATATGGGGAGAACCAATGGCGATTTTAGCTGGAGATACCATATTTTCCAAGGCATTTGAATCTATACTTGAAACAAATACCGAAAATGTTCAGCCTCAAAGAATTATGTATGCTATGGGCGCGGCTGTAGATGCATGTGTCAAATTATGTGAAGGACAGGCATTGGATATTGGATTTGAAGGAAAATTAGACGTTAAAGAAGCTGAGTACCTGAACATGATCTACAAAAAAACAGCTGCACTTATATCCTCTGCAACTAAAGCAGGGGCTTTAATCGGGGGCGGAACCGATGAACAGATCGATGCCCTTGCAGAATACGGACGATTAATTGGAATGGCATTCCAGATTCAGGATGATTACCTTGATGTAGTAAGTGATGCTGAAGAAATAGGAAAACCTGTGGGAAGTGATATAGTTAAGGGTAAAATGACTCTTATGGTTGTTAATACACTTTCAAAGGCATCAGATAAAGATAAAGAAAGGTTAATTTATATCTTAAATCAAAATGATGAGAGTTTAGTGGATGATGCAATTGCACTGTTTGAAAAATATGGTGCGATTGAATATACTCGAAATATAGCTCTTGACAATGTTAAGACTGCCAAAGAGCTTTTAAATGTTTTAGAAGACTCCACTGCAAAAGAAGCACTTGAATTATTTGCCGATTTTGTAGTTGAGAGGACTCACTAAAACTTTTTTATATTTACTTATTTATTTTAATTATTTATTTCTGTGGGTGATTTTATGAGTGATTTAGAAGACCTTTTATACAAATATGCCCTGACAAATGCAGTTAAACATAAGGGAACAGCCCAGATCGGTGCTGTAATCGGCAGTATTATGAGTTCCCATGCTGAATTTAGAAGTGAAGCAAAAGAAGTTTCTAAACTTGCAGGTCAAATTGTTGGAAAAGTAAATGCTATGGATTCGGAAACCCAAGTTAGCGAACTTGAGAAAAGGGGCGGATTGATAGAAAAAGAGAAAAAAGTAGAACAGAAAGGATTATCAGACCTTCCTGATGTTAAAGGTGAAGTTGTATTGAGGTTTGCACCTAACCCTAGTGGCCCTCTTCATATAGGACATGCACGCGCTGCTGTTTTAAATAATGAATATGTTAAGAGATACGGCGGCAAACTGGTTCTCCGTATTGAAGATACAGATCCACGTAGAGTCGATCCAGATGCCTATGAAATGATAGATGAAGATCTTCAGTGGATGGGTATTAAAATCGATGAAAAAATCATTCAAAGTGACAGGCTCCCTATTTATTATGAATACGCTGAAAAGCTCATTGAGATGGGTGCTGCTTACATGTGTGACTGTGAAGCAGGTGAATTCAAAAAACTAAAAGATCAGTCATTAGCATGCCCCTGCAGAGATTTAGGTGTGGAAGAGAATCTCAAACGCTGGAAAAATATGGAAAATCGGGGTGAAGGAGAAGCAGTACTTAGGGTTAAAACGGATATTGAACATAAGAACCCTGCAATAAGGGATTATGCAATAATGAGGATTGTAGATGCTGAACATCCCCGGATTGGTAGAAAATATAAGATTTATCCTATGATGAATTTCTCTGTGGCTGTAGATGATCATCTATGTGGAGTTACCCATGTTTTACGTGGAAAAGACCACCTTGCAAATTCTGAAAAGCAGAAGTATTTATACAACTACTTTGGCTGGGACATACCTGTTTTTATACACTATGGAAGACTTAAAATGGAAGATGTTGCATTAAGTACTTCTAAAGCAAGGGCAGGTATACAGGAAGGCATTTATTCTGGCTGGGATGACCCAAGACTAGGGACAATAAGGGCTATTGCAAAACGAGGTATAATGAAAGAAGCTATTGCGGAGCTTATGAATGAAATAGGCGTTAAAATGGCGGATTCAGTTGTAAGCTGGAAGAAAATATACGGGTTAAACCGTGCGATTTTAGAAGAAGTTGCAAACAGGTATTTCTTCGTATGGGACCCTGAAGAAGTTATAATAGATGATTTACCTCGGGACAAAAATGAGATAATTAAAAGGCCATTACACCCTGACTTTTTAGATCGCGGATACCGTGAAATTCCATTTAACGGTCAATTTTATGTTGTAACTGAAGATTTGTACGAAGGGTATAAAGAAATTCCAGTAGTAGATGACCATATTTTGGAAGATACTGAAATTGATTCAGATATTATAGAACTTGCAAAAGAGTTGGAATATGAGCTGGCTGATAAACTGTTTTATAAGGTTATAAGGCTTATGGACGCACTGAATATAATTATTTTCCGATTAGACTATGAAGATGCAGAGAAAGATTATATAGGAGTTGTGTATAATTCAAGCTTTGAAGATGCAAGGAAAGTCGGTGCTCAGTTCATTCACTGGATCCCTGCTGAATATAATGTAGATGTGGAAGTTGTAATGCCTGATGCAAGTGTCACAACTGGTCTTGCAGAACCTTCATGCAAAGATCTTAAAGTTAATGATATTGTGCAATTTGAAAGATTTGGGTTTGCAAGGTTGGATGAAATAGTTGATGGTAAGTTGAAATTCTACTTTGCACATAAGTAAAATATTTACAATTAATCCCTAATTTTTGGATGAAACCCCCTGCAAAATCTTTGATTTTGCGGGCCCGAAAATTTACGATTTTCGCTGGCTTTTTTTAAAAAGGTTTCTTTGATAGGGTTGGGTTGCAAGGTTAGATGAAATAGTTGATAGTAAGTTAAAATTCTACTTTGCGCACAAATGAAATAATAAATTAATCAATATATAGTTAGAACTTAAAGAGGAAGAGGACTTTAAAATGGCAGTCAAAATTAATGAAAACTATCTATTACTTAAAAGCAGTTATATATTTGCAGAAATTGCTCATCGTGTTGAAAAATATCAAAAGGAACACCCTGACGCTGATGTTATCCGTATGGGTATTGGCGACGTCACAAGGCCATTACCAAAAGCAGTAGTGGATGAGTTTAAACATGCTGTGGATGAAATGGGCCAGGCCGAAACATTTAGAGGTTACGGACCAGAACAGGGATACGATTTTCTAATTGAAGAAATCATCAAAAATGATTACGCTCCACGGGGAATTCAATTAGATACCGATGAGGTATTCATCAGCGACGGGGCAAAATGTGATACAGGAAATATCCAGGAAATATTTGGCCTTGATAACATAATAGCAATTACAGACCCAGTTTACCCTGTTTATGTGGAAACTAACATCATGGCAGGACGCGGAGGCCCTATGGGAGAAGACGGAAAATATCAGGGACTTGTTTACCTTCCATGCACTGAAGAAAATGACCTTGTACCTGCACTCCCAGAAGAAGATGTAGACCTGATCTATTTATGTTTCCCAAATAACCCAACAGGTACCGCTCTTACAAAAGAACAGTTAGCTACATGGGTAAATTACGCCAAAGAAAACGATGCCATAATTCTCTTTGATGCTGCTTATGAAGCTTACATACGTGAAGACAACATCCCTCACAGTATCTATGAAATTGAGGGAGCAAAGGAAGTAGCAATTGAATTTAGAAGTTTCTCTAAAAACGCTGGATTTACAGGTACTAGATGTGCTTTCACTGTAGTTCCAAAAGAACTCATGGGATATGACGGGGAAGGAAATCCTCAAGCTTTAAACCCGCTGTGGAACAGGAGACAGACAACCAAATTCAACGGTGTTTCTTACCCTATACAGGTCGCTGCTAAGGCAGTTTATTCTACGGAAGGTCAGAAAGAAATCAAAGAATCAATTGATTACTACATGCAGAACGCAGAAATTATCAGGGAAAGCTTAACCAAGATAGGCCTTAAAATTTACGGTGGAGTTAACTCGCCTTATATATGGGTTAAAACACCAAACGGCATGGATTCATGGGAATTCTTTGATGCTCTATTAGATAAAGCTCATGTTGTTGGTACACCTGGTGTAGGATTTGGTCCAAGTGGTGAAGGTTACTTCAGGTTAACCGCATTTAACACACTTGAAAACACCAAAGAAGCAATGAGCAGGATATCTAAATTATCCTTCTAATTGACAGGAATACCTGAATTTTTTCTTATTTTCTTAATTTTTAACTAAATACGATTTTTTCCTTATTTTTAAATATCAAAATAAATCATATTCCTTTTTAGCCCTAACTATCTAGAGATCTTATTTATTAATGGCTTTATATTACTACTTAAGCCGCCAGCGGTAGCCGGCGGCGTATAAAAGATGTAATTTTTAGGGCAAGCAAGTTTATTAAAATTATTTTTTAAATTTAATTTTTCTAATTTGAAAATCCTAAAAAATCAAGATTTTTGGGTGAGACAAGAAAAGGAGTAAAATATGGAGTTATAATAGAATATACTAAAATAAGAGAGTAAATAAATGCTATTATATCCATTACTAAATTTCTCCAACCTTGTTAAATTTCCAATTTTGTAATATCTGTATCTAACAATTTCAAATAAGTCTTATAAGCCATTATAACATCTTCTTTTAGCATTCTCTCTCTATTATGGTGAACAGCATTACATGCTGCAAGGAAGGTTAAAGCAAAATTCTCACCAGATCTAAACACATCTGTTGATCCCCACTTATTATATTGAATATCCGCGCGAATATTAGATAATTTCCAGAAAAGTTTTTTACCTGTTTTATCCCATTTTATTCTCCTTACCCTTTGATAAAATTCTTTATTAGGTTTTTCAAACTCCTTCAGTTTATCAAAATCATCTAATGATGATATTAAGCGTTCTAGGATGGCATGTTCTTTTATGGTGGAGTTGTGGCTTAATTTTTTTTGTGCATAAGCATAGTGTATACCACCAATAAATGCAAATAATGCTTGAAAATGGGTTGCAACAATAACTCCGGTTAAAGATGCTATGTAAAGAGGAGGCTTCTTAAGCACTTCAGAAGCAATTTTAACCTGTCTTAACTTCAAAAGGTCATCGATAGTGTCAATATATGATGTCATTTCTTCTGGATCCTTCTTACTAGCCTCATAAACCCGCTCATAAACCTTTGAATCATTCAAACTTAAAATACCATCAATTACCTCATTTAATCCTTTAACACCCTTAAATTCGTTTGATGTTTTTTCTGCAAGTTGATCAGCAGTTTTAAACCAATCACGGAATCCCATTTTATATCTCCACCCTCTTCAGCTTTTAAAGCCCTTAAATTATTAATTATATTATTATAAATATTTCGTCCAGAGACACAACCGTGTGAACTACTGGTTTAATATAATTATAGTCTATTACTGTATTTTGTTAATCTCATCTCTTATATATCTACCAGTACGTATCTGTTTGGGCGGATTTAGATGATTTAATGACTTCAAATACAATTCAAAACATTATTATAAAGTTATTACTTAATTTACGTTATTTTTCATCTCTTCAAGCTTCTTAGGAATTTATCATGAGTTATACTCCATTTTCATCGAAAAAACATCACATGTAAACATTTTTTATTTATATATAACGCCGCCGGCTATCGCTGGCGGCTCAAGTAGTAGGTTGAAGCAAATAAATTCAAATCTCCAAATATTTCAGATAAATGGATATAAGAAAATTTTTAGGAAATCTAAAAAAAACATCTTCAAAATCAAAACAAAAAAAATGAATTAAATCAAATTTTCAACTGTATATTCATAACTAAATTTTATTAAAAATCAAGATCATATATTTTAGTGTTGTTTTTAAGTTGGTGATTTAATGCAAAAAGCGTTAGAATATGTGGATGAAAATCTTGACACATTTATTGAAGACCTTAAATCATTATGTTCCATTCCTTCTATATCTTCACAAAATGAAGGTATAGAAGAAAGTGTAGCAAGGATCAAGGAAATTCTTGAAGAATCCGGATTAAATGTTGAAGTACTGAAGTTAGAAGGTGCCAATCCAGTAGTTTATGGGGAGTACAAACCTGAAAATTACGAAAAGACAATTATTTTTTATAATCATTACGATGTGCAACCTGCAGATCCGCTAGAGTTGTGGACAAGTCCACCTTTTGAACCTGAGATTAGAGACGGCAAATTATTTGCAAGGGGAGTTGCAGATAACAAAGGGAATATAATAGCTCGAGTTAAGGCCGTAGAATCCATTTTAAAGACAATGGGTGATCTTCCTGTAGCCGTGAAATTCATTTTTGAGGGTGAAGAAGAAGTTGGTGGTGTTTCGCTTCCAGAATATGTTGAAAGATATAAGGATCTTTTAAAAGCTGATATCGGTGTCTGGGAATCTGGAGATAGGCATGAAAATGAGAGGCCGTCTGTTAAACTTGGTTATAAAGGGATGGCTTTTTTTGAATTTTCTGTGAAGAAAGCTGATAAAGATGTGCATTCTGGCAGGGCAGGATTAGTTCCAAGCCCAATCTGGCGGTTAATTGAATTTTTAAGTAGTTTACGGGATGAAAAAGGTAAAATCTTAATTGAAGGGTTTTATGATAATGTCCATATAAGTAAAGAAGATGAAGATCTTTTAAAGGAAATTCCTTTTGATGATGATGAGATGAAGGAAGAATATGGGCTAACTGAATTTGCAGGGAAATTTGAAGGGTTTGAGGCGCTGAAATCATTATATCTAAAGCCAACATGTAATATTGATGGTATATATTCTGGATATATTGGAGAAGGAACTAAAACTATTGTTCCAAGTGAAGCCCTTGCTAAAGTAGACTTTAGACTTTTCCCGGGGCAGACACCTGAAAAACTCCTTGAAAGCCTCAATAAACATGTGGAAAAACATGGATTTACAGATATTGATATTAAATATTTTTATGGCTATGAAGCAGCTAAAACAGATGCATCTTCATTTGCAGTAGACATAATTAGAGAAGCTACAAGAAAAACATACGATATGGAACCTTTAATTTATCCAATATCGGTTGGAAGTAGCCCTATTTATAATTTCATAAATAAATTGGGTATTCCAACCGTTTCTACTGGTGCAGAATACTGGGGTTCGCTCGTACATTCACCCAATGAAAATATAAGGATAGAAGACTTTAGGCTTGCTGTTAAAAATATTGTAAATATAATTGATGAACTGTCCAGACATTAGTTGAAATTAAAAATAAGAGATAATGTAAATATGTTAATATGGTTTTATATCGTTGTAGTAATCTTCAAAGGCGGATTGATACTTTTTGAGGCCGCGCAGAATCTGCTCATCGCTTTTACCAACCAAACGTTTTAAAGGGCAGTGAATTGATACGATGATCTCTGCAATGTCTCTTATGTATTTAACTTCAATCTCTACTATTTCCCCTTTTTTACTGAAATCATGTCTATTTAGCATTTCTTCAATATTCTTACATATGTTTTTAGGTAATTCATCATCTGAAAATACTACGGCACAATCACGTGCAGTTTGGATAGTTTCGTTAGCATCATATTCTTTTATACCTTCAAACCTGAGCATGATATCACAAGTAATACTTTATTTTTAGATGTGATATATTTAACTGAAAGTTATAGAAAATATTTAATTAATTTAATGATTGTATTTTATTGAATTAATTGTAAATGGTGTGTTTATCTTTGAATCTGAGCATGATAGCAAGTAATACTTTATTTTCAAGTGTGATATATTTTACTAAATCTTATTAAATAATTTGATTAATTAATAATGGATGTATATTTGTTCAATTAATTGTAAAGGGCGTATTTACCTTTGAAATTGGGCATAATAACAAGTAATACTTTATTTTTGAATGTGATATATTTTACTCGAATATCCAAATAATATTAATTCACTGAGATGCATTTTATTCAATTACTTATAAATGGCGCATTATTTACCTTCGAATCTGAGTATGATAAGAAGTAATATTTTATTTTTAGATGTGATATATTTTACTCGAATATCAAAATAATTAATTAGTCTAAATTTAGGTATTCCTGGATTAATCTGTATATTATTATATGATAAATAACAGATTAACTGTGGTGACATTTGGATAATAAAACTTAAAAAAATATGCAAATTTTAATATTTTTTAAGACAATTAGAGGTTTCTTAAATGACAAAATAAGATAAAATAAATCAACAGGAAAAACAATTAAAATTAATTTAAACAAGTTATCTCTTGGAGATATGTTTTTCATGTTAAAACAGTAGATATTATTAAAAATAAATTAACTTTCAAATATTATATCATAGTTTTTAAATGATTTAAGATTTCGAACTCTTAGGGAAAGATTTTTATCATGGTCTTCCCATAGTATAAGAGGCGAATAAATATGGAGAATTAAAATATGACATGTAGTATATTAGTTGGTGGCGCCTGGGGAGATGAAGGTAAAGGTAAATGTATCACTTATCTTTGTGACAATGATAAACCAGACATTATAGCAAGAGCAGGTGTA
>JAEZKE010000147.1 GCA_023436175.1 Methanobacteriota archaeon
AATTGCACTTGCAATGGCCAAAGGATCCGGACTTACAAGAGCAGGAGTACTTGAAACAACATTCAAAGAAGAAACAGAAACTGATTTATTCGGTGAACAGGCAGTACTCTGTGGAGGAGCAACTGAACTCATAAAAGCAGGTTTCCAAACACTTGTAGACGCTGGATACCAGCCAGAAATCGCATACTTTGAAACATGCCACGAATTAAAACTCATAGTTGACCTTATATACAAACAAGGTTTCGCTGGAATGTGGCATGATGTAAGTAACACCGCAGAATATGGTGGACTTACAAGAAGAGATAGAGTCATAACCGATGAATCAAGAGCAGCAATGAAAGAAATTCTTAAAGAAATTCAAAATGGTAAATTTACCAAAGAATTTGCACTTGAAAACCAGGCCAAAGCTCCTATGTTAGGTAGAATGAGGGCAATGGAAGACGACCTTCAAATTGAAAAAGTCGGTACCAAACTCAGGAAACTCTGCGGATTACAAAAATAATCCTCTTTTTTTGTTTTTTAAATTTTAAAGCTAAACTAAAAAATTATTTAATATTTACAAAGGTGAATCCATGGTATTTGTTGGAATGGATCATGGGACTACAGGAGTCTCTTTTACAATTCTTAATGATAAAACCACTCATTTTAAAATCCTGCGGGAAGATTTATCTGCTGGAAAAGTCTCTGCATTAAAAGAACTTTCAAAAAGAGTTGATTTAAGCTCAATCGACCTTATGGCAATAACCTATGCTATGGGAGATGCCCTAACAGCTGTAACTCCAATAGAAAAAGTGAAAAATAGAGGAATTAAATCAATGGAAGGAGCTGGGAAAGTAACAGGTGGAGGAACAGCAGTTTACGATGAAATCGAAAATTCTGGAATTCCAACAGTTGTAATACCTGGAATCCACAATAAAACTGCATGTCTTGATGACAGGTTTAAAGCCGCTTATTCTCATCATGCAAGCTCTGAAAAAGTCAGTATCTGTTATAACGCATTCATAAAAACTGGTTTTGAAAATATGATAGTTTCAGATATTAGTTCCAATACAGTAACAATGCTAATTGAAGATGGAATAATTAAAGGAGCTATGGACGCATGTATTGGTGCTATGGGAACTGTTCACGGGCCACTTGACCTTGAAATGATAAGAGATATCGATGACAGTATTAGAACTGCCAATGAATGCTTCTCACGTGCAGGCGCCATAAAAATTGCCGATGTGCATGGAAAAGTAAGCCATGTAAAGGATAAAATCATTGAAAACTATTTAAAAGGCGATAAAAAAGCAAAACTTGCTATAGATACCATGATTATGACAATAGTAATGGAGATCTATGGATTGGCAGGAATAAAAAATAAAATTGACGGGATTATATTAACTGGATCTACCGGATCTATGCAGGAACCAATTGATGTATTTGGTGCCCTTAAAAAAGAGATTGAAAATATTGCGCCGGTTGTTAGAATTGGAGAAAGATCAGGTTCCATTGGAAGCGCTCAGATCGCGAAAGCTGTTTTTGAGGACGAAAAGGATATTTTAGGTATTCCTGTGGTTAAGTAATTTTATTTATAATCTTTATTTTTAATTTACTTCATATTTTCCCAATTTTTTTCCTTTATATTATCAAAACAAGGATTAATCCGTAAAGAATCCAAATACATGTTCTGTTTGTAACGTAGCTGTGGTAACTGTCACGTTTTTATCATGATTTACCCATATAAATTACCTTAAATTTCTTTAACTTCCATTTTGTCCAGTTCTACATCCATTGTATCCCTGAAAATATTGAACAACATGTCCTTTTTATTCCAGAAAATAATCACTATCAAGGCCAGAGCATACACCGCTAATATTGGAACATCCGTTACAGGATCAGGCGTTCCATAAGATGTTAGTATAGATGGAAGGCCGTCAAACCCACCATTTGATGTATTGACCACTACTGATACAAATATATTGTTTGCTATGTGTACTCCCATTGCGGTTTCCAGTCTATTTTCTCCTAAAGTTATTATGCCCAATGTTATTCCAATGATAAATACCTGGAGTACAATATCTACACTTGTAATTGCATCAGTACCGTTCCAGAAGTGAAGTGCTGCAAAAACTATTGAAGTAACTAATAAAGGGATTACCGGCTTTTTTGTGAGTACCCCTACTGCCTGCATAAGATATCCTCTAAAAAACAATTCTTCAAATGATGCCTGGAGTGGAAATACTATTAAACTTAAAATCAAGAGGAAAATAAACGTATTGGGATTAAAAGTAACCGCAACACTACCTGGATCAATTATTAATTCAATTAATGATCCAATTGCCATAATAACAAACCATATTCCAGCGCCTTTTAATATTCGCTTCCAATCTACCCTACAAACCGTGTTAATTAATGATATAAACTTTCGTTTATGGATAAATTCTGTGCATATATAAAGGAACAAAATTGAGATTATGGCAGATATGCCAGTTAATACAAGCTCAAATAAGGGATTTGAAGAGACTGAATCAACTAAATTAGGATTATCAGTTGCAATAGCTATTATCCCAAGAATTATAAATACTGGAATGAAAATTGCCACTGTCACTGCCATTGATGCCGGCCATGTTAAAATAATTGTTAAAAGGTACCTCCACCAGCTGTTTTTACTTCCCAATGCATTGTCTAAAAATGTTATCCTGGACATGTTGATTACTCCTTATTTAAGATGACAGTTTTCAATATTAAATTATTGTTAAAATTCTCAAACCTACAATATATTCTGCAACCATTAGTTAACCCAAAATTGAGTCCATAACGTCTTTAAAAGCCTAATAAGGCTCAAAATATACATTTTAATAAATTACATATTCAAACTTAATAGTTCACTTAATAAATATTATAGTATATAATATTAACTATTTTAACGTTGATTTAAGAGCTTTAATTGCTCCAAAATAGCAATGTTGCTCCATAAAAACAATTAATTTATATAATAAGATCCCCTGATGAGAAAAATAAATATATTATAATTTAATAAGCTTAAACCGGATTAATGCACCTTTAATTAAAAAATTAAGGACAAATACCAATTTAAATTAAAAATTCAACCCCCGCCGTAACCTGGGCCGTCTGCATGATCAGAAATCACGGGTTGATTTGTAACGCCGAATTTTCCGGGCTTTAAGCTTTTTTTCTTTTTATTTTGCTTTATATAAGCTTCCTTATTTTCAATGACCTCAATATAATCAATTCTATAATAAAGACCGTTGGAATCAAGCTTAACCCATGCAGTATCCTCTTTAATTAAGATATCAGTTACCTTTCCAGTGGTATGCGTCCTTATGTACTTAACTTGCAGGCCACTGCAGATTTGTTTTCCATTTATATCTAAAACTTCCATCAAACCACGATAAACTCAATATCCAAAAAATAAAAAAAATTTATTCAAGCCAATCTTTCATTAAATGAAGATCAGATGTCGAATCAAGTGATACAGGAGTTATAGTAGGACACCTATCATATCTAAGCACATGTACATCAGTACCTTCCTCATCTACCCCTACAGGATCTCCAGCAATCCAATAGTACGCTCTTCCCCTTGGATCAAGTCTTTTTTGAATATGAATGGAATACATCCTCTTTCCAAGCCTTGTTAATTTAATTTTATGACTTTCTGGGTGTGAGGGGATGTTTAAATTTAAAAGATCAATTCCTTCGGGAAGGCCTTTTTTAATGATCATCTTAGAAAGTCTTTTTATAACCTTTTGAGCAAATTCAAAATCAATGTCCACGTGACCATCATGAAATTTAATATCATCTCTTGTAACCTGTATAGAAGCAGCGATAGCAGGTACTCCATGAGCAGCGGCTTCCATTGCTGCACCTATAGTGCCAGAGGTGGTAAGTTCTGCCATGCCTAAATTCTCGCCAATATTAATACCTGAAATAACTAAATCTGGTTTTTCATCCATTATTTCGTACATTCCAAGTATTAAAGCATCTGTTGGTGTTCCTGAAACTGAATAAGCCTCACTTCCATCCCTTAAATTAGATGAGCTAACTCTCATTGGTTCAAAAAGTGTGAGTGCATGCCCTATTCCACTTTGTTGTGTTGCTGGTGCAACGACGTAGATATCACCGAGTTCACGGACAGCATCTTTTGCTGCTACAATCCCGGATGAGTTAACGCCATCATCATTAGTTATCAAAATTCGCATAATGCATATCTATATTTCCATATTCAAAAAGGTTACTGGAAGTTAATAAAAATAAATATTATTTAAATCATCAGTTAAAAGTAAATACAACATATTAAATAATGAAAATACGGAAAGATAAATCATTTATAAAACATTGATACATCTAATATAATTGAATATCTCCAATTCAAGGGTGAGAAAGTTGGAAAAAAATAGATTAGTCGATTTTGTAGCTAAAATCATGGAAAAATCTGGATTTAAAGTCCATAAATACTTTAAGACATCGAAACACCTTGTAGATATATACGGAATTTTACCTACTGTTTTAGGAGATATTGGAGTAGTAGTAACATGTAAAAATTATGAAGAAAGGTGGAAAGTAGGTTTAGATGTGCTTAAAGAAATGGAAATGGTAGCAAAAACACTTCAAGCGTCCAAGGTAATAGTCATTACAACCTCAACTTTTTCAGATAATGCCCTGAGTTATGCAAATGGTAGAAATATCAATCTCATAGATAAAGATGAATTAATGAACATAGCCAAATCATTTTCCAATAAAAGTGCAAAAACTTATGAAACCGATGATGTTGATCAAGAGAGTGACGATGAAGATTATGATTTTCCCTCTGATTCTGCAGGCAGCTCATTTTTAAGTCGAAACAGAAAAGGTTCACTTGCTGGAAGAAAACGTAACGTGTCAAACAGTGACATGTCTAAAAACCTGCAAAAATGGGGTAAAACATTATTAAGCAATCCGATAGCACTTATCATAATTGTATTGGCAGTTTCAACACTTATAACTTATCTTATAACACCAAATAAAGCTCTTTTAGGAATTTTAAGAATTTTTGTTTCTGCTGTGCTGTCCTATGGAATAGTAATGGCTGTAGAAAGGAATTTAACTGTTACATTAATAAGAGGAAGTACAGTATTTTTCGTGACCCTGATTATATACATCGTATTAATCTTCTTGTAAAACTTTTTTTAACCATTTAAAGTCTTAATAATTAGCCTAATTTTTTAATAAAATACTGGAACATTAATAAATTGTTGATACACCAAAAATTAAATTTTGCTAAATTAATGCTGTAAAAATAGTTAGTTTATTCTAATGGGCCGGACGAGATTCGAACTCGTGATCACCTCGTTGTAAGCGAGGTATCATACCCCTAGACCACCGGCCCTGTTAAGTATTTTTGAGTATTGTTCGGTAAGGTATATAAACTTTTTCCATAAAGAGTATCGAGATATAAACTCTGGAAAATGAAATTTAAGCTTTGTTCCTATATAAAGTTTTCCCAATTAATTTAAATTATTTACTAAATTTTTACATCCTACATTTTATTATACAATATCAATAAATATTCCAGATATACAAAAATAAATTAAATTTACTATCCTGAACATGATTTAGGAGTAATAAATTGATTTTATAAATTAATCAAAGTTTAAAGAGGGATAACAATGGCTTTTGATGAAACTGGAAAAATATGGTTTAACGGTGAACTCGTTAACTGGAAAGACGCAAATATACATGTTCTATCTCACGTTGTCCACTATGGTTCAAGCGTATTTGAGGGCATAAGATGTTACAATACAAAAAAAGGCTCTGCTATCTTGCGTTTGCGTGAACACGTTGAAAGATTGTTTAATTCTGGAAAGATCTACAGAATGGAAATACCATATACGGTAGATGAAGTATGTGACGCTATAATTGAGACAATAAAAGTCAACAATTTAAAAGATTGTTATATAAGGCCTATTGCGTTTAGAGGATACAAAGAACTAGGTGTTTATCCCTTAAACTGCCCTGTTGATACTGTAATTGCGGCATGGGAATGGGGAAAATATCTCGGTGATGAAGCTATTGAAAATGGTGTTGATATAGGTGTCTCCACATGGAGGCGAATGGCGCCAAATACACTTCCTAATATGGCAAAGGCAGGGGCCAACTATATGAATTCTCAACTGGCAAAGATGGAATCTGTAATGAATGGTTTTGATGAGGCAATAATGTTAGATTACCATGGAACAGTTAGTGAAGGAAGTGGTGAAAATGTATTTTTAGTTAAAGATGGTGAACTTTATACTCCACACACTTCTGTATCTCTACTTTCTGGAATCACAAGGGATTCTATAATTAAATTAGCCGAAGACATGGGAATTAAAGTGAATGAAGAACCTATTCCAAGGGAAATGCTCTATCTTGCAGATGAAATTTTCTTAACAGGTACAGCCGCCGAAGTCACTCCAATCAAATCCGTTGACAGGATAAAAGTTGGAAGTGGAAAACGAGGCGAAATTACAGAAAAGTTACAGACCAAATTCTTCAACATCGTTGAAGGAACCGATGACGATGCACACGGCTGGCTGACTTTTATAGAGTAATCAGTTGAAATTGGTTGATTTAAATATAATCTTCAGTATAAGTTATAACTTAGAACTTATACTGCTTTTTTTAAACACGCGAAAATTGAATATTTTTGATTTTAAGCTTTTTAACTGGTTTTTTAATTAAAAGTTATAAGATCTAAGTTATTTGTTATAAGTTATAACTTTAATAACTTCTTTTTATTATTTAGTCATGAGGGATAACATTATTTCATGATGAATTGAAATTATACTGAAATTCCAAATTTTAGTCTATAAAATATAATAGAAATAGATGAGTTAAAACTTATAAGTTCTAAGTTATAAGGATAATATGTTAAAAGTTGGTTAGTAAGAAGTTATAAGTTCCAAGTTAAAACTTAAAAATGATAACTTATAATGGTATTTTTTAAATTAAATTCCAAATTTAAAACTATAATCAATAAATTAATAGATTTTAAGAGTGTCCATTATTTGATTAAACATTTTTTGATCGTTATTAGAGGATTGAAAGACTGCTAAATAACCAGTGCCATTTTTAATGAATAAAATGCCTGAAAAATAATTCTCTGAAGCTTTTACAGTTATTTCATATCCATTAACGCCTCCTGCAACTACAGGCCCTTCCGATACATATTCTGTACCATTATTTTTGAGCGTAGAATTATAATTTACCACTAAGTCATTTAGTGTGACATATTTCTGGTTTTTCACATTATTAAGCCGGGCAATACCAAATACATAGTTAGATCCATCACCTACTACTGCTAATAATTCACCTTTATCATCCAAAACACTTTGATAAGCAGTTTTATCTAATTCACTCCAGTCTCCAGGATAAAGAAATGATAAATCATTTGCAGAATAAGTTTTGTTTGAGGGTTGAGTTTGGTTAGTTGTACAACCAGATGTGGTAACTATCAAAGCTAAAATAGTCAATGTTAAAATCCATTTCTTCATTAAATCACTGCTTGATTCATTTATTTTAAATATAAAACGGTGCTAACAGTTAAAATTATGCCCCAATAAAGATTTTATATTTATTTTTATGAGGATAATGTATATTAAGTCATTATTATAAAGTTACACGAGTTAAAATGCAGTTTAAATTAATAATAATTTTAACTGAATTTATATGTAAATTTAATATTTTGGTGATAAAATGGATATAATTCAAGCATTAATTCTAGGAATTGTTCAGGGATTAACAGAATTCCTACCTGTAAGCAGCTCAGCTCACCTGGTATTTGTGCCTTACATCATTGGAACCAGTTCAAGTTTAGCCTATGATACACTTTTACATATTGGAACACTGATAGCTGTGGTGGCTTATTTCTGGAATGATATAGTAAACATGTTCAAGTCATTTTTCTCTAGCTTGTTAGATATACCCCGAGGTCAGTTCCGCAAGGGTCTGCAAGAAGATCAATTCAAAAAACTAGCATGGTTTGTAATAATTGGTACTATACCTGCAGGATTAGCTGGAATTCTCTTTAAATCAAGCTTCGAAAGCTTATTCAACAGTGTAACTATTGTAGGAGTATTTTTAATTATAACTGGATTCTTACTCTGGGGATCAGAGATGATATCCCGAAAAATCAACAATAAAACAAGCTTAAAAGAAATGAGTCTTAAAAACTCTATAATAATTGGTATTGCTCAGGCATTTGCTATAGCCCCAGGAATATCCCGTTCTGGAGCTACAATTTCCACAGGACTATTTTTAGGGGTTGAAAGAGAATTAGCAGCACGTTATAGTTTCTTACTATCCATACCTGCGATATTAGGAGCAGCACTCGTGCAAGCTAAAGATATTGGTTCTTTAATGGATATTGGCAGTGTAGCTGCCATAGCTGGTTTTATAGCTGCAATTATAAGCGGTTACCTGGCAGTAAAATTTATGTTAAAATTAATAAAGGAAAGGAATTTACTTCCATTTGCTTACTACTGCTGGATAATAGGTCCTCTAGCAATAATTTTAGGCTATATCTACCATTTATAGAAACTACTTTCTTTTTTTTCTAATTTTTTAAATTAATCCCTTGAAATCTTGTCTTCATCAAAAATAAACAGTTCATCGATTGTAGTATTTAAAACCAATGCGATATCATGAGCTAATTTAAGTGAAGGATTATATTTGCCCTTTTCAAGGAATACAATGGTTTCTCTCCTGACACCAACTTTTTCAGCGAGTTCTGCCTGTGTTAAATTGTATTTAGCTCTGAATTCTTTTATTCTTGTTTTCATATATCCCACTTATTCTATGTCTCCTTTACGGCCTAAAACGGTATTAGCTATAAGCATTGTAGATACCATGACAAAAATAGTCACTCCCATTAATTCAATTGGATTATGTATATTTTGCCCCCAGTACATATTTAGTACAAGGAAAGTAACAAATATTAAAGTTATGTACCATGAATAAGTCGCTGCAAATGTCCCTATTTTTCTTAACCGTTCATCTCGAGCTTTCTCATCCATTCCAACGAAGGTGAAGAAATTGGTCATCAACGCCATTATGCCCAGAAGGAGGATAACTGCCAACAGGTCACTCATAGTATTTGTAACTACCATTATAAGCCCAGAAAGCATTAAAGCTACTGATCCAAACCATATACTTACATTGTACATATCATAATTACTAAATTTACTTTTACTGTTTTTGTCACTTTTTGTGTTTCTTAATTTATTAAAAACAGGCGCTAAAAAGAACAAAAAGAATGCAAAAAACACGTAGTATATTGGATTTTCCAGCACATACCCCATTAAGCCTAAGATACCTAACGAACCCCAGTAATAATTAAATTCTGTTTCCATATTCACACATCCATCAATCTTTAAGTTATTTATTTCAAACATAATGTTAGAAATTCATAACATCATGTTATATAATTCTAACATAAGTGATATTTAAAACTTTCCGTCTACAAAATTCAGTTTACAAAAATAGAACGAACACCAAAATAGAAATCATACCATGAAATATAATGATTTGTAAGTATATAGACCCACCATGTACTCCAAAATACCTCTAAAAGGGCAGCAATAGCTAAAACTATGATAATTTTTAAGATCAAAGGTAAAAACTCATTTTTGATGCCTGTTTTAAATCCAACGATATCATGTTTCAATACCGCACTTGCAAAGGATCCATAAAATTTTAAGAACGCATCTATTGCTAAAAGAGCAACTAAAATTTCTAAAAGTAAATGAAAAGAACCCAAAAATATCAAAACAGCTTTAAAAATACCAAATTTCATTATGAGCATGCCTGTAAGAGATCCTGAAAATGAGAAAAGACCTACTAAAATAACAGGAATTATGGCAACTCCCGTAAAAACACATAAAACAGATAATGTAATATTATTTAAGAAAATACCAAATGAAACAGTACCTAAATAATAAATAAACTGATTAAAAAGATAATTTAATGAAATAATCTCAGGTAACTGTATTTTAACTTTCATAATTCCAAGGAAAAACCCATAATAAAAAGAAGATGCCGCAGACTGAGGATTTAATATTGCAAATACCAAACCAGATACATAAAAGAAAACCCTCAAACACAACGTATTTGGGGCATGTAAAAACCAAATGTTTTTACAGTTGAAAATCTTCAATTTTCAAACACCAAAAAATCTCCGATTTTTTGAGTGTAAAAATTATAGAAGAGTATTTAGTCGGTAAAACATGTTTTAAACATTCTAAAACCCTTTTATTTAAATCTTCATATTCCGTCATGTTAATTATGTTTTTTAAAAGATTTTATCACATAAATCTTCAATCTTCAATCTTATATTTTCTATAGGAATATCTTTAAGTATTGCAGCCATCATTGCCCCGCCAGCACCTACACCTTCCTTTACTGAACCATCCAAGTAACATTTAAGCCCTGCAACTGAAGATTTTTCAAATTCGGGATCAACTGCAAAAATATCGATATCGGCAACCTGATTAGTTAATTGATTAATATCTGCAGTTTCATCTTCTGCAACAAAAACAGTTGTTACAATACATAAATTAGAGAAATCAAATTCAGGATCAATGCCTTTAATAACAGAGCACACTGCTGTCATCTGTGTACCTCCAGCAAGTACAATCGGTATAGAAGAACCCATCACAATCCCCGCCACAGCAGGAATGGTTGGATCTCCAATGATTTCAACAGCTTTTAGAGCATCTTCTACAATTTCCCCTTCTCCATATCCTGCAGCTTTAAGACCTTCAAGTACCGCTTCATATTTTAAATTATGAGGATTTTCAGGCATACTTCCGCTTACTTTCTGTTTTGCATCATAGCCAAGGGCGGTTAAAACTCCTAAAGCAGTTGTTGTCCCTGCAGGAGTACTTTCCCCAACTACAAGATGATCAGTTAATTTTGATAAAGTTTTTCCAAGTAACATTCCCTTTTCAAATATTTCCCTTGCATTTGAAACGGCATCTCCAGTCCTTATGTCTTTTCCAGGTTCATCACCTAATTTAATGTAAGGAATATCAGGTTTTATTCCGGCACCAGCATCAGCCACTAATATAGGAATATCTGCAAGTTCGAGACATGCTTTTGTTATTACAGCAGGTGTCGGGGCAGCTGCCCCCTCAACTACGGTTTGTGGGATCTCTGGCAAGCATCTTGGTTCTCCACATATTACAAGTTCTAAATCTGCAGCAGGAGTATATTCAGTGAGTTCAGGTGTAGCGCCTGCTCCTGTTATTCCAGGGATATTGGATGTTTTTGTAGTTGATATTACACATAAAAATAAAGTATCTTTTGCCTTTAATTCATCTATAATTTTTGATGAACCATAGCATTTTATATTTTTATTTGGAGTATCTGAATTTGAAATTACCCTATCTGATAAAGTTTTCATTATATTCACCAAGGACATTCACTTATTGCATTGTATCTTTAAGTTCAGATATAAAAATATTATAGCAAAAGTATTCATTAAAAATAGCCATTCAATAAATTCAGTAGATAAAGTGAATTAATTGTACAGTTTAAAATAAAAGAAAGGGGATGGTTAATCCCAACTAATTTTTCCTTTTTGGTATTAATCCGCCAGCTATTGCAAGTGCAGCCAATACAAATCCGGCAAGAGGTAGTCCAGTATGCTGTAATGGAATTGTTTTGGTTTTGCTAGCCGCATTTGCTTCAGGCACGGATGGCTGTTCAGGTACAGTGTTTTGCACATCAACAATTATACTTGCCAAATTATTCGATTCAAATGGATCAAATGTGTCTGTAACTACATTAGCCGCGTTAGTAGCTGCACCAGTTTCATCAGCATACAATACGACCTTCATCCAAGGATCAATGATTCCAAGGTCTCCAAGATTCCATGTTACGGTACGGGTTGCAGAGTCATATACTGGTGCAGGATAACCTGCTTCGTATGTTAAGCCCACGAAAGCCATACCTTCGGGTATTTTGTAAGTTACAACGACATTTTGGGCAGAATCTGGTCCATTGTTACCAACTTTAACTGTAATCACAGTATTTTCGCCAATGAGAAGTTTAGTCTTACTTATAGAAGTTTTAACGTACACATCCGCGTCATTTACAGGATTAACAGTTATAGTTACAGTAGCAGTGGCTAAACCACCTTTACCATCACTGACAAGCACTGTGAAACTATCAGAACCGTTATAGTTAGCAAATGGAGTGTAAGTATATGTACCATCCGCATTAACAGTCACAGAACCATGAACAGGATCAGTTCCTTTAGTGTAAGTTAATGAATCGCCATCAATATCACTACCAGTTATCTGGCCAGTAGCAGTGGTATCCTCATCAATGGTTTTAGAATCATCATTAGCTACAGGAACATCATTTACTGAATTAACAGTAATAGTCACTGTCACAATGTCAAATCCACCGTTACCATCGCTAACGAGCACTGTGAAACTATCAGTACCAAACCAGTTGCCATTCGGAGTGTAAGTCCAAGTTCCATCCAGATTAACAGTCACAGAACCATGAGCTGGATTAGTATCTTTAGCATAAGCCAAAGAATCACCATCAACATCACTACCAGATACGATACCAGATACACTAGTATCCTCAGGAGTAGTCTTAGAGTCACCAGTAGCTATTGGAGCATCATTCACTGAATTAACAGTAATAGTTACAGTAGCAATGTCAAATCCACCGTTACCGTCACTAACAAGTACTTTGAAACTATCAGTACCAAACCAGTTGCCATTCGGAGTGTAAGTGTAACTACCATTCGAATTAACGGTTACAGTACCATGAACAGGTTCAGTACCCAAAGTGTAAGTCAATGAATCACCATCAATATCAGTAGCTGTTACCTGACCAGTCGCAGTATGATCCTCATCAATAGTTTTAGAATCATCATTAGCCACAGGAGCATCATTCACTGAATTAACAGTGATAAATACTGTAGCAGTGGCAAATCCTCCATGACCATCGCTAACTGTTACTGTGAAACTATCAGTACCGTGGTAATTAGCAAATGGAGTATAAGTCCAAGTTCCATCCGGATTAACACTCACAGTACCGTGAACAGGATCACTTCCTTTAGCATAGGTTAATGAGTCACCGTCAATATCATTACCAGTTACACTACCAGATATAGGAGTATCTTCAGGAGTAGCAACATCGTGATTACCAACTGTAGGAGCATCATTTACCGCAGAAACAGTAATAGATACGGTAGCAGTGTCAAATCCACCATGACCGTCACTAACAAGCACTGTAAAACTATCAGTACCGTGGTAATTAGCAAATGGAGTATAAGTGTAACTTCCATCAGCATTAACAGTTACAGTACCATGAGCAGGATCACTTTCTTTAGAATAGGTTAATGAATCCCCCTCAATATCACTACCAGTCACTGTACCTGTTGCAGTGTGATCTTCATCAATGGTTTTAGAATCATCATTAGCCACAGGAGCATCATTCACTGAATTAACAGTAATAGTTACAGTTGCTGTAGCAAATCCACCATGACCGTCACTAACGATTACTTTGAAACTGTCAGTACCATGCCAATTCGCTTCTGGAGTGTAAGTATAAGCTCCAGTTGCAGTATTAAGGTTTACAGTACCATGCTGAGGAGCATCACCACCAGTTCCAAGAGTGTAAGTTAATGAATCACCAGTATCGACATCAGTACCAGTTACGCCACCAGATACAGGAGTATCTTCAGGAATAGTCTGAGAATCACCAGTAACTGTAGGAACATCATTCACTGCAGTAACATGAATAGTTACAGTACTTATAGCTGTTAAAGTACCATCGCTAACAGTTACAGTGAAAGTATCAGTACCGGACCAATTCGGATTTGGAGTATAAGTCCAACTTCCATCCGGATTAACAACCATAGCACCCTGAGACGCAGGAGTTCCTAAAAAATAAGTCAATGAACTATCAACATCACTACCAACCACAGTACCTCCAGTTGAAGTATCCTCAGGAGTAGTAACATCATAATTACCAACTGTAGGAGCATCATTCACTGGAGTAACAGTGATAAGAACAGTACCTGTAGCTGTTAAAGTACCGTCGCTTACAATGTAAGTGAAACTATCTGGACCGTTATAATTACCAAATGGAGTGTAACTTGTAGACCCATCCGGATTAACGATTACAGTACCATGAACTGCAGGAGTTCCTAAAGAGTAAGTCAATGAATCACCATCAACATCACTACCAATTACATTACCAATGATCGGAGTATCCTCAGGAGTACTTTTATCATAATCAGTAGCTGCAGGAGCATCATTCACTGAAATAACGTTGATATTAACTGTACTTAGGATTGATCCACCATGACCATCACTAACAAGCACTGTAAAACTGTCAGTACCATGATAATTAGCAAATGGAGTGTAAGTCCAAGTTCCATCCGGATTAACAGTCACAGTACCATGGGCGGGATCAGTATCCTTAGAGTAAGTTAACGAATCACCATCAACATCACTACCAACTACAGTACCTCCAGTTGAAGTATCTTCATCAGTGTTTACATTATAATTAGGAACTGTTGGCGCATCATTTACAGCAGTAACATGAATAGTTACAGTACTTGTAGCTGTAGCAAGATTATCACTAACAGTTACTGTGAAACTATCAGTACCGGACCAATTCGGATTTGGAGTATAAGTCCAACTTCCATCCGGATTAACAACTACAGTACCCTGAGATGGAGAAGCTCCTAAAGAGTAAGTTAATGAATCACCATCAACATCACTACCAGTAACTTTACCAGTAGCATCAGTATCCTCTTGAGTAGTAACATCATAGCCATCAACTGTAGGAGCATCATTTACCGCAGTAACAGTAATAGTTACAGTTGCTGTAGCAAATCCACCATGACCATCACTTACAGTATACGTGAAACTGTCAGTACCATGCCAGTTGCTATTTGGTTTGTAAAAGACATTTCCATTAACAATGGATGCAGTACCATAATCAGCTTGAGTGACACCAGTAATAGTTAATGAGTCTCCATCCACGTCAAAGTCATTACCCCTTACATTAATAAAGACCGAACCATCCTCATTAATGGTTGCAGCATCATTATTAGCTACAGGGTTGTCATTTACTGAATTAACAGTAATAGTTACAGTTGCTGTGTCAGATCCACCTTTACCGTCGCTAACGATTACTTTGAAACTGTCAGTACCATACCAATTTGCAGTTGGATTGTAAGTCCAAGTTCCAGTCGCAGAATTAAGGTTTACAGTACCATGCTGAGGACCATCAATACCAGTTGCAGGAGTATAGGTCAATGCATCACCATCAGCATCGCTAGCACTGATTTGGCCAGTTGCACTATTATCTTCATTAATGATCTTAGAATCATCACTAGCAACAGGAGCATGATTTGATGCTGTAACAGTCAAAGTGCCATACCCTGTAGCAGGGTCATAAGGACCATTACCACCAAATTCAGCCCTTATTGTATGAGATCCAGGGGTTGAATCAGCCGGGATATGATAATCAACAGATGCTACACCTTGAGCATTGGTATTATCAGAACCTACCAACTGACCATCAACATAAAAATACACGCGCTGGCCATTATACTTCTCCCAACCACCATTATATCGATCACGTGTTAATGTGGCAGAAAGAGTTACAGTTCCACCTTGTGCTCCACTAACGGGAGAAGTAACTACCAAATTTGTATCTCCATCATCAGCTGAAACAGCTCCAACGATAGTCAGTGTAAAAAGAATTGCGAGTGTAAGAAGTATTAAGTGTTTTCCTATTTTTCGCACTTTTTCACCTCCTTTATGCCTGTGTGCTTATATTCAATTGAACATAAGCTCTAATTCACACAGATGATTATTATCCCATGAATATAAAAACTTTTTGATCATTTTAGTGATGTTTTTCACATTTAATGGTATATTTGATCTTTTTCAGTATTGTTAGCTAAAATAAGAACAATAGTAGATCAAATTTAATGCATATTGTAAATATAAAGCATTATTTTAAACTAAAATAATTTTAAACATTATAAATTAAATAAAAAATATATATTATAAATTATTTATTTAAATAAGTATAAAAAAAGCCTGTGATTATGTATTTAATATTTTATAATTAAAAAAACCATATTTAAACATCATAAAATCCTTATAAAAAAATCACATAAGATCAAGTTTGTGAATGATAATGTATTAAATTCAATGTGATTTTAAATACAAAATTTCAAAATGTATTAAATTAAAAATTAGCTAAAAAATTTTTGAAATTTGCAAAAGACATTCATTTCAAGTGTAACCAACAAAATTATGATAATTAAAAAATCTTTTAATTTTAAATAAAGCGTATATAAAGCGCTAAATCCAAGTTTAAATGATGATACAGCTAACAATAATCACCATGCAATATTTATCAAATTATAAATGATTTAGCAAAGTATAGGACATAATACAAATTGAATATTAGAAAAACTAAAAAATTATTTAATCACAGATCCAATACTATTTTTAGATATCTAAAAAAGTACAATTATTTATAAACTATTAGACAATCCTTTAAAGCTAAATATAACTGATTATAGAAGTAAACCTAACTTATTAAACTTATCGACGTGATATAATTGATTTGTATTGGAATAGAAGGAACCGCAGAAAAAACAGGAGTTGGAATCGTTGACAGTGAGGGTAATATCCTCGCATCGTGTGGAAATCCACTGATTCCAGAAAGTGGAGGTATTCACCCACGTGAAGCTGCAGAACATCATGCTGCTGCAATAGTTCCTTTAATAAAAGATGCCCTTAAAGAAGCAGATCTTAATATAGAAGATATAGACTTAGTTGCTTTTTCTCGTGGCCCCGGTCTTGGACCAGGGCTTAGAACCACTGCAACTGCTGCAAGATCCCTTGCACTTTCACTGAATGTACCTATAATTGGTGTAAATCACTGCATAGGTCATGTTGAAATTGGAAAACTTACAACTGGCGCAGAAGACCCTGTTTCACTCTATGTAAGCGGAGGAAATACCCAGGTAATTGCTTTTGAGTCTGCAAGATACAGAGTATTTGGAGAAACCCTTGATATAGCTATAGGAAACTGTCTTGACCAGTTTGCAAGAGATGTTGGCCTCGGATACCCTGGCGGGCCAGAAGTTGAGAAACTTGCAGGTAAAGCAAATGAATATATTAAACTTCCCTATGCTGTTAAAGGAATGGATCTTTCATTTTCAGGTCTACTAACTGCCGCTTTAAGGAAATACGAAGGTGGAGCGCCGTTAAATGATGTATGTTACAGTTTACAGGAAACTGCTTTCTCCATGCTTGTGGAAGTAACAGAAAGAGCATTAGCACACACCAAAAAACAGGAAGTCCTGCTGTGCGGAGGGGTTGCTGCAAACAGCAGACTGCGCGAAATGGTAAGTATAATGGCAGAAGAGCACTTTGCAGAGTTTTATATGCCACCAATGAAGTACTGCGGAGATAACGGTGCTATGATTGCCTGGATGGGCCAGTTGATGCATAAATATGGTTTCAGACAGGGAATAGAAGATACAACCGTGATCCAAAAATACAGGACAGACCAGGTTGACGTTCCCTGGATGCATAAATCAAAAAAACACTTAGTTTTACCGGGAAAAATTGCAGAAAAAGGTGCAGAAGCAAACCTCTATACTGATAAGTGGCTAAATCATGATGCTTTTATTAAACAGAGAGTCCCAAAAAGCTACAGGATCCCAGAAATTGACCATCGCCTGAGGAAAAAGAGGACTAAAAAAGAAGCAAAACTTTTAGGCGAAGCCAAAATGTGCGAAGTCAAAACTCCGCTTATCTACGATATTAACAGGAAAGAACATGCCCTTGTTTTAGAGAAAATCGAAGGAAGAATAATCAAAGATGTTTTTGAAGATGCTTCCCTGGATGAAATAAAGGTAATTTCAAGGAAAATTGGCGAAAATATAGCAAAGCTGCACAACTGCGGGATAATCCATGGAGACCTCACAACATCAAATTTAATTTTAGAAGACAACAACATAGTTTTCATAGACTTTGGACTTGGAAAAAATTCAGAATTAGTTGAAGATAAAGGTGTAGACCTCTTAGTATTTAAAAAAGCCATTGGCGGCATTCATTATGAAATAGCAGATTTATGCTTTAGTGAAATTTTAAAAGGATATGAAACTGCAGATGATTATGAAGAAATAGCTGAAAAAATTGATGAAATTGAGGGAAGACGAAGGTACACCGTAAACAACACAGGACAGGATTAATTACCATCTTCACAGTATAAAATTACAGTCAGATAAAGGGATAAGACTATGAAACTAGAAAAACCTGAACAGGAAATGTTCTACAAACTTTCCTGTTACACGCAAACTCATCTAGATCCTTCGTTTATCCATCAATATGCAGTTGATGCCTTTGCAGCCCAGTGCGCCGATGAAAATACAAAACCAATCACCATTGCATTCGCCCTTATCGGCCTTTATCTGCATATAGAAAAGGGATTTACAGGAAGAGAAGTGCAAATAGCACATGTTAAACTGGCGAAACATAGAAAAGAATGGCCAAAATTTGATTTGGCTGCGTCTAGAGGTAATATTACAGTTTATGATGTTCTTGATGCTCCGCGAGGTCCGGAACGAGATGAAATGATCTATAAATGGTGCGTTTCAGTTTGGGAAGCGTACATTGAGAGCCATAAAAAAGTGGCCGATCTCGTGCAGACCGAGCTATATGACAGACGAAAGAAAAGGAAAAACTTACGCTATAACCCAGATAATACTTCATTCGAGCTTGTTTAACATTTCATTTTAAACAAGTTTTAGAATTTATACTAATTTGTTAAATTTAATTATCGATTCAAAGAAATAAAAATATTCAATGGGATTCAAGGTGGAATGGTAAAAAGTGGTCAAAGTCATAAACTTTATAACTGGTAACAAACACAAAGTTAAAGAAGCCAAAGGAATTTTTGAAAAATTTGGCATAGAGCTTGAACATACAGATCTAGGCTACCCTGAAGTACAGGGAGAGCTTGTTGACGTGGCCAAATTTGGCGCGAAGTATGCTGCAAGCAAACTACAAGGACCGGCAATAGTAGAAGATGCTGGTCTTTTTATAAAAGCCTTAAACTGGTTTCCAGGGACTTATTCGTCCTACGTGCAGGAAACGCTTGGTAATAAAGGCATTTTAAAGCTCATGAATGATGTTGAAGACAGATACGCCGAATTCAGGTCGGTTATTGGCTACTGCACACCCAAAGCCGAGCCCGAGGTTTTTTTAGGCGCTGTTCCAGGACATATTGCATACAAAGAGCGGGGCAATTATGGATTTGCTTACGATCCGCTTTTTATTCCAGAAGGATATGATAAGACCTTTGGAGAGCTTAAAACTGATGAAAAAAATGAATTTTCTCACAGAAGAAGATCTCTTGAGAAATTTGCATCATGGCTAAATGAACATGCTGCAGGTGACTAACTATTTGAAAATTCAATTAAGATAATTAAGAGGTGATTTTAATGGCAATTAAGCCTGAATGGGTTGAATACTCAACCGAAGAAATAGAAGAGTTAATTTTAAAACTCACAAAAGAAGGAAACTCCACAAGTAAAATAGGAATAATATTAAGAGACCAATACGGAATCCCCGATGTTAAACTCATAACTGGACAGAAAATAACCAAAATTCTTGAAAAACACGACCAGGGCCTCGAATATCCTGAAGACCTCATGAACCTCATAAGAAGAGCCGTAAACATAAGGGAACACCTTGAAGAAAATCCGAAGGACCTCCACACAAGAAGAGGTTTAAGGATTATAGAATCTAAAATAAGAAGATTAGTCAGATACTACACAAGAGAAGGTGTACTCCCTGAAGGATGGAGATATGACCCAAGAAGCGCAGCATTACTTGTTAAATAGAGCTGACGAAGCATGCTCCCTTTTAAAGGAGCACATAGAAAAGGATCATGTTGTGAGAGTAATCTCACACAATGATTCTGATGGACTGTCCGCTGCAGGAGTAATGTGTAACGCAATTTCTAAACAAGGCGGTAAATTCCATGTCACAATAGTTCCAAGACTCAAAGAAGAGTTCGTAAGAAAATTAAGGAACGAAAGATACAAATTATTCGTTTTCTGTGATATGGGAAGCGCATATCCTGATCTTATAACTAAATTAAAAGCTGATTCAATAATTGCCGACCACCACCAGGTGTTAAGTGATCAAGACAAGGAATATGAAAATTTAGTCCATGTAAACCCGCATCTTTTTGGAATGGATGGAACACGAGATGTAAGTGCTTCCGGAGTTTCTTATTTAACTGTCCGTGGAATGGATAATGTAAAGCTCGCAGGACTTGCATTAGTCGGTGCTTATGGAGATATGCAGTGCAGTGAGGAAATCATAGGCGTTAACAAGATGATGTTAGATGAAGGTCTTAACGCTGGCGTAATAGAAGAACATGAAGACCTTAAAATAACCTACAAAAAGGAAGAACCACTCTATAAAGCACTTTCATATACTTTTAATCCTGCTTTAAAGAATATTTCTGGAGACCCTGAAGGAGCTAAAGCATTCCTTGAGGAACGTGGATTATCTTATGGAATCAAGTTCGATGATTTAGCGGAAGAAGAAAGAGACCTGTTAAAAGAGGAACTCATTAAAATAAGTCCTAAAATATTTGACAAAGTTTACAGTATACCCAGTGAAACTCCTGCTTTAAGGAATATCGAAGATTATTCAAGAATTCTTGATGCCTGTGGTAAAAATAAAAAATACGGCATTGGGCTGAGCATCTGCATCGGAGAAAGGGAGAATGCCCTTGAAGAAGGCTTAACATTTGCCAAAAAATACAGAGACAGCCTGGTTAAAGGTATAGACTGGATTAAAAAAGAAGGATCAGTTCAACTAGATAACATTCAGTACATCTACACTGAAGATAAAGCCAGGAAAAGTTTAATGGGGACAATATCAAGCATAGGGCTTGAACTTGAAATCTTAGACCCAAATAAACCAGTGATTGCCATATCAAAGATGGACAACATAATAAAAGTGTCTGGAAGAACCAGTATGGATCTAATTAAAAAAGGCGTAAACCTCGGTTATGCCCTTGGTGAAGCTGCTAAAAGCTTCAATGGAGCTGGAGGAGGTCACAATATAGCTGCAGGTGCAGTGGTGCCTTTTAAAGATATGGATAATTTCACAGATATTGTCGATGAGATAGTTGGGACTCAAATCAGACAATAATTTCTTATTTTGTAAATACAATACAAAATAACATTCTTTTTCTATTTTCATTAATTTTTTCATTACTTTAATGGATATCTTCATTTCATTTTCATAATTTCAGAGGGCATAGATTAATTTAAATTAAAATGAATATAAAAATAAATTACATTCAAAATAAATCTTGAAGATATTTAGACATAGAAAATAATCAATTTGGCTTCCAGTTGAAGCTAATAAATTAAAAATTTTAGTGATTTTTATGTACCTTACACCCCAAGAAGAAAAAATGCTCGAAGGCGAATATGGGTCTTCAGTTCAAAAAAGTATGGAAATATTAGTAGCTTTAGGCGATATATACAACGCTGAAAAACTTGTGAACATAACATCAGCACAGATATCCGGAGTTTCATATAAAACAATCGGAGATGCAGGCTTAGAATTTTTAGAGGACATGGCCCATGATGCCAAAGTCATAGTCCCATCAACTTTAAACCCAGCTGGCGTTGACCTGGATAGAAGAGACCTTGGATTTTCAGATGAGTTTACCAAATGGCAGTTAAAGATAATTGAAGCCTACAGAAAGATGGATATAACCACCACATGTACTTGTACTCCATATCTTGTTGGAAACGTTCCCATGAGGGGTGATCATATTGCATGGTCTGAGTCATCTGCTGTAGCATATGTGAACTCAGTAATCGGAGCTAAAACAAACAGAGAAGGTGGGCCCGGAGCACTTTCAGCTGCAATCTGTGGAAAGACCCCAGAATATGGCTATCATCTCGATGAAGAAAGGAAAGCTAATTTAATTGTTGAAGTTGAAACTGGAATTGAAGGAACAGATTACGGTGCTATTGGTTACATTATTGGGAAAGCTGTAGGTGATGGAGTACCTTATTTTAGATTTAAAAACACCTCAAAGAGAGATAACTTGAAAAGTTTAGGCGCTGCACTTGCTTCATCAGGTGCTGTTGCACTTTACCACGTTGAGAATTTAACACCAGAATACAAGTTTGCACTTGAAGGGCTGGAAACCAGTGATCTGGAAAAAATCAGCATTGGCAGAAAAGAAATCAACGAAACAAAAGAAAAACTTTCAACAAGCAGTAAAAAACCAGATTTAATATGCTTAGGATGCCCACATGCATCCATCGAAGAAATCAAGATTATTGCAGAAAAGGTAAATGGAAAACAGCTTCAAAACGAGCTGTGGGTTTGTACATCAATTTCAGTGAAAGCTGCGGCAGACAGAATGGGTTACACTGACATAATCGAAAAAGCAGGTGGAAAAATGGTATGCGACACATGTATGGTAGTTGCACCAATTGAAGAACTCGGATTCGATGTCATCGGAGTAGATTCAGCTAAAGCAGCTAATTACGTGCCAAGCATGTGTGGACTAGATGTTGTTTTCGATGAATTAGAGAATATGATTGTTGAAAAATAAAATAGTACATTTGCTGATTTCAAGGATTAAATTGTTAAGAAATAGATATAAGAATATTCTATTTCTCACGCTTTTTAAACTGTAATTATTTAAACTTCTTATTTTCCAGTTGACACTATATGGTCCTTTACATCTCCTTTAATCCACTGAAAACCCATTTTTAATTCCATGTACATGTAAGTCAATACCAGTGCAAAATAAGGAACGAGTATTATACCTACTAAAAGCCCTGCAATCTGGGTTGCAAGTGGACCAGCTACCACACTTAAAGGTGTCAAAATAATTCCCAGTATAAAACCTATTCCCAACGAAATAACAGCATTAATAAGTGCAACCAGGAATACAGTTAGTTTATTATTCCAGAACAGATGATAACTCTCTTTAATTGAGCCCATAACCGATTTTTGGCCTACAACTATTGACTGGTTAAACAGGAAAAATACCAATGAAATTAAGATATATCCAATAAAGAATACCAGGGAACCAATTAAAAGTACTGAAATTCCACCCAGTACAACATTATTAAAAAGCAAATAAAAGCCCAAAATTAGCGGTATAGCTATTATAGCTGTCAAAATAGTTTTTATAATTGAAACCACGAATATTTTAGGGAAAAATTTTATCCCACTTTTCCATGCCCCATCAAGACTTGTAGAACCTTCCATTATTATTTGTTTAGCCATTCCAACTGTGGCAGCAGTTTTAAATGCATTTATAATAAATATCAGTACCTCAATGATTAATAAAATCATGCCAGATATAAGTAGCGTATTTGAATTAATTTGAGAGAATATAGAAGGTGTAATATTCCCCATAATACTCAAATTAGATAATAAGGTTGCTATTACCCCAAAAAAAGCCACAATAAATAATATCATAGTCAGTATTGAAGCTACTATCGAGGGCACAGTTATTTTCCAATTTCTCCTAAAACTTTCAATTGATTTTGAATAATAATCTCCTATATTCATAAAATTTTCTCCTTAGATAATATAATAGAAGTTTGAACTAATCCCATCTTATTCTTAATTATGAATTAACTTTCCATATAAAAATGCTTTCTCTTTTGAAGTAATGGCAAGCAATAATAGAGTTGTTAAATATTTAAATTATCTAAAATTCTAATTTCACGATTTTAATAGATGAAATTAATACTTCAATTTCAGTTATCTAATTTTAAATTGAACTTTTTATACTACAAGACCCAATATAAAAACATGCAAAAGTGGATAGAACACCCTCTAATCAAAGATCAAAAAATAGAATCACGGCTTTATCAACAACTTCTAGCTGCAGATGTGCTTAAAAAAGGAAACACAATGATAGTAGCACCTACAGCACTTGGAAAGACAATAGTAGCAGTTTTAGTTGCAGCGGAAAGGATCAAAAATTTCAAGGGTTCAAAAGTTCTTATTCTCGCACCAAGTAAACCCCTTGTTGTTCAGCACGAAGAAAGCTTCAGAGAATTTTTAAATATCCCTGCAACATCCTTAACTGGTGATGTGAAGCCTGAAGAACGTATTAAAAGATGGAACGATCATCAGGTCATATGTGCAACTCCCCAAACTATAGAATCAGACTTAATATCATCCAGATATTCCTTAGAAAACGTTTCACTAATTGTATTTGATGAATGCCACAGAGGAGTTGGATCTTACTCTTATGTTTATTTAGCGGGTAAATACCTGCAGCAAAGTAAAAATCCCCTGGTTCTTGGGCTTACTGCTTCACCAGGGTCCGTTGAAGATAAAATCAATGAAGTATGCGAAAATCTCTTTATATATGATGTGATCATTAAAAGCGAAGAAGATGCTGACGTTGCACCATACTTTAATCCAGTAGAGGTTAAATGGATTAAGACTGAACTTACAGAAGAGCTCAAAGAAATAAAAAAATGTATTGACACCACATTAAAAGCAAGGCTGAATACCCTTAAGAAAATGGGCGTGATAAAGTCGGTGAACATGGGTAAAAAGGATGTTTTAATAGCTAAAGGGGCTGCCCAAAAAAGGATTGCACAGAGTTCTAATCCACCTAAAAAGTGTTATTATGCTGTTTCAGTTCTAACTGCAGTTATAAATGCAATGCACGCTGTTGAACTCTTAGAAACCCAGGGAATAAGCACGCTTGACAAATACTTTGACCGCCTTAAAAAGAAAAGGACAAAAGCCGCTAAAGGCCTTCTCATGGACGACGATTTTTCAAAGGCAATTCAACTAACCAAGAAAGCTCATGAAAATGGTATTGAGCACCCTAAACTCCAGTTACTCGCTGATATCCTAAAAAAAGAGCTTAAAAATAAGGACTCTAAAATAATTGTCTTCACACAGTTTAGAGATACTGTAGATAGAATATATGAAAAATGCGGTGAAGAGGGGATCAATGCAGTAAAATTCTTTGGCCAGGCTTCAAAGGAAGGTGAAAAAGGATTAACCCAGAAAAAACAGAAGGAAGTAATTAAAGCCTTTAAAATGGGTGTTTACGATGTTTTAATATCCACAAGCGTTGCAGAGGAAGGTATCGACATACCTGCTGTTGACCTCGTAATTCTTTATGAACCTGTTCCATCAGAAATAAGAATGATACAACGTCGTGGAAGGACAGGAAGGAAAAATAAAGGTAAAATGTACATTTTAATTACTAAAGGTACTAGAGATGAGGCGTATTACTGGACAAGTATTAATAAAGAAAACCGGATGAAAAAACAACTATCTAAGAGGGTTAAACGAAATATAGCTCCAAATGAAATTGTGAAAATGCTCCCCCGTGAAGAAGAAAAAGACGGAGAAAAAATTATAAAACCTTTAATATATGCAGATTCAAGAGAAGGTAATTCCAGGGTTTTACGCGAACTTGATAAGTTAGATGCAGTTATTGAAGTAAAAGCACTTCCTGTAGCTGATTACCAGGTGAGCGGCGAAGTTGGAATCGAGCGAAAAACGGCAAAAGACTTTGTAGGTTCAATCATTGACAAACGGCTCTATAAACAAGCAAAGGAACTGGTGGAAAATTTCAAAAAGCCTGTAATTATATTAGAAGGAGATGATCTCTATTCTTCTCTCCTTAATCCAAATGCAATAAGAGGAGCTCTATCATCTATAGCTGTTGATTTTGGTATCCCTATAATTCCAACCAGATCTGAAGAAGATACTGCCGCAATGATTTTAAGAATTGCTATAAGAGAACAGATACAAGAAAAATCGCCAGTACAGGTCAGAACTGAGAAAAAACCACTTACTTTATATGAGCAGCAGCTCTATATCGTAGAATCACTGCCCAATATTGGCCCTGTCACCGCTAAAAAACTGCTCAATGAATTTGGATCTGTGAAAAATATTATAAATGCATCACAGGGAGAACTTAAATCCGTAGAAGGAATTGGAGATAAAATAGCTAAAAGCATAATCGACGTGGTGAATTCAGGTTTTAGAAAAATTGGCGGAAGTAAAATTAAAAAGCTTATAGAAGTAGACGAATCAGATAAATGATACCGCCCATTAGACTATATATGAATAAGCAGATAAACACCATTTACCCGCTTATAGAAACTTGTTAGCTAATAGATATTATTTATTAAGCGTATGAAATGAGAGACGTTGATAATAGTACTGAAAAGTTATAAAATAGGTTAATATAGATTGTTAAGGTTTTAAAAGTAAATACTCAGAAACAGTACTGATACCAACAATCATCTATCAAGCCATTGATTAATCAACTTAAATTTAAATTAAACAATAGAGCAGGAGTGAAGATATTGCGCATTTTAATGGATGAAAGGGGTAAAAAATACATAGCCCGGGATGAAGAATTTCACACTAACTTTGGTTTTATAACAAAAGAGGATATGGAAACAGGTAAACCTGGAGATATACTTAAAACTCATTTAGGCCATGAATTTAAAGTTTTAAAGGCAAATATCAATGATTATATCGATTTAATGGAAAGGAAATGTTCAATTATTCTCTCCAAAGATATTGGGATCATAACAGCATTTACAGGTATGGGTTCTGGTGATCGAGTTATTGATGCTGGAACTGGAGCTGGAGCCACTGCACTGCATTTTGGAAATATAGTAGGTAAAGAAGGTAAAGTTCACTCCTATGAGATTCGTGAAGATTTTGCAGAAATTGCAAAGCGTAACGTGGAAAATTTCGGTCTCGAGAACGTGCATATTAAATGCAGAGATATCACTGAAGGAATCAGTGAAAAAGATGTGGATATAATATTTTTAGATTTACCAAGGCCGTGGGATGTTGTAGAACATGCAAAAGGTGCTCTTAAAATTGGTGGCTACATTGCAACTTATGCCCCTTACATTGAACAGGTTCAAATACTTCATAAAGTACTTAAAAAATTCGGTTTTTCAGACTTAAATACCGTTGAATGTACTTTACGTGAAATTGAAGTAAAAGCTAAGGGAACTAGACCTAAAACAAGGGCTGTAGGTCATACTGGGTATTTGACATTTGCAAGGAATTTATAGTATAACTATAATGAATGACCAAATATTTTTGACGCTATTTAATAAGATAATTTGTTTGTGCTTTAACCTCTGAAAAAATTTTCTATTTTTTCGGGGTTTCGAAAATTTAAAAAATTTTCGAATGTTCGGAAATTATAGATTTCCTCAACCATCAAAATTTTTAACAAAAATTTTGGTTCGAAAAATGCTTTGCATTTTTCTCAGGCTACGATTTGCAAACATCAAAAGCTTCGCCTTCGAATGTTTCGGAAAATTAGAAATTTTCCTCAATTTATAAGCGTGAATTTAAGTACCTAAAAGTTTAAAAAGTTACGTCATTCACTATAAACTTAAAATATAATTAGAATCTAAAGAAAACAAGGATATTTTAATTTAGATTCCTATGGGATTACAGGATATCTAGTTACATTAAATAGATTATAATCATTGATAGTAATCTAAAAAGTCAGTTATGGTGTGTTTATGGCCTTCAATCAAAAAGATATTATTTCAATAAGGGACTTTGATAAAAAAGATATAGAATATATTCTAAAACTAGCCGAAGAAATGGAACCCATTGCCAGATCAGTGAAAACATCGAATGCCTTGTCTGGGAAGTTACTTGGAATGCTTTTTTACGAACCTTCCACAAGGACAAGGCTTTCATTTGAAGCTGCAATGAAACGGTTAGGCGGCAGCACTATTGGTTTTGCAGAAGCCGGGACAAGTTCTGCAACAAAAGGTGAAAATTTAACAGATACCGTAAGAATAGTTGGAGAATATTCTGATGCGCTTGTTATAAGGCACAACATGGAAGGAACTGCACGCTTTGTTGCAAATATAGTTGATGTTCCTGTAATAAATGCTGGAGACGGTGCTGGCCAGCATCCAACTCAAACAATGCTCGATCTTTATACAATGAAACGTATTGTAGGAAGAATTGATGATCTGCGCATTGCGCTCGTTGGAGATCTAAAATATGGGAGAACCGTGCATTCTCTTGCATATGCACTCGCAAAGTTTGATGTTGATGTGAGCTTCGTATCTCCAAAAGAGCTTAAAATGCCCCGTGAAATTCTCCATGATCTCGGGAAAAGTGGAGTGGATGTATATGAAACCGAAAATATACACGAAGTGTTAAATAAAACAGATGTTCTGTACGTGACAAGAATCCAGAAGGAACGGTTCCCTGATCCTGCAGAATATTTAAAAATTAAAGGGGCTTATACAATCAATTCAAAGCTTTTAGAAGGAAGTGATGCTATTGTAATGCATCCACTGCCCAGAATTGATGAAATATCCCACGATGTCGATAATACTCCTCAAGGTAAATATTTTGAACAGGCTTTTTATGGGGTACCTGTTAGAATGGCCCTGTTAAAGTCGGTGATAAAATAAAATATCACTTAATTTTTTTAATTGTGAATAATTGATAAAATTAATTTTTGAATGAATATACGTCAAATAATTCTCAACTATTTTTAGAAATTTAATTTAAAAAAATAAACACTTCAAAATTTAAAGGAGATATATTTCAAGTGAAAATTAAATTTAATGAACCTGTTATAATTCAATTGAATTATTTTTTCGCTAACAGGCATAAAATCAAAAATTAATTTTAATATAATATTATTTGATTTATTATGCACTCCACATAGCATCTTCAAGAAGGTTAATCTCACATTGTAAATCTATAATATTTGTTCTTCCCCTACCTCTACCCCTGGAGATTGTTTTAGTTGAAATAAGTCCTAACATTTCTAATTCATTTATAAAGTCAAAAATTCGCCTATAAGACACAGAATCTCCTTTAGAAACTTCTTTATAAACTTCATAGAGTCTTCCAGATGTTATTTCTTCTTTCCTCTTTGTAAGGTAAAGTAATGATTCTAAAACTTTCTGCTGCTGGCTTGGCAAAGTCATTATAATATCAGTGACTTTATTATGCTCAATATGGTCTTTTGCTTCTCTTACATAATCTTCGAAAACTATGTCAGAATTCTTTTCATCTGCAAGTTCGCCCGAAGTCCTGAGAAGGTCCAGAGCATATCTAGCATCTCCTTCCTCTTTTGCTGCAAGAGCTGCACATAATGGAATCACATCATCGTTTAAAACATTGTCTATAAAAGATAACGCTGCCCTTTCTTCTAAGATATCAACAAGTTGTTGAGCGTTGTATGGTGGGAACACAATTTCTCGATCACGTAAACTGCTTTTTACCCTTGGCTTTATGAATTTTTTAAAATCAACATAGTTGCTTATAGATGCAATTGCAACGTTTTCAGTTCTTGTAAGAGTATAAAGAAGACCATCACCATCATTTTTCAATAATATATCTATTTCGTCAAGAAGAATAATCAAAATAAGGTCCTTTCCAAACACATTCTTTTTAAAAAGATTCCTGAAAGATTGTATCACTTCAGCTTTTGTCCAACCCCTGTACGGAACGTTCTGACCCATTTGCTGACATAAATGAGCTATAACCTGATATTCAGTTGTGTAATCAGTACATCTTACATATTCTACCCTTACATTAACGTTTTTATCTTTCGCCACCTGTAATAATTGTTTCTTTGCAAATTTAACTACCGCTGTCTTTCCAGTACCTGTCTTACCGTAAATAGTTATATCGGGAGGAGTAACGCTGTTTAAAGCTTCAATCCAATATTTAGCAACAGATCGGATCTGTTCTTCACGGTGAGGTAATTTATCAGGTAAAAATCTATGATCCAAAAATTTTTTGCACTTAAAAACCGTATTTTTTTCACCGAGTTCTTCAAATATGTTCATACTGACCACTTATTTATCGTTAAAAGAAGCTTTTAATTTATAATACTTCAAGCTTCAAAAGAATGATCGAAAAATATCAATACACTTGAAATCTTTCTCTAATAAATTAGATTGTCATTCAACTAATATAAATGTTCAAAGAGAGAGGTGCATTTCAAGTGTAAAATAATAAATTCGTTCTTATTAGTATTACAAAGCCTCAAAAAAAGACATGCATTTCAAGTGTAAACAAATTAGAAATTAAAATTTTCATTTTAACAAGGGACATGCATTTCAAGTGTAAAAAACATTTTGAGGCAAGAACCTCCAATTAAATGTAATAATTAAAAAAATAAATGTATTAATTAATTATCGAATTAGGTTATACTATCTTTAAAATAAAATATAATTAATTAAAAAGCATATTTTTCTAATGAAACGATTTTAAGTTATATTTAACAAATTTAAGCAATTTTGATAGATTTTTTAGATCAAATTTAATGTGGAGATAATGAGACATAAGTTTCAAGTGTAATTAAACAAGTCCAGTATAATTTTGAAATTTATCATTTTGTAAGGGACATGTATTTCAAGTGTAACATTAGATTCCACAATTTAGCGAAAATTTTATGCATAGTGCCATTTCAACTGTATCAAATGCACAATGATCATTGATAAAATTAGGATAATGTAAATTCACGTGATATTTCAAGTGTAATTATAGCAGGAAGTTAATGATTGGATATAGACTTCAAGTGTAAGTCAAATAAGCATAGTATTAACATAATATATGTGATATTTCAACTGTAATTTCAAGGCAGGGATCTAATGATTGAAAATAAAAATTTCAAGTGTAAATTTTAAACCATAGATCTAGTGATTGGATATAAAGATTTCAAGTGTAGATTGAGGATTAATTATAAATTCACAGTATATAAACGACAAATCAAATACAAGTTTAAATTATAAAATTATGAGTATTTCAAAGGTGTATTTTCAAAAAAAACAATTATAAAGTTATATTAATATAAAATATCGTTAAATTTTTAAGTTTAATCATTCAAAGGTCATTTTAAACTTAAAATAGTATAATAACCTTATTTAAATCATGGAAATTATGTTTATACATAATGTATTTTAAACGTGATTTCAAATTATAAATCTATATTATTGAAAATAACTGCAATATTTCAAATGTAATTTCAAATTGAATTTTATTGCAATTAGAATATTTCAAGTGATTCCAAACTGTGAATCTGATTAAATATATTTTAAATGTAAAACCGGAAACAGATTAATAGAATAAATCTGGAATTGCTGATAAACGAGTATTTCCAGTGCAAATCAAAATATATTGAGTTAAGTGTCACTAAGAAAAATTTTAAATTATGTCTATTGATATAACAGTAAAAGTTCAAGTGTAATTTAAAGTTCTAAGTTTATCAATGGCAGAAAAATTTTTTTCATTGATTTACGGATCTGCAATCTACTGAAATAGATGAACATTTTAAATATAAATCTAAACTATGGATTCTATTTGATTTAGAGAAGTATTTCAAGTGTAATTAAATGTAAAATATTATAAATTACCTAAAAATAATTATAATTGTAATTTAAATGGTACATAAAGACGTATTTTATTCATTGGTAAAAAAAATAATATTATTTGGAAAATATTGAATTAAAAATAAATTAAGTCATATAGTTGTATTTTAAGTAAGTTAAATTATGTAGAGTCGTCCATCAAATTTCTACTGAAACGATCTTTAAGTTATATAACATGCGAAATATTTATTTCAATTGCAGTAAACACATTAAATACATAATTCAACGTTGATATTAGTTTTAATTACATTTAAATACATTGTAAGAATTATTTTAAGATTATAATAGTATACAGAATAATAATTTAGGAATAAATATTTTAAATTGACTAAATATTAAAAAAGGCTTAATTTTAATTTTATCTTGCTTATTAAAACCATTGCAGTTACAGTTGAAATATAACTTCATTTATTTAAATTTTTAAATTGCAGTTATTTACTTAATATATTCAACTTAATTTGAATAAATTTTATTAATTTATACTTGAGAATCAACTATTGATATCAAACTAAATAAAAGAGTTAAATTTACAGTTGAAACAGGACCCTATTGGTTTTAGAGTTTATAGCATAATTTTACACTTGAAAATCAACTGCAGAGAGTTTGAACCTGATAAAGCTGTTACACTTGAAATTTAATCATTATCTATTTTCAATTGATAAAACTGTTAAATTTACACTTGAAATATGATTATCACCTATTTAAAGATATAATTACAGCTTTACATTTGAAACATAATTAGCACTTATCTCCAGATATAATTATAACTTTACACCGGGGAAATATAATTATCATATATTTAAAGATATTGTTGCAAATTTACACTTGAAACGCTTGTTATTAATGAAATAAAAAAAAATCAATTAATATATTTTATTAATCCAGTATAAATCATGTTAAAAACTTTGATTTTGATATTTAACATATTACCAACACTTCCAGTGTAAATTTGCGTTGTTAATTTTTTGATAAATTCATGTTTAAAAAGAAATTTTATGTGTAAATCTAATTGTTAAATTTATACTGGTGCTTAATTCCTGCTTAAAGACTTTAAGTATTTATAAATACAATTATGATAATTTTCAGCTCTGTAAAATATAAATATTCTCTATTATTTTACTGTATAATCCATAGCAATACAAACTCAAGTTTAAATAAGAAAATATTTGAATTAATTTGAGATCAAAGATACATATTGTAAAAATTAGATATATCAATTCTTTTTGTGATATTATGACCAAATCAGGTTATAATTCATGGTATAAATCTCAATTAAATCAATTTTATATTTGACAGATGTAGCTCTATAATATTATAATTAAATGAATATAACTTAATTTATATGCGTATAACTAATTTTAAATGCTTTAAATTTATATATATGTTTTAAAATAAATCCATTTGAAAATTAATTTCACTTGATAGTTTTTTATCATTATAAAATGCTTTAAATTAATTTAAATATTTTATTACTGTTAGAATATAATATAACATACATTTCAAATGTAAAATGTAGTTTAATTACCTGAAAAACTAATCATATCGTATTTCATTTTTAAATAAGTCATAATACTGCCTTTACATGATCTAAACATGATAATTAATTTTATTTTTTATCATATAGATTTTTATAGAATTTAAAAACTTCAAATTTGGTTATTATAGCTCATTACTCTGTTAATATACTATAATAAAATAGATTGCTTTAAAATGATTATAAAATGATTTTATGCTAGTTAAATTGCTAATTATGTATGTTACACCGGAATCAATAATCTGTTTAAAACACTTTTATGAAAAAAAGATATTAAAATCAATAAAAAATTTTAATTTTACAAAGCTTATTCTATAATACACTTGAAATGCATGTCTTACTTACTAAAAATTACTTTTTAATAAATTATTTACACTTGAAATGCATGTCTTGGTTTGTAATATATGATCTAAAAAATAATCATCCATTTTTTGTACATATTTTTGGTACTGGATCTCTCTTAAACCAGTTACATTTCAGGTGTATTCTATCAAACGCTTGTTTAACATTAAATCCAATGTTTAACTCCATAATTATACTTTTATAAATAAATTTAAGATTTTGTTTAATTTAAAACATTTTAACTGAAATTCAATTGTATTTTCTTATTTTTGCAATATACCTAGGTTATTTTGTTTTTGACCACAATTTCAACTGTAAATAACTGTTATACTTAATCCATTATTTGGTTAAAATAATGCTTTTATAATTATATTTTTAAATTTATTCACGTTTTAAACATCTTACTATAATTTCAACTGTAATTATATTATAATCTTGTATTTTAAGTGTAATTTCAGCTGTATCTTATTTTATCATATATTAAACTTAACATATATTCTAAAATATTTCATAGTTAATTTTGAATTATGATTCCAACTATATATTATCACTAATTTATTTTAAACTATAATTTAATTAATAAAGACAGATAGCAGCCAAAATTAAATTATATTATAATTTAAGGCCATAATTTCAACTATATTACTTTATAACTTTAATTTTGATTTTAGATAGGTCATTGTTTCCTGGTCTGTAACATTTTCAAGCATGTAATAAACAACTAATCGTGTTTTTATTGTTTCTATTTTAATAAATAATTCCATGACATACATTTCAAGTGTAATATCCATTTTATTTATTGCTACAATATTTTTCCATGAATTGTAAGTTATATAATAAAAAATCAATAAAAATATGTGAATTAAGTATTTATAAATTATATAGATATGTTGTACGTTATAAGTAAATATAAAAACATATTATGGGTTGTATTCCATATTTTGCATGTTAAAATCAAAAATAAGGGATTTATATGTTTTAAAAATAAGTTTGATAATTATACATACATATTATCCTGCTGAATGCTTTCCTGCCCCTCTTCTCCAAGTCCAAATTCTCTTTGTATTTTCCAGATCCCCTGTAGCTTTGCCCTGAAGATCTTTTTTACAGTTGAAATTAACCTGTCCTTGTTTAACCCGTCTTCAAAAATTTCTTCTGTAATTACAAAATCCTGCAAAATATTATCTGGATGCTGAAGCTGGAAATCAACAAACTGATTATTCAAGAGGAACCTTATATCCCATATAAAATCCTCTCTTTTTTTATTAGATAATTTTTTAATCTCGTTTTGATGTTCTGGACTTACGTTAGTTGCACATGCAATTAAAACCATGTCCTCTTTTCCTTTTGGTTGGATAACATCTAATACATGGCCTTCAGGGTAATTTATTATAAAATGAAAATTTGTGTTTTCATCTGGAACTTTTTGTCTGAAAAGGCCTTCATCAGAGAGCCATTTTTGAACTTTATTTTGAATTTTTGACATTTTTTAACACCTACTTGCATTTCAAATGTAAAATCGTACTTCAATGGTATACCCATATTTAATCCATGCTTAAAAAATCTATTTATTATATTAAAATTTGTCTACCTGGAATGTTTAATGAAATATAATTAATTTGAATCTATTTTTCTTATTTTATTTTGTTATAACAAACATTTCAAGTGTAAAATTATGATATAAACTCTAAAACCAATAGGGTCCTGTTTCCATTGTAAATTTAACTCTTTTATTTAATTTGATATCAACAGTTGCTTCTCAACGTAAATTTAACAGTTTTATCAATTGAAAATAGATAATGATTAAATTTCAAGTGTAACAGTTTTATCAGGTTCAATCTTCTACAGTTGGCTTTCAAATGTAAAACCATAATCTATAGTCTAATGTTGAATTTAAATGTAAAGTTAGTAATATTACTTGGTTTAATGCATTATAATTAGATTTAAGTGTAATATTTTGTTGGATTATGTTGATCGAGTATTTTTCAAGTGTAAAATCACCACAAACCTGTTGAAATGAGCTGAGTTATGCTTCAAGTGTAAGTTTAGTCTTTTTGTTATATTTATCATATAATGACCAATTTTTAAATGTAAATCAACAAAAATTATTGGAATTAAGATGAATAGATGCATTTCAAGTGTAAACTTTCAAATATGACCTTTAAAATTAGTAGAGTTATGTTTCAAGTGTAAATTTGGCAATTTATCCATTTAAAAATAGATGATAATTATATCTCAAGTGTAGCAGCTTTATCAGGTTCAATCTTTCGCAGTTGGCTTTTGAGTGTAATTTTGGTGATTTTATTAAATTTGATCTTATAAAGACTTTCAAGTGTAAATTCTTAGCTTGAAACATTTGATTTAATTTAATCAACTCAATATAAAAACAACTTATTTAAGCTTAGTTTGAACGGTTTATTTTCAACTGTAAAATTCAGCTTGAATTATTTACACTTGAAATATAGGTTGTACCTTTCAAATGCAAATATTGTGAAAATTTATCAATGGTTTAAATGAATGGAATTGAATTTTGATGTAAAATTTTAAATTAATATGATAGAATTGATATTCAAGTATAAAATACATTTTTTTGTTTATTTAATAAACTAAATTCAAATTTAATTTTTCTAAAAGCAAAATGCGACAATTATATTCCTGTTATAATTATATTATTATAATGAAATATTTTAAAGTCATTAATGAAATCTTATCTTAAAATGATTCTTGATGAACATCTATACTCACTTATGAAAATTTATTTGATAATAATCTAGAGGAATTTCATGTATCTTCAACTAACTCTCTTTATAATCATAATCGCACTAATTATCGATGTTATATTCGGCGAGCTGCCCACAAAAATACATCCTGTAGTCTGGATGGGAAGATTAATAGATCTCCTCAAGGAATATTTGATCAACTACCGAAGTAAAATTTCTGGAATAATTCTAACATTCTGCATTGCACTGATTTTTACACTTGCAACATATGTCTTACTCCATCTGTCAGCATTCAATTACATAATTTACATCTTAGTTTCCTCAGTGATTCTATCAACTACATTTGCAATTAAGACCCTATTAACTTCTGCAGAGAATATGAAAAATGATATAGATCATAATATTGAAAAAGCGAGACAATCCATGTCATATCTTGTAAGTAGAAACACAAAGGAGCTTAATGAAGAAGATTTAATATCTGCGACAGTAGAAACATTAACAGAGAACATTACAGATTCTGTTATAGCCCCTTTATTTTATGCATTTATATTTGGAGTTCTTGGAGCAGTTGTATACAGGGTTATAAATACACTTGATGCTATGGTGGGTTATAAAACACCTGAAAAAATAAAAATAGGGTGGTTTCCTGCAAAGTTAGATGATGTTTTAAATTTTATACCTGCAAGAATTACAGGGATCCTTGTTATAACTGCAGCCCTGTTTTTAAGGTTAAATTGGAAAAATGCATATAAAATAATGAGAAGAGATGCAAGAAAACCAGATAGTCCAAACTCAGGATTTTCAATGGCTGCAGCAGCAGGTGCACTTAATATTAAGCTTGAAAAAATAGGTTACTATAAAATTGGAGATGATTTAAGTCCGTTAACAACTGATAAAATTACAGAAGCTGTTTTACTGACTAAAATAACAATTTTACTCTTTATTTTAGTTGCATCAGTCGTATTTGGGATTGTTATGGCATTACTATAATTTAATACCTAAATTCTTTTTATAAGTTTATTTACTTGTTTATATCATTTAAAAATATAGTAATATTAATTTTTAGGGATTATTCTATTAAAAGATTATGCGGCACATATTTTCGCCTGTTTACGTGAATAAATCTATAATTTTTTTTATAGCGCCTGTCTTTGCAAGGATTGAAATTTTACAGCCTCTTTCAATAACAGTGTCCATCATAGGGATTGTTATTTTCCCATTTTCATGTACTGATACTATGATATAATCTTTAGTTGGACTTATATCACCTATTTTTTTACCAATAACCTTGCTGTTTTCTACACTAACATCAAGTAATTCAGCATCTCCTTTTCCTAAGACCACTAAATCTGCTATTTTTGGCCGTAATATTATTTTTTCAAGGTAACTGGCTGCAGTAAGCTCTGGACTTATGGCAAAGTCAATACCTGCGTTTTTGAATGCTTTTGCATGGGTATGATCGCTTATTCTGGTAATAATTTTGGGAACATTGTAATCTTTAACAAGAATACAGGCTAACAAATTTGTTTCATCATTTCCTGCAGTTGCCACAAAAACATCTGCACTTTTTATATCTGCTTCTTCTAATGTTTTTGTATCCGTACCATTTCCGCAGATAATCATGGCATCTAATTCTGAAGCGGCCTTTGAGCATAACTCTTCATCACTTTCAATTAGAGTAACATCTTGTCCATCAGAAATTAAAAAGGATGCGAGGTTAAGCCCTACTCTTCCACCACCCATTATTATCACGTACATGAATACACCAAGACATAATTTAAACAAATTTCGATTGGGGATTCTTAATTATAATTGCCCATATGCGTTTTCCATTAGGTATTAAATTTATTTACAAATGTAATATACTTTACTCTTTTTATATTTCAAAAAAGTATCAAGAAATGTTATTTGTGCTTGATAACAGGATAATTTAGATATAATTTATTTATTTTTTAGGATGAATGTTATAAATACACTTGATTTTAAAAAAACAAAACTTATTCCAGTATTAACTTAAAATTGTAAAACTATTGCTAAATGATTTAGAAATTAAGTTATTTCAAAATTTTTAAATAGCAAAATGTATTGTATTAATAACTCTAAACTGTAAATAGGATATTTACAGAGCTCATGATATGTTCAATAATTACCAAATAATAATATATTTAATATTTGAAACGTAATAGTCCTTCTATTAAGGTTATTCCCTGATTTATGAAACTGAGGTTGCCTAATGAAAATTGCCATAATTACCATAACCCAAAATTCTCAGGATCTTGCAGCTGAAATTTCAGAGAATCTTATGGAAGATCCTACAATAACTAGTGTTGATATATTTCATAAAAACGTTAAAAAAACACTGCAATTTGTATTTGGCGAATATAATTGTATAATTGGTATAATGGCAACTGGAATTATGGTTAGAAATATATGCAGATTGCTTGGAAGTAAAATGGAAGATCCTGCAGTTTTAGTCATGGATGATGCCGAAAAACATGTTATAAGCTTACTCTCAGGCCATTTTGGCGGTGCCAATGAAATTACAAAAAAAATTGCAGAAATTACAGGTGCCGATCCAGTTATAACAACTGCAACCGATATCCACTGTAAATTAGGGATAGATTCGCTTGCAAAGAAGTATTATTTAGATATTGAAAACCCTGAAAAAATAAAAGGTGTAAATTCAGCTTTAGTCAGTGATGAATTTCCGGAGCTATTTATTCCACAGAAATTTAGTTTTATTTCAGATGATCCACAGGTTAAATCTTCATATAATATATTTAAATCAACTAATAATGATTTTAAAGCAGTATTTGAAGATATTGAAGTTATTTTAAGACCTAAGAGATTTGTAGTTGGTATAGGTGCACGAAGGAATATCCCAAAAAAGAACATTGAAATCGCAATTAGATGTGCAATGGATACTCTTAAATTACCAGTTGAAAGAATAGATGTGATTTCAACGGGTGAAATGAAAAGAGACGAGAAAGGAATAATTGAAGTGGTTTCTAAATTTAATATACCACTTGAAATAATTCCGTTAGATGAATTAAAAAATTTTGACTATTCAGGATATTCAAAATCTTCTTTTGTTAAGAAAAAATTTGGTATTTATGGAGTTTGCGAACCCGCTGCTTTGATAGCAGCTGGAAGGAGTTCTAGACTCATATTTAAAAAAACATCATTTAATGGGGTTACTATAGCAATTGCTGTGGATTCTACTAAGTAGAAAATTCAGGCTATGTGATGATAAAATAGGCTATGATATTTTAAATATGAAGTTCATAAATTAAATCTTAAATTTTTAAAATTCAAATAAAAAACAATTTAATTATGGAAATACCAAAAGGTTTTTAATTTATCAAATATAAAAAATAATAGTTAGATTATTTTATGAATTCTTTTATCTAAAAATATTATGGAGGTCGCATTATGAATGAAGAGGCATTTAATCGTGTTAATCAGATATTACAACATATAATGGAAGATACAAGCGTTCCTAGGAATATTAGGCGTGCAGCAGAGGAATCTAAGGATATATTGGCAAAAGAAGATGAAGAGCCTACTATCCGTGCAAGTACTGTAATTTCAATACTTGACGAAATTAGTAATGATCCAAATATCCCTATACATGCAAGAACTCTCATATGGAACGTTTTAAGCGAATTAGAGTCTGTTAGGGACTGAATTTACTTTTAAATAGATATTTACCTATGTTTTAACTACTTTTGATTGATATCAGTGTAGATAACTTAATATTACTGATATTTTTTCTTTTTTTGTAATTGGAGCTCATTTTGCATAATATGAAATATCTTTTAAATACAGAGGGTTGTTATCCGAGCTATATTAAAAAAAATTTGAAAGATGTTTTAAAGTGAAATTTAATCTGTGAATTAATTTTTAAGTTTGCTATTTTTCTATCCTATTTACATGATAAATCAAGTTCTGCTAAACAATTTTATGTGAATTCTATTCCGTTAATTTATAATATATTAATCTAAAATTTGGACTTTATTTTTAATCTTATCATTATATTTAATTCAAATTTTAGACTTTATTCATTAATTTCTGTCATATATTTAGTCCAAATTTTAGACTTTATTTTGCTAATTCATGCCAATATATTTAATTCAAATTTTGGATAATATGACTTTGTTTCTATTTATTCAGTTAAAATCATATTATTTTTTAAAATTTATCTTATATAAATGTTATTTATTATTTCAAAGCAATATTGCCTTGATAGAACAATTAATAGCCATTAATACACCGTTAAAATAGTTAAGATTATATACTATGAAACTTATTAATCAAAATCATGAATTATTATAATTGGATGTGATGATGTGAAAATGTTAATGGCAATTTTGTTCATAATCTTGATGATGGGAGTGGCACCCACATTTGCAGCAGATTCTTCTGTAAATCAGCAAACTGTCACTTCTACAGCAATCAAAGAACCTAATAGTGATATTAGTGATGTATATCAAGTAACAGACCCCGGTAATGATGATATGATAAATTCATTTGATGCATCAGATCTGGTAGATGAAGACAGCGGTTATATTGATGGATACGATGATGAGGGTTATATAGGCAATTATATTGTTGTTGATCCCTCAAATTTGGCAGATACTTCGGATGATGGGTCTGATGAAACTGATGATTACACTGTTGATTCCTTTGATATACCAGGTGAAGACAGTGACTACATTGATGAATATGATAATCTGGTGGTTAACTTGGCAAGTATATATCAATTCGATGATAGTGCTGATGAATTTGATGATGATGGCACTGATTCGTTGGATACATTAAATACACAATATGAAGACGTTGATTATATTGATAAACCTGATGTCAATGATTACATTGTTGATGAATCAGATATGTCAAGTCCGCCAAATGAAGAAAATATTGATGAATTAAACCTAAATGGAGATGAATATTATATAGTCACTGAATTAGACTTTGAATTAGAATATGGTGAGCCATTTGATTCAGATCAGCTAAATGAAAGTCTAGATAATAAATTAGATACTAATTATACTGCTGACCCATCAGATGATCGATTATCTAATGGCGAAATCACGCCACAGATAAATACAAATGTATCCACCAATTGTAAACCCCTAATTGTAACCATTGTTAATGGTTTGCGTGGAGTTGTACTGGCAACATTAGAAGGAGTATGCAATGTATTGTATGGTATTGGGAAATGAACTTAAAACAATCCTGTAGATCCTAACTGTTGTATATCACAAATTCACCCGTCATTATTTACGAGAGATAGAATACTACATGGAGCGAACTTAATACCACAAAAGGCATGACTAAATTAACTCCACATGGCAGAGAACTATCCTTCAGTTCTCTGCTCATTTTAAATTGTTAGATTATTAAATTCTTTTTAGATATATAATTACGATTACTCAGTGAAAACTAAGTTATATTTAATGGTTTTAAATTTAACACCTTAAAACATGTTTTATTTTAGGGTTGCTCCTTTTAAATCATTAATATGAACATTTAAATGTTGTTTACTACAGTTAATTTTAAAAATAAGAATTTAGAATAAATGTTTAAAAAGTCTATTAATTATTTAATCCGGATTTAAACTTAGTGTATGGGCAATATACTGTGTTTTAGCAATGTCTTCTATAAATTCAGCAAGGAGAGTTGCTTCATCGAGATTAACACCTGCTGCAACTGTTCCGTGATTTTTCAAGATCACTGAGTCGTTGTCTTTCATCATGAAAGCGGTATCTTTAGCAAGTTCCTCGCTTCCAGGTGTGGAATACTTCACGTATGGAATGTAAGGAGTTTCAATAGGTCCAAATCCTTCTAATCTCTTTAATTTATTACCAGACATTGAAAAACCCGTTGCAAATGGCGAATGCGAGTGTACAATGCTATTTATGTCCTCTCTCTCATTATAAATTCCAAGATGCAGAAAAGTCTCCATAGATGGCTTTTTATCTCCTTCAAGTACATTTCCATCCATATCTATTATAATAATATCATCCGCTTCCACATTTCTTTTGGCAATACCACTTCTTGTTATTGCAACTTTTGATATTCCGTTTTCATAGAATCTGCAGCTTATATTCCCTGATTTTCCAGGTACGAGACCTTTTTTATAAATATAGTGTGAAGTATCAATTAATTCTTTTATAATTTGATTTTTGTCCATTTAAATCACTCAAAAAATCTCTTAATAGCCTCTCAAAAATTCCCTCAAAAACCTATGGTTTTGCAAGCCTGCAGAACTTCGTTCTGAGGCAGCAAAAACTTCGTTTTTGCAAGTTACGAATTTTTGGAGTACTCAAAAAATATAATTTTTTATCCATAGATATAATATGTTTCCTATTTAATGGTTCTAAATAATATTATTAAGAACATTAAAATTTTAAATGCATTTTTAAACTAATCTATCCTATCTAAGCAAATTTTAAGAGTTTAAATGAGCCCCTATGTATCACTGGGACTTCTGCACATGTTGGCACGATGTTGTATATCTTCTGAAACTCTGTTTGTGACTGAAAAGTCCCTGAATTTATCAGATGTATACCTTTATGCCTCTTATACGCGTTAATATGCACGTGTCCTGTATGGAATATATCTGGAACTTCTTTTATGACGAGATGATCTTCGTATTCTGATGCAAGGGGTGTTCTTTCCCCGTATATAGGTGCTAAATGTCTTTTTTCGATTAATTCTTTCATTATGAGATCTGTTTGCTGGTGAGAAAATCCTTTAACCGACATTGCCATATCATCAAAACTTCTTCCATGATATATGAGAGTATTGATGCCATCTAAACTTACAACTCCAGGATTACTTACAAATTCGGCATTTTTAAGCTCATAAAGAGATTTTGCATATGTTTCTGGAAGAGCAGGCTGTGGTTCAGCTAATCTTACTGCATCGTGGTTTCCAGGGGATATTATTATTTTAATGTCACTTCGAATATCTCCAAGAAGCCTTGCAGCTTCATCATATTGTTCATAAATATCTTTTATAAGGAGTTCTTTTTCTTGATTTGGATATATACCGATTCCATCAACCGTATCTCCCCCAAGAACTAGATATTTAACATCTTGTGCAATTTCTTGCTGGTTATCGTCGCCAAATTCTCCATTTATCCATTTTATAAATCTATTAAATGCATCTTCTAGAAAAGTAGAACTGCCTATGTGAACATCAGAAATAAAAACAGCTCCAAAATCCATGGGTTTTTCATCAATTCTTGGAACTCCTGGCTGTACAATGTCTGAAGCTATTACTAATGTTCCTTTTTTACTTCCAATTATACCAATAACTTCATCTCTTACAATTTTCTCAGCTTTTTCAAAGAGTTTGTGGTTTTCATTATGCACGAGAACATTAGTATTTCCAGTTTCATCTTCTAATTCTATTATTTTATGGCCGTTTTTGGTGTTATTAATGTCATTTACCATCCCTATTATTTTAATAACCTCTTCATTCTTTCCTATTCTGTTAATAGGGCGGTGATCCTTTAATTCCCTTCTCTTATTTAAAATATTATATAATTGAGTATATCTACTGTTAAAATAAGTGATAAAATCCTTAATTTCTCCACTTGTATATGATTTTTTAGTGGTATCTTGAATCACGTGAAAATCAAATGGTCTTCCAGTTTGGAATTTACTCTGGGAAACTTGGGGGATTGTATCCACAGGGATAATCTCACTATTTATTTCTCCTTTTAATTCATTTTCTTGGAGATATTGATCCAGAATTTCTTCAGTTAAAACAATTATATCCCGATTAGAATACACTATATCTTCTATTAATGATTCTGTGAATTTAATGGAATTTTCGTGATTTTTTATACGTTCGTATGCTTTATCGTTTATCAAAATGTTGGCATTGGTGAACTTTAAAATGATATCATCGCTCATGACTACCCCGTGCAAAGCTTTTTGTATGTATATTTATAACATCATATTATAATATTAATCTAATTTAA
>JAEZKE010000020.1 GCA_023436175.1 Methanobacteriota archaeon
ACTCCATAGTAACTTACAAGGAAGCAGAAGCATTCACCACCAAAGTAAAAACCATAGATTTCTCAAAAGCCATAAAAGACCTAAAACACAACCCCCAAATCACACCTGAAGAAGGAATTAAAAAGACTGTCGACTGGATGAAATGGTATTATCGGATAGAAGATTAATATATTCATTTTAACTGGTATCATAACCTAAACATGCTAACTACATGTTAATTTCAGTTAAAACCAATTTATTTAATTTTATTTTATATTAATATCCTATAATTTAAAAAATAATAATATTTGTTAGTTAATAAAACTACTCTATAAAATTTACATTCATATTTCTCTTTTTTATAAAACCTAAACATTTAATAATAAGATAATAATAAATTTATATAATAAAGTATGAAATTACATACTTACATAAAATGCAGACATTTTAAAAGGAATCATTCATTTTAATAAAAAATATTAAAAATTGGTAGATAATATGACAAAAGTAACAGCAATATTACCAGCATATAATGAAGAATTATGTATAAGTGGTATAGTTCTTGGTTCTAAAAAATATGTGGATCATGTGATTGTTGTTGATGACGGCAGCACCGATAATACTGCAGAAATTGCTAAACTTGCAGGTGCAGAAGTAATAAAGCATTTTTCCAATAGTGGTAAAGGGGCAGCACTGAAAACAGGCTTTGAAGCTGCTAAGGAATCCGAAATTATAGTAACTTTAGATTCTGATGGCCAGCACAACCCCCAAGAAATACACAAACTAATAACTCCCATAATAAACGGAGAAGCAGACATTGTAAACGGCAGTAGATATATTAATGGGAATAAAAAGGATACCCCATCTTACAGGCGTATAGGTCAGTCAATATTAGATAAAATTACCAATTTGGGCAGTGGCCTTGATGTTACTGATAGTCAAAGTGGATTTAGAGCATTTGCAAGATACACATTACCTGCTTTCAGATTTAACTGTATTGATTTTGGTATTGAAAGCGAAATGTTAACAGACGCTGCTAATGCTGGACTCCGAATTAAAGAGGTTGAGATAGGAGTAAGGTACGATGTTGATGGATCCACAAAAAACCCTGTAAGCCATGGCATGGGCGTACTAATCCGAATTATAAATGATTTACAGTTTCAAAGACCTCTATTTTATTTTGCATTACCTGGTGCCATAATCACTTTAACAGGCATAGTTTTAGGTCTCATCTTTTTTGGAGATTACCTTGCAAGATCATCTAACAATATAGCCAGTAGCTTGGCTCCATCAGTATCTCATAGTTTAGCTCCCACCATTCTGGCCATAATGATGACACTTGCAGGTGGTTTTTTAGCTTTAACCGGCATAATTTTAGATTCAATGGGAAAAATGTTAAATAAAATTGTAATTAACTCCCAAAATGGAATTGATATTCATGAATCTCCAAAACATATAAAACTTAATAAATTCAAGGATATTAATACAAAGGGTAAATAGTACTAAACTAATTAATGAATTAGTATTTGTGATAAAATCAAAGATAAACAGGTTTTTATCAACTATTCTGATTATGTCCATAATTCTTGCAGTTTCAATAGTTTTTATATGAATTCCTAAACAGGGCGAAAAGTTTACAGAATTTTATGTTTTTACGGGGTGATAAATCAAGCAATTATCCGACAAATTTGAATATTTAGGAAAATAGTACTATTTTAATTGGTATTGTAAACCAGGAGTATGCCAAAAGAAATTACCACACTATTATTCTGTTAAATGGAAAAATCATCAAAAATGAGAATATTAAATTATCAACCAATGAAAAATGGGAAGGTAAATTCACCTTCAATGCCGCAGAAAATGTAAAAATCAAATTAGAGTTTCTGCTGTATAAACTCCAAGATAACCATAAACCATATAAATCTCTTCGTTTGTGGATTAAGGTTAATTAAACTGTACTTTATTCCAGATATAGTCCGATATTATCTATAAAAGTTAAATAAAATTTGTAAGAGATAAAAATCATATAATTTGGCCGTACATATGGGCAAATCTCAGAAATATAAAAAGTCATCATAATTACTTATAAAAGTTAATTTAACCATGTACTGAAAACATTAGCACATTTAATAAACTTTCTTAAAGTCTCATATTATTTTTTACGATTTTTTTAGTCCATATTTTCCTAATATGGTTTTATTGATATTTATATTCTGTACTATTGTAAATTAACCATAAAATTTGCTTAATAGTATTTTTTAAATTCTTTCATTCTGGAGAATTAATCTCAAAATCTCAAATAAATGTTATATCGTTAGTAAGTAAATACTAAAGTATATAAGTATTTAATAATAAATAATATTATTGTAATAACGGAGGTGTTATATGATATCGACCGTAACAGCCACCATGACCGCAGTAGCTATGACACATGTCATGAATTACAGTATAATAGCAGTAATTGCACTAATATCATTTCTAGTCTTTAAAGAAATTCTAAGCACAGAATCACATAAAAATAGAAGATTAAAGTCATTTGTCGAAGGATCTAATATTGCAATAGTTCCATTGTTGATGGTATTTGTATCCATCATAGGCTATAAAGTGGTGACCGTTATTTAGGAGTATTTTGTATGGAAAAAAGAATAAGCCTAACCATTATTGTAATGGTTGCTGTAATAATGGGGGGATTTACATATGCAGGTATCCCTCAAACCGCACCCCAGCAGAATACCGCCATCCCAAATGGAGCCACAAGCGTTGCATTTGAAAATAAAGGAAATTCATGGACACATGTTGTTGCTGCATTTGATATAACCAACATAGATGGATCGGTGAAAAAGATATATGCTGATTTATGGGTTAAACCCCAAGGAACTGCAAATGTTGATTTAAGCAGTCTTGCAGGTTTGAGTAATCAGCCTCTTCCAGAAGGAACTAATGTACGACTAAACACATATGCAGTCCCTAATATTCCTACATCCCAGGTTCCTCAGGGCGTTACAGATAATCGAGTAACTGCAACTGCTGATCCAGCTCAAGGCGGACAATACTTAGCAGCACTTACACCAAGTACTAGTGCAGCTGATCCAGTGGTCACAACCCCAAGAAACACAGTAATAGCCAACAGCACATCAATTAGTGTAGGTACAGGGGGAGGAGTTTCAATTAGCATAAACTCACCAACAGCACTTTGTGTAAGTGCTGGAGGAGCAAGCGCCTCAACTCCACAAATTACATCTGCAGGAGTAGTGGGCCCTACTATAGCCAGTACGCCAAGGATACGAATTGTATTACCATCAATTTAAACAACAAATTCGATTACATCATAGGAACAATTAATACATAAAATTATTTTTTTTCTTTTTTTATTTAGATAATGATTAAAGGAAACAGATACTATGGCTAAAAAAGTATGTATGCTCATTGCAATAATTATATCTGGATTTTTAATTTCTGGAATTGCAAGCGGTGTATTTGAAAATTTTTTATTTGATCAAATACCCTATAATTATACATCTTACCTTTCAATACCCCCAAATTCTCCTAATGAATCTTCCATAGACGGGTATTACAAAATATATGGAAAGGGCCGTGATTTTAATTTCCGTATAGTGCTTCCAACAGCTGAAAATCAGGAAAGTCCCCTTGATTATACAAAAGATGGGCTTAACGGCACTGGAAGAATAAATAATATAGATATAACTTATAACACAATCATATCCATTTTATCAGGTAATTTAAAAGATGCTCTTTTCAACACTGAAATCGATGGCATATTTAGCATGAACTGTGCTGCCTGGACTGGCTACGGTAACTTTACAAATAACGACAGGAATTTCGTTGGAAACTTTAAAATAATTGGTGTTAAAACAGATTGGGAAGGAAAATTTAATTTCGTTCCTGAAAACAACAAAATAGCGCTGAAAGCAGATTATATATGGTATCATCATGCTAACAAGACCGATGGCAGCATTAAAAAAGTTAAAAAAACTTACTATTTATAAACTAATTATCATGGAATGGAAAAATATAAAATTTTTTAAGCATTTATATTACCAAAAAAGAACAGTATTTATATAATGCATTAAAGCGGGGAAGATGAAGGGTACAATTAAAAATAGAAATGAATTAGAGATTCCGTGGGATAATGTAATGCCTAATAAGCTTTTTGTTTTTTGGAATGTGTAACCATAAAATATAGCCACGCTAAATACAAATACAAGATCTAAAAACGAATTCCATCCTATGTGGAGAGCTGTAAAGAGTATAGCAATATAAAGCAGCCCGAATGTTTTTCCAAGTACTTTTTCTGCATTTGTTTGGAGTATTCCCCTGAAAAGTAATTCTTCTGCAAATCCAGTAGCTATTATAAGAATTATACTTGCAAATAAAACCGTTTCTAAGGAAAATATTGAAATTAAAGCCTGTGGTTTCAGTATTAAATATTCAATGAAACCTAAAACAACTCCACTTAAAGCTACAATTAGTTGAAGTGGAATATCACCTAAAACTAATCCTACTTTTTCAAGGGTAAGTTTTTGAGATCCCATAAGTGTAAATGAAGCAGCAAACAAAGGAACAGCTATTATAGGAAACCAATAGAGTTTAACATCTATAAGAGGCATAGTAAGCCCTATTATCCGGATTATAGGCAAAATCATCATAGACCTAAGTAAATTTGAAAATCTAGAAGAATGGGAAATAGAAGAACTAACTAAAAGAGTAAAAAGCATCATAGCATGTATTGTAAGCCCATATACCACATTATAATAAGCAGTTATAATTTCTGCAATTATAATGATTATCAAGTAAGCAGCAAGTACCAATATATGTTTTTTAAATGATTTTGAAAGCTGTCTATTTTCAAGGTCAGTTATTACTTTTCTTACTTTGACTTCTCTTTCATAATTTTCAATATCAAATATTTTCATCCTTTTTCTATATTTTAGAGGTGATCCCTTTTTTATGCCGTATGGAATCCCTTTTACATCCATTGTTGTTTTGGATCCTTTTTTATCCATTGATTCACCAAATATGATGTTAGTACTTACATTATATTTGTGATTACTGAATATATAAAATTTATTAATAAAAAATGATTTAATAGAAAAACCTTGCAAAAATGTAGGTTTTATATGTCCCAATTTTGCAGTTTAGAAATCTCCTGGCTCTTTCAATTCCAATATTCCCTTACGAGCGTATAGTTCAAGAGATCATAATCAGTGTTTTAATCTTTAAATAGAAATATAAACATTATTTTGGGTATAAATCACTGTCCATTTAACATTAGAACTATAAATAACGCTAATAATCCTAATTATTTTTGTTAACTAATAAAAAGAAAATTTAGAGGATATAACATGTTTTAACTGATAATATTATCAGATATATCTAAAATTTCTAATTTTAATACTATGAAAATTACACAGGACACTTAAAATAATTTTAATTTATAGTAATAAATTTTAATAGTTATGAATTTTATATATTATGTTAATATTAAATTGATTTTACAATGGGAGAATAAAATGAATACAATTCAAAAAGTAGCAAAAAATACATCCATATTGCTAATATCCCAGGTTATAACCTATATATTGGCGTTTATTTTTACCATGTACTCTGCAAGATATTTAGGAGTTGAAAATTTCGGTATTTTATCATTTGCACTTGCTTTTACAGGAGTTACTGTACTTTTTACAGATTTAGGTTTAAGCACATTACTGGTAAGGGAAGTATCAAGAGATAAAGAACTTATGGAAAAATATATAAAAAACATTTTGTCATTGAAGCTAATTTTAGGATTGTTAACATTCATATTCAGTATCTTAATTGTTAAAATTTTAGGTTATAATTTAGAAATTATTCAAATTGTAGCTGTAATTACAGTATATACCATATTTAGCACATTAGCATCAAGTTTTTATGCTTTATTTCAAACCCAACAAAGATTGGAATATCAATCAATAGGTCAAATTTTAAGCTCATTATTGCTTCTTTTAGGAGCGTTATTTATAATATATAATAAAATCGATGTTTTAGGCTTTGCATTGCTTTATTTGTTTGTTGGTATTATTATTTTTGTATACAGTTTTATTGTATGTAAATGGAAATTTGTTCTCCCCAAAATGGAAATTAATTTTGATTTCTGGAAGATATTATTAAAAAATGCAATTCCTCTATCAATAATTCTAATTTTTTCTTCTATAGCATTTAGAATTGACACAGTCTTACTTTCAATTTTAGATACCAATACCGCAGTTGGAATTTATAGTGCAGCATATAAATTAATAGAAGTTTTAACATTTTTTCCTGCAGTTTTCACAGCCTCAATATACCCTATTTTTTCTAAATTTCATGTATCTTCCAAAGATTCCCTAAAAAGCGCTTATACAAAATCATTTAGATATCTATCCTTTATAGGCCTACCTATTGCTGTTATCATGATGTTACTTGCTGATAAAATCATTTTTTTAGTTTATGGAACTCAATATATTGAAGCAATAACAGTGCTTAAAATAATTATCTGGGCCATTCCTTTTACTTTTTTAACCTATTTTTCAGGGACTGTAATGATTTCAATCAACAAACAAAATGTACTTGTAAAAATATTTTTTATAGCTATGATTGTAAACATAGTCCTGAATATAATGTTTATTCCAAGTTTCAGCTATATTGCTGCATCTATAATTACAATAATTACAGAATTTATTGAAATAGTATTGATTTCCTATTTCCTGTTTAAATTCATTTGCAGAATTCAAATTAAGGATGTTATAATGAAACCTATAATAGCAAGTTTAGTGATGGGGATATTCCTTTTTAAAATAGATATGAATCTTTTTTTACAGATATTCATGGCTTTATGTGTATATATAATCACTCTTTTTATCTTAAAAACATTTACAGATGAAGATATTTACTTATTCAAACAAATAATTGCTATAATAAAGAAATAAATTAAAAATGGATAATTTTAAGCACTTATAAATAGTAATATAAAAAAATAATCAGATGATGCTTATTTAAAACCTAAATTAATGCAAAATATAAGATCAATTTTGTAATAATGTGACCGCATTATTTTCAATCTCTTCTTCGTATTTTTTCCATAAAAAGAATCTAAAATAGTTAATAGTACCAACTCTAGAAAATTTAAGCCTTTCTACACCTTTAATTGAGGGCATATTTGCCGCCTCAATAATACCATAAACTTCATCTTTTTTATAACTGTTTTTAATTTGATAAAGAGAATAATATAACAACTTTTTAAATATTCCTCTTTGCCTGTACTCTTTCTTAATATAGCCTCTCCACAGATAAGCTCCTTCAAAATGTATAACCCGCTCTACTTCTTCTACTTCTATCGGTTTTAGACTTATCCAGTTGTAACCAACCCATTCATCACCCGAAAATGCCGCTACTAAAACATGACCATTCTGCATA
>JAEZKE010000063.1 GCA_023436175.1 Methanobacteriota archaeon
GAGATCTTTTCTCCATCCATCCATGATAGATATAATGATCCAGTGGATTCATATTGGATTTTCTAACATCCAAATATTTAGTCAGATAATAACCTTCATCAAAGAGATTTAAAGATTTAATTTGCCCCCTTGCTTTACAAATTCTATAAATATTCTTTGGATTCAGGTTTTCTTTTTTAGAAATATATAAAAAAGACAACATTTTATCAAATTTCCTTTTTTCAATAATTAAATTATCATTAAGTGGATATTTGTTATAATTAATCTATTATAAAGGTTTTTATCATAAAAATAATTTTTTGGATACTTATAAAACTCTAATTCTTTAAAGATTATATTTTTAAGTTCTGAAATGATATACTCAGATTTTTCATTGTTATCCAGTTGCCAAAAACAAAAATGAAGACTCCGTTAACAAAACTCGGTTCAACTTCACTAAACAGATTTGCTTTAATTAACTCTTCATTTAAAGCTTTAATAGCATCGTAAAAACATAAAGGATCCTTTTCTCGTGTCTGAGATAGCGAAGTTTTAACATTTCGTCGTTGATGTACTAAAATTTTATCAACGGTTGTTATTTTTTCGGCTTTTACAAGCGATAAAAAAACAAATATTTCTTTTCTTTTTGCTTCAAAAATCTTTGATTTTTTAGAGCTTACAAAAAACCTTTGGTTTTTTGTGCTCCAAATCCTTCGGATTTGAGAGCTTTGCAATTTTTATCAACTCATTTTCAATAATATTAAACATGAGATCGCTCCTACTTTTGGTTAATGATAGCGAGTGATCTCATCATACTCATATAATTTCTACAGAGCTTTTATGCCATATAATTCAGGGTTAATATCTACCGGATGATAATCAATATTTTCAGATTCACTGAATATTTTGAAAAAAAAACAGATTCTGGATATGGAGCAATTTGATTTTTCTATTTAAAAGTTCATAGTTCTTGTTTAAAAATAAGAAAAGTTCCCTATGTCTTTCTAATGATCCACAATTTGGACATTGTGCTTCAGGCCGAGGGTTTTCACCGGGGTAATGCTAAAAATGTTTTTTTTTGCAAATGGGATAATATTACTTTTTATTAAATTCTTCCATTATATCATATAAAACAGATTTAAATAGGCTTAATTTTTTCTCAAAGTTTTCAATTTCCTTTTTATGTAACTGATTATTCTCTTCAATCTCCTTTTTTATATTTTGAAGATAATTATTCGATTGAGAAAGGGATTTTTCTAGATTCTTTATTCTACCCCGAAATTTCTTATTTATATACTGCGGTGAGTCAATTTCATGATTCATGGTAATCTTCCGTTTTTTTTCTAATTCAATGAACTCATCCATCTCAGGACTCCGCATATCTTTAATTATTTTATCTTGTGGAACATTTACTGTATTGTTTACTGGATCTGTACTAATTATTTTAGACGGAATTTCTACAGTGAAATTGCTGGTTATAAGTTTTATTGGATTATTCACCCAGTCTGTTATGCATCCAGTATGTAAAATTATTTTATATTGACCTTCTTTTAGAAGTTTTTCAGGCGTTATTATTAAAGCATTATCCTTAATATTTGTTTTCACTGGAATTACTTCTCCACTACTGTTTTTAAGTTCAATCCAATTGTTTCCTACTTTCACTGGTTTATCAAAAATAATTTTGATAACTTTACCTGTAGAAACGTTTAATTCATTATCTACTGGTTCTATACTTTTCATAACAGGAGGATAATTCACATTAAAATGGTTTTTAATCATTTTTATAGTTTTTTGTGTGCTATATATTCCATCATGTCCTTTTTCATCTTGATAAATCAAAATGTTTACTTGTTCATTAAAGTATTCAAATGAAGCCAAACTATTGATAAAATGAGTAAAATGATTTAAAATATCATCTTTAGAATTAATATTGACTATATACGTTATTGGGGGCATGTATTTTTCGCGTTTAAAAAGTTCTATTACATCAAATCTATAGCCGTATTCCTTTAATATTGTTTCTAAATCCGTATTATCAAAACATTTTTCTATCATTGTATTAAATAAACCTTTCCATTTGGTTAGGCGTATTTGGGGGTTGTTTATCATGACTGTTGAATTTTTGATAAATGTAGATAAAATTATAGCTGTGAAACCGCCTCCAGAACTTCCGAAAAATAAAATATTTTCAGGTTTAGTACCATTCTTTTTAGCTAAAATACGTATTATATCCGCTATAACAGGCAAATACCATTCTTCATTTTTCCCAACACCCCAACCTAATCCTAAATTAAGATCATTATACAATGTAGGGTCATTATAATAAATTACTGACTCTTCAAACACATTTTGCCAACTATGTCTTCTATAAATCGGAGGCGAAATATTCTCTCTTTTTGGGTCATAAGCACCTGAACCAAAGCAAATTAGATTTTTAATAGTGCTTGAAAACCTAACAAGGAATTCATATTTAACATTATTATGATTAACTTGCAAAGAAAACAGTTCATCTAAAGGGAATTGAGCTGTTTTTAATTCTTCCATATTAAAAATAAATTTTTTATTTGTGTCTATCACTTGATCTCCTCGTTATTTAAATCAATAATATCCTGTTCAAAATTATTTAGACTTTTTATTTGCAGTTAGTGCATTTTTTGCTGGATATACTCGCTACTGCAGTCTGCATTTCTGTACTAAAAATGATAGTTTTGCGTTCTATTGGATCATCTGCTAAGTTAAACAAGCAGTATGTAATATTAATCTGAAATTATCTTTATTTAATGGTCTAACAGGTTTTATTGTTAAAATATTACCTCTAACAATTTTATTAATAGGAATTATTTTTCTATTGCTATCTTTTAGTTCTATCCAGTTGTTTCCTGCTTTTATTGGATTAACATCACGTTTGATTATTTTTGCAGGACTTCCAGCGATGACAACATTTTTTTCATCAAATTTTTTATTGACCAAACTATTTGCGCCAATTATAGTATCATCAGAAACTTTAGCCCCTTTTAAAAAAATAAGAAAAGTTCCCTATGTCTTTCTAATGATCCACAATTTGGACATTGTGCTTCAGGCCGAGGGTTTTCACCGGGGTAATGCTAAAAATGTTTTTTTTTGCAAATGGGATAATATTACTT
>JAEZKE010000108.1 GCA_023436175.1 Methanobacteriota archaeon
AAAATGCACAGCATTTTTCTAACCTTTGGAAATCAAAGATTTCCAATGCTCAAACGCAAAGCGTTTGACAGTCCCCAAAAATCTGTCAAATCTTTGATTTGACGCACCGAAAATCGTAGATTTTCGATTGCTTCGATTTTTGAGGATTTTGAGAGGTTTTCCTGAACCGCGAAACTGAAAGTTTTGCAGGCATCGAAAATTGAAAATTTTCGAATGTTGTCAAAACCTGCGGTTTTGACACAGCAAACACAAAGTGTTTGCATGCTATGTTTCCACCGGCCTTCGAAAATTTTATAAAATTTTCGAAAGTTCAGAAAATACTATATATTTTCCTCAACTCATTAAATGTAAATTTAATTATAAAATTTATAAGTTTAATACGTTATGTTATTCATTATAAAATAATAATCCATACAATTAAACATTTTTAGAGGAGTACAAAATGGAAAAAGCCAGGATTTTAGTTCAGGGAATTGTTCAGGGTGTTGGATTTAGACCAACAGTATACAGAATAGCCAAAGAAATGAACCTTAATGGATATGTTAGAAATCTTGGAAACAGTGTAGAAATCATCCTGGAAGGTAAAAAAGGTGAAATTGAAAATTTTGCAAGAAATTTAAAACAAAATAAACCTCCAATATCTAAGATAACTCATTTAGAAATAGAATGGCTTGGTTCATATGGGGAATCAAAATTTGATAATTTTTTGATCCTTGAAAGTTCTGCTAACTTTTCAGGGTCTTCTGTAATTCCTCCAGATGTCGCAATATGCGATAAATGCATGGAAGAAACACTTAATCCCAAAAATAACCGGTATAAATATCCATTTACTGCGTGTACTGATTGTGGACCCCGTTTTACAGTTATAAAATCAATTCCCTATGACCGTATCCGAACCTCCATGGAGGAATTCCCGCTCTGTGATGAATGCATGATTGAATACAGAGATCCATTAGATCGCCGTTACCATGCTGAGGCAACCTGCTGCCCCACATGCGGACCTTCGGTTTTTCTCTACAAAAATGAAGTTTTAGATGTAGAAAATCCCATAAAAGAGACTGCAAAACTCATAGATGAAGGCAATATACTTGCTATAAAGGGGATAGGAGGGACACATCTTGTTGCAAAGACAACAGAAGATGATCCTGTAATTACTTTAAGAAAGCGACTTGGACGATTAAATCAACCCTTTGCATGTATGTCACCAGATATCGAAACAATAAGAACATTTGCAGAGGTAAGGGAATTTGAGGAAGAAACACTTACATCAAGGAGAAGACCAATTGTGGTGCTTAACAAGAATGATGACTATTATTTAGCTCCTTCTGTCTCTCCGGAACTTCATAATTTAGGAGTAATGCTTCCTTATTCAGGTTTGCAGCATCTGCTCTTCCAGGAAACTGATGAACCTGCTTATATTATGACATCCGCCAACATCCCTGGAGAACCAATGCTTACAGGTAATGAGGAAATTGTAAACAAATTAGAAGGAATTGCAGATTACTGCCTCCTTCACGATAGAAAAATAATCAACAGGTGCGATGATTCAGTTATCAGATTTAGAGCCGGCGATTTAGCTTTTATAAGGCGTTCTAGAGGATATGTACCAGAACCATACGATTTCTCAAATATAGCTGAGGATATAAACATTCTTGCACTGGGGCCCGAATTAGATGTAACTTTCGCTCTCCTTAAAGATAAAAAATGCTATGTATCACAGCATATCGGTAACACGACAAAATATGAAACTTACAAATATCTTCAAGAAGCCATAGATTACATGATGGACATAACAAGGGCTGAAAAAATAGATGCTGTAGCATGTGACCTTCATCCAATGTTTTTTACAACTAAACTTGCCCATGAACTGAGCGAAAAGTTTGAATGTGATGTTTTTGGTGTCCAGCACCATCATGCACATGCAGGGGCATTATTTGTAGATCACGAAATTGATGAACTGATATGTATTGCTGCAGACGGTGTAGGCTATGGAGACGATGGATCTGCCTGGGGTGGTGAGATATTACATGTTACAGGCGAAAATTATAGTCGATTAGGAAGTTTAATGCCTCAAAATATGGCCGGAGGGGACTTAACCACCAAATATCCTATAAGAATGGTCATGGCCATGTTATATAAGTATTACGATGATGAAGAACTTAAGAAACTCATGAAAAATAGGTATGTTAATCACTTCAAGCATGGAGAAAAAGAAATAGATCTTATTTTAAAACAGTTCGGGCGAGGTTTTAATATCCAGAAAACAACAAGTACAGGACGTGTTCTCGATGCAATTTCAGCAGCGCTTGGAATTTGTGGTGAAAGGACATATGAAGGTGAATGTGCCATGAAACTTGAATCTACGGCTTATCATGGTTCAGATACCTGTGAAATTCCTGTCGAGATCAAAAAACATGATGGAATGGACATAGTTGACACTTCTAAAATACTGCTTTCAGTTTTAGAAAATAAAGAAAATGGGAAGCCTGTAAAAGATATTGCATGTTCTGCACAAAGAGCTGTTGCTGAAGGACTCGCAAAATTAGGTATAAAAGTTGCAGATAAAACCGGTGTGAATGTAATCGGTGGAACTGGCGGAGTATTTTACAATGAAGCTATAAGTAAAAGTATAAAAGACATTGTAACAGGAAATGGATATGAATTCATTCAGCATAAAAATACCTGTGCTGGAGATGGTTCTGTGTCTTTAGGACAGGCTGCTATTGCTGCCCTGCATTATAGAACTAGATAATACCCTAAATTTTAATATATTAACGATTAATTCTTTTTTATATTTCATATTAAAATATTGAATGATTTAATGTGGCTTTGTTTGAAAAATTTAGTTTATTTTCTATATCTGCCTAAGTAATAGCTTACATAACATAATGCTCCCTAAAATTTATTATTATAATTCAGTTTTAGGTATTAATTTTGAATTATATGAATATTAATTTATTTATAAAGTTAATTTTGTACTAACTAATTTTAAGGGCAAAATTAGGCAAAACAAGGTTAAACCATCAAACATTTCATGTTTTTGGCATCGAAAATTTTTATAATAAAAATTTTCGAAAGAATCATTTATTTTAGAAAAATCTTTAAAAACTCCCAAATAGGATTAGTAGCCATATTAACTGCTCCATTTGATTGTTAATCAATTTATCTGAGACATTACTTTAGGGCATGCTTCATGCCATTTAAGACTCTTTTTCCACTGCTGTGGTGGTGACACAAAAGCTCTAAATAAAGTTATTTTATGGAAATGAAGTATAAATTGGGCTTTTTTCTTAGAAATAACAATGCAGTGAGTTCGCCCGAGAAACAATTGTTAAATACGCTATCAGCGTGACTTAAATTTAAAAATAAGCTATAATCGTGCCGATTTTTGGAAAAAAAACCAAAAGATTTATATATGATCCACAAGTGAACTAATGCTGTCCCAAAATAGCATTAATGATTGATAGATTGAGTAATACATGATTAAAATTATGTATTATAAATTTAATCAATATAGTAGGTGGCTATTTTGTGGTTCAAAATTTCTTTATGACATTTGTCATAGAATCGGAGGCGGTAAAATTAAGCGGAAAATCACATTTGCAACAATGGTTGCAGTATGTGTGATGTTCAGTGCGTTGCCATTTGCAACAGCTACTGAAATTCAAAACACGAATTTTAATGTAACTCAAAGCACATCCGTAAATGCGGTTACGGAAAAAGGCTTAAAAATAGGATCAAACGGAACATACGTTGTTGAATTACAGAAATGGCTTGAAGAACAAGGATATTATACCGGAGACATTGATGGATCATTTGGTCCATACACTGAAAAAGCGGTCCAATACTTCCAGGACGATGCTGACATAGTAGTCGATGGATGGGTTGCAACTCAAACAGTGGGTGCAATGGAAGACTTAAACGGGGTAAACATATTTGAAGAAGCATTTGGAAGCAGCAGTTCTACAAGTTATACTAATGTCAAATCAACTGATAAAACAGCCAAAACAAATATAACAAAAAGTTCAACAGCTACAACTAAATCTATTGTAAACAAAACAAGCTCAACAGCTAAAACAAGCACAACAAAACATTCAACAGTCACAAGTACAAGCAAAAAAACCAGTACAGCATCATCTTCATCTTTATCAGCAATTCTTGCAAGCGGTGCTAAATACGGCTACAGTCACTCAGCTAGTACAGCAGCTGCCATGGAAAGAATTGGAAGTGGAGACTGCTGGGCAATGAGTGATTACCTGTACAGTAAACTCGCTGCAGCAGGTTATCATGCAAGAATAGTACAGTACAGTACAGCATACTCAGCAAATCACAGATCAGTTCAACTGTATCAAAATGGTGCATGGGTTGATGTTCCGTACTCAAGCTATGGTTACAGTACCATGTTCAAGGCTACTTCAAGTAAGCCTGGAATGACAGTTTTAGCTTCTTGCTAATTAGCTAAAATGAATTATTAGATGATCAACAGCCATAAAAGCTGTTGATTATCCAAATTCCTATTTTTTTTAAAATTAAAGTTAAGTATGATAAAAATTTATAGCCTACTAATTTAATAAACAAAAAATCAGTCAAGTTCTATTAAAAAATTATTAATGGCACTAATTATAACTATTTTAATCTAAACTACTATTTCTTAATTTCATTTCTAATTCAGGAGTCTATTTATGTATAAAATTTAATTATGGATTGTAAACATTCCCTTCTAATAATTTAATTATATTTCTCCTTCGTTTTGCTTCCATTAAAAGTATTTCAGCGTATTTTTTTGCTTTGTCATATCTATCTATAAGATCTTCTAAATCTTCAATTATGTCTTCATGCCCTAAGCTGAATCGAGCCTCTAATTCCTGTAATTTTGAGAAATCATCTCCTTTGATCTCCATTTTAATAGTATCCCTATCTATGCATATTTGAATTTCTACTTTTTGAGATATATCATAATACTTTCTAGGGCGACCACGTTCTATCTTTTGGAAAGAAGATTTTAAAAGTCCTAACTCTTCCATTGCCTTTAAATGTTCAATAATAGCTTTTTGCCCTACTTCAAGTTCCTTTGATATCTCACTTACAAAACGAGGTTCCTGTGTTAAAAGACTTAATATATCTCTTCTTGTTTTACATCCCATTACGTCAAGTATTGCTTCAAGATCCATTTTTTATCCCTGATTAAAGTTATTTCTAATTTAAATATGTGAATTTAAAATTTATATATGAAGTTCTATTAATTAGATATAATATCTTGTAAGAAAATTTAATACAAACACTCTATTTTTTACACTAAATTATATATTGGTACGAAAGATTTATATAACCTTTTGTAACTATAACCTATTAAAGATTACTATTATTTTTATCACTACAAAAGGTGAATTAATGACTGATAAAGATGAGTTAAAAACACTAAAAAACGATCTGAAAGAGAATAAATCAGAAATTGAAGATCTAAACAAGCAGATTGAGGAGAAGGATCAAAAAATTGATGACTATCTCTCACAAATGCAGCGTCTTCAGGCTGATTTTGAAAATTACAAGAAAAGATCAGAAAAAGACATTGACAGCTACAGAAAGTATGCCAACGAAAACCTGATCATTAAATTGATAGACACTTATGAAGATCTTGAAAGAGCTTTAAAGTCAAGTGAAGATGGTGAAAACCTCAAAGAGGGTGTTGAATTAATCTACAAAAACCTGAAAAAAGTACTTGAAAAAGAAGGACTTGAAAAAATCCCTACTACCGGTGAAAAATTCGACCCATTTAAACATGAAGCCCTAATGACAGAAAACCATGAAAAATATGAAAGTGGAGTAGTAACCGAAGAACTGGCAAAGGGATACACCCTCAAATCAAAAGTAATCAAATGTGCAATGGTTAAAGTTTGCAAAAAATAAGATTAATGTTTTAAATTAAAAATATTTACAAAAATTATGAAATGTTAGTAAAATAAGGTGATATAATGGCTAATAATAAGAAAGAAAAAATTATAGGTATAGATCTTGGAACAAGTAACTCCGCAGCAGCAGTTTTAGTTGGTGGAAAACCAACCATCATACCAAGTGCAGAAGGTGCAACCCAGTACGGAAAAGCTTTCCCAAGTTACGTTGCATTTACTCCTGATGGACAGAGGCTAGTTGGAGAACCTGCAAGAAGACAGGCCGTAACAAACCCAGAAAACACAATAAGTGCCATAAAAAGAAGCATGGGTACAGATTATAAAGTAAATGTCCTTGGAAAACAGTACACTCCTCAAGAAATTTCTGCTTTTATCTTACAGAAGATTAAAAAAGACGCAGAAGCTTTCCTCGGTGAAGAAGTACAAAAAGCTGTTATTACAGTTCCAGCATACTTCAACGACAACCAGAGAACTGCTACAAAAGATGCAGGTACAATTGCAGGGCTTGAAGTTGTAAGGCTCGTAAATGAACCTACAGCAGCAAGTTTAGCATATGGTATTGATAGAGAACAGGAAGAAGAACTTGAAATCATGGTTTTCGATTTCGGTGGTGGAACACTCGATGTAACTGTTATGGAATTTGGTGGGGGAGTATTTGAAGTTAGATCCACAAGCGGGGATACTAAATTAGGTGGAACCGATATGGATAATGCCATCATGAATCACCTCGCTGGTGAATTCAAAAGAGAAACTGGAATAGACATCATGAACGATGATCAAGCTGTCCAGAGATTAAGGGAAGCATCTGAAAAGGCAAAAATAGAGCTTTCAACAACTTTAACATCTGACATTAATCTTCCATTTATAACTGCAACTGCAGAAGGGCCAAAACACTTGACAACTACATTAACAAGGGCTAAACTCGAAGAATTAGTTGACCCAATCATTAAAAGATGTGGCGGGCCAATGGAACAGGCATTATCTGATGCTAAAATGTCCAAATCTGACGTAGACAAAATTATATTAGTCGGTGGACCAACAAGAATGCCTGCTGTACAGAAATTCGTTGAAAAATTCATAGGTAAACCAATCGAGCGTGGAATAGACCCAATGGAATGTGTGGCTATGGGTGCCGCAATTCAGGGTGGAGTTTTAGCCGGAGAAATCAAAGATCTAGTATTACTCGATGTTACCCCACTGTCTCTTGGAATAGAAACTTTAGGTAATGTTTCTACCAAATTAATAGAAAGAAACACCACAATTCCAACCAAAAAGAGCCAGATATTCTCAACTGCAGCAGATAACCAGACCTCTGTGGATATCCATGTCCTGCAGGGTGAAAGGCCAATGGCATACGACAACACAACTCTTGGAAGGTTCCAGTTAGTAGGAATACCACCAGCACCAAGAGGAATGCCTCAAATCGAAGTAACATTCGATATAGACGCAAACGGTATCATGAACGTTTCAGCTAAAGATATGGGAACTGGTAAAGAACAGGCCATAACAATAACTGCTTCAACCAAATTATCACAGGACGAAATTGATCAGAAAATTAAAGATGCTGAAATGCACGCTGAAGAAGATAAAAAGAGACAGGAAGAAATTCAGGTCAGAAATGACGCAGATTCAATGATTTATACTTCAGAAAAAACTCTTGAAGAATTAGGCGACAAAGTAGACAAAGACCAGAAAGAGAAAATAGAAGCTTTAGTTAAAGAACTCAGGGATTTAACTGGAGGAGACGATATCGCTGCAATTAAAAGTAAAACAGAAGAGTTAACTAAAGTGGTTCAGGAAGTAGGTGCTAAAATCTACCAGGAAGCACAGCAGGCACAACAAGCTCAGCAGCAGGCACAACAGGATGCACAGGGTGCTCAAGGAAGCCAGCAGGGTGGAGATGACGACACCATTGATGCAGACTATGAAGTTAAAAAATAAGCTTCATCTTATAAAATATGGAGGGAGTTTCAACTCCCCTTTTTATAAATATAAATAGGAAAAATCCCATAGATAGGTAAGATAAAAAGTTGGAGGAAATTCCTTCTTCTATTTTTAAACCCACAAAAAAACAAAATTTTTTTGAGGTTGAGGAAATTCTCAAAAATCATAGAGTTTCGATGTTTACGGAATAAAGCATGCAAAACACAATTTCGCGACCGTGAAGATTTTCAATTTTCATATGGACTCGAAAACAAGGATTTTTCGAGACATGAACCCTAAAAATAGAGGGTTTTTAACAAATAAAGTTAATTTTTATTATGAATTGATTAAAAGGTGAAGGTAAGATTAATATGGCAGAAAAGCGTGATTATTACGATGTCCTTGGAGTAGAAAAGGGATCAGATAAAAAAGAAATTAAAAAGGCCTATCGTAAATTAGCAATGAAATATCACCCTGATGTGAGTGATGACCCAGAATCTGCAGATAAATTCAAAGAAATAAGTGAAGCTTACGCTGTTCTTTCAGATGAAGATAAAAGACACACTTATGACCAGTTTGGACATGCCGGAATGGGCGGGTACTCTACAGAGGATGCATTCAGAGATATAAACTTTGAAGATATCTTTAAAGGCTTTGGATTCGATTTCGGAGATATATTTGATATGTTCGGATTTGGAGGAGGTCGAAGAAGAAGCCAAGCTCAGCGTGGAGATGATGTCCTTTATGAACTTGACATTACGCTTGAAGATGCCGCATTTGGACTTGAAACTGATATAGAAGTACCACATAAAAAAGTTTGTCCAACTTGTAGGGGTACAAAAGCAGAACCTGGAACCGAAACAAGACAATGTGCCACATGTGGAGGTACCGGACAGGTACAACATATAAACAGGACTCCTTTTGGTCAATTCGTTAATGTAGGACCATGTAGAGAATGCAGAGGTGAAGGAGTAATTGTTGATACTCCCTGCCACGAATGCCGTGGAAAAGGAATTGTAAAAGAAACTAACACTATCCATATAAAAGTCCCTCCAGGAGTTGAAGATGGATCTAGACTCAGGGTTCCTGGAGAAGGAGACGTAGGAATAAAAGGCGGCCCTTCAGGAGATCTTTACGTTATGCTTTCTGTTAAGCCGCACAAGCTATTTGAAAGACATGGTGCTGATTTAATCTATGAACGGCCTATAAGCTTTGTACAGGCATCTCTTGGTGATGAAATAGATATTCCAACGATTGGAGAAGAAATAGTAAGTTTAAAAATCCCTGCAGGCACACAGCCAGGTACTTCATTCCGTATTAAAGGTAAAGGAATGCCGCATCTACGCTGGAACGGCAAAGGAAATCTCTATGTTAAAGCAAAAGTTATCGTGCCTAAAAAATTAAACAATAAACAAAAAGAGATTTTAAAGGAATTTGCTGATATAAGCGGTAAAGAAATTTATGCTGAAGATAAGGGATTCTTTGACAAGATGAAAGACGCTATTAAACACTAATCCCCCTATATTTTTAAAAACCAATTTTCTTTTTTTAATCTATTTTATTGAATTCTGTTTTAATCTCTTATTTGAATTCAGGTAAGACCTCATTTTTATAAAATTCAATGCATTCATGCTGGTTGTTTCCTATTTGCTGGATGCAGATACGGTCAAAGCCAGCATCAATATTTTGTTTTATTATGTCAATATGCACCTGCGGGTCAGAACTGCAGGGAATACTTTCAGGTATATCCTCTTTTTTAACATTCTTTGCAAGTTCTTCGAAATGTGTCTGTGTAGGAATATCCCAGCTTAAATTTCCTTTAACAGCCATTAAAGGCCAGTATTTATGAACTAAGTCCACTGCTTTTTCGTCAGTTTCTGCCCAGCTAAGTGAAAATTCAGAATACGACGGTTTACCTTTTCCTCCAGTTTTATTGAAAATATCTAAAATTTCTTTCTTTCCACCACTTACAATTAATCCATCACCATTAGCTGCGGCAGTAGTGGCGGCTATTGGTCCATCTGCAGCCATAAAAATTAACGGAAGCTCCTCAGGAAGGGTATAAATTTGCGCATTCTCAACGTGATAGTAATATCCATCATAATCCTGCATTCCCCCCTGCCATAATGTTCGAATTACATCCACTGCTTCTGCAAGCATTTCAATCCTTATTGGTGCTGGCGGCCAGTGATCTCCATAGATATGCTCATTTAAATTTTCACCAGAACCTACTCCCAAAATAAACCGTTCTGGCATCAATGTAGCCACTGTGGCAACGGCTTGAGCTACTAAAGCAGGGTGCTGCCTGACGGTAGGGCAGGTGACTCCAGTCATAAGATTCAGTTCTTCTGTTACCTGTGATATCCCCCCAAGGGTACTCCAAACAAAAGGACTGTTACCCTGCTGGCTTAACCAGGGGTGGTAATGATCAGATATACTTGCAAAATCAAATCCTGCTTCTTCAGCATGTTTAGCATAATCTATAAGTTCTTGAGGTCCAAATACTTCACTTCCAAGCTTAAAACCAATTTCTACCAATAACATTCCCCCACATTTTTTAGACTTTTATAATATTTATTAACTATCGAATATAAATTATTACTAAATGCTGTTTCATTAATAGCAATTTTAATGATCCAAAATATTTCAAAAAAATGTCAATTTAAACAGCATTTAATAGAAAGGAGATTGCTTAATTAAATACGACAAGGTAATTAAAATGGATAATGATAGAGTTGTGCCTGATACAGAAGAAAACGCTGCAAGATGCCGCTGCCCAGATTGTCCAGCATATAATGAATGCATGGAAAATAATGAAGAGTTTTTTTTCTGTTCCAGGGGCAGTACAGAATGTAAAATTGATAAAAGAGGATGCCTATGTCTACACTGCCCAAATGAAATAAAATATAAACTAAACCGGTTTTACTACTGTGAAAAAGGTGCCGCTACAGGTAAATATGTGGCAACTGAAACTTTAATCAAAAATTGATATATCACTAATTTGGAAATATTTTTAATATCAGTACTTATTTTAAAACAATTAAATAGAATGAATGCTTGAATAAATCAAATATATCATTCCATGTATGCTTTTTATTAGATATACTTTATATTTAATTAAAGCAAGTTAAATATCAAGTAATTTGATATAAATCCATGTACATTTGGGGGAAATATTAGCCAAAGTTATTGATTTTTATAAATATAGACTTTTATAAGCGTGCAGATTCCAATAATATCCCATTAAAATAATATTTCTATTTTTTTTAGAATTTAATTTTTTCAACCATTCCAATTCAAAAATTAACATTTCATAATACAGAAATAATAGAATGGCCATAAGATCAGCAATTAGGAGAGATGATTCAATGAACATAGAAGAAGAAATAGATGTAGACGAAATATTTGAAAAAATTGAAAGTTACTTCGGTTTCGTTCCAAAGATCTTTCAGGTACTGGCAGAAAAACCAGCTACGTTAAAAGCCTATTATGAAAAAGTAGAAACAATAAATAATGATGATGCATTACCTTCCTTAACTAAGGAATTTGTGGCTATAGGCGCCGCATCTGCAATAGGCGCTGAAAATTGTTTGCTAACTCATCTTAAAGTTGCAGAGAAATTTGGGGCCAAAAAAGAACAGTTACTTCTGGCTATTTTAATGGGAGCTCTAATAGCAGAAACAGATGCACTCTCCAAGTCATTAAGAGTTTATGAGAATTTTAAAGAACAAGTTTAAAATAAAACTCTTACCCCTTTTACCATTAAATAAATTCCAAATGCAAACATAACTGCCGCCATCAGATAACGACTGTTTTTCTGCATCCAGACATTAAGAACATTTAAAAGTTTTTCAGAACGTTTTGGCATTGTAAAGTATACTAAAAGCGGAATTTCAACCACAAACAGTGTAATTAAAGTAAGAACAATCACCATAGTTACCTTGTCAGTAATGCCTGCACTGGAAATTCCAATATCTTTACCCTCTGCAAATACAAGTATAGTAGTTGTAAAATTAACAGTGAACATTCCTAACCCTAAAATCATGTATTTTATAAAATCAGAAACTGCAAATTTTGATTTACCACCGAATCTACCTTTATCAGGCGCGTCGCTGCCCTTTTTATTGATCCTCCAGATTCCAAGTAGAATTAGAAATATTCCAATTGCAAGGTCAATATAAGCCGACGTCACAGATGGAGGCTTATTTGATGCGACTGTTACCCCTTTTCCCAGCAATATTCCTGCAACAGTTACGACAAGCAGTATAACTATAGATCCAATATAAAAAGCAATCCTGCTTAATTTAGGGCGGTCTGATATTGATAAAATTAAAATTATTTCTATACAGTATGGCTTACCGCTGCACCAAAGGCTAATGGAAGTATATCAAAGAGTAGCGTTGATAATTCAGACATGTTTAACTCCTTTTTAAGATTTTTATAGAGTCATTAACAGTTTGATATAGATATTATATTAATTGGGACATATATTTGTTAGTATTTCAGTTAAAAGAAAATATCAGATTAAATATTAAATATTCCTTCTTATTCACACATGAATGAGGGGATCTCAATTTTTGAAATTTTTAGCAAAATTCAAATAAGAGATTTCAAATTAAAATTTTAGAAAATGTTTACAAAATCTACGATTTTGTAACAGCAAAAAACAAAGTTTTTTGCATGTTTCACATTTTCTAACCGAAGGAAACTATGTTTCCTCGGCCCCGAAAACGTAGTTTTCGAGGGCTCCCAAAAACGAAGATTTTTGAGGATTTTTTGAATTTGAATAGAAATTAAACTAGAATTTAACTTTGATTTTCGATCTCCGAACGACAGTGAGTTAGGATCAAATGTTTTGAAATCTTTAATGAATTTAGTAAAAAAGGATTTAATAACTTTTAGAAAAGTATTTAAAATTGAATTCATCATGATTTTAGCTTTCCGCAGCGAAAAAATTTATTTTTTCGCAAGGATATTTTGATCCAACTTTTTCAAGGAAAAAGTTGGGGTATGCCGAGAGTAACCCACCTCCTGTTTTAGCAGCATTCATCTATGCGAGCTACCTCTGCCTCATACAGGATTCATCGACAGTATTTGCCCTTACATCCCACGAAATGGCCGTTTCACC
>JAEZKE010000137.1 GCA_023436175.1 Methanobacteriota archaeon
TAAATTTTAATTTCTTTATCCAATTCCAAAAATATAAACAATTTGAACGTTATATAATTATGAAGAATTATTATATGAATAACTAGTGGTGAAAAATGTGAAAAGATTTACTAAAATGGTGTATAAAAAACCTGAAGAAATGGTTTTCGGCCGCGCGAAATTTCCAGTGAGTCAACGATGGAATATGCAGTTCGGTGCCGGTTACGTAGTACCAGAAGTAAAAGTCGCTCCAGTAGAAGGTTCTGAAGGATCAAAAGAAAAAATGATAGCAGAATGCAGGAATATAGCACAAAGTGCATGTGAGAGGGCTATAGCTGTAGGTTTACCTTCATTCATGTTAGAACAGGAGCATGTATCCCAGCAAACCAACAATCCAGAATGGGCAGCAGAGACCACGCGAGTCCAAGCTGAGATCTTAGAAAAGTACTACGAAGAATACGGTATCAGAGTATCTCTTAGACAAACACCTGCAGATATAAGGATTGAAGAACGAGGCCTGGGACTTAGAGGATCAGACTACGACAACAATATTGAAGAAACCATGGAAGCATGTGCTGCAAACGGCGCATCTGATCTTTGCATAGAAACCATGGGAGGAAAAGCACTTTCAGATTACGGAATAGCAAGAGGCGATATCAGAGCAATACTTTTTGGAATAGGTGTTCTTGGAAGCATAGATATGGAATATATGTGGAAAAGAATAGTAAATATCTGTAAAAAATACGATTGCAGGCCAGGTGGAGATACAGATTGCTCTCAGGCCAATACAGCCATGTTTATGGCAGGTGGGCTGCTAGATAAAGATGTTTCCCATACAGTAGCCGCGTTAGCAAGGGGTATGGGGGCTGCAAGAAGTCTTGTAGCCGTTGAATGCGGTGCAGTTGGTCCTTTAAAAGATTGTGGATATGAAAATCCTATCGTAAAAGCAATAAGCGGAGTTCCAATAGCAATGGAAGGTAAAAATGCGGTTTGTGCCCATTCTGATTTAATGGGTAATCTTGTTTGTGGAGTTACAGATGTTTGGAGTAACGAATCCGTATATCACAGGCAGGAAATGGGCGGAACAACACCAGAAGTATGGCTGCAGGCTACAGGATATGAAGCAGCTCTTATGAACACAGCACTCCAAACAGGACAGGAAGAAGTTTTAAGAGACCTTTATACTCTCACAGACAAATACAGAGATCCACAGGCACTGATACTTGCCTACGATAACGCCCACAGGATAGGCGAAGCCATAGTCAAATATGGTAAAGATCCGTACCTAAGATCAAGGGCAGCAGCTATTGAAGCAGGAAAAATAATAAATGAAGCTGTTGACGCCAATAAATTGTACCTTACACGATTTGAAAGAGATTCTCTTGATAATGCTCTTAAAATCCTTGAAGATCTACCTGCTGACGCTGATCAATTCATCGATGAATGCATAAGAGCATACTCAAGGAAAGTACCTGACTTTAATCCTAAAAATTATGATCTCTGAGGTGTTAATATGAGTTATATAGAGGAATTAGAATCAAAAATTGATCAAGACTTTGTAGCAGTTCGATATAATGTAGAACTTGAAGGACCTGCAATAACACCAGAAAATGACCCAGATGTGCAGGCTATTCTTCCTAAAGACGAACCATACCGATCAATTGCAAGGGCAGTACTCCGTGGAGATACAGAAGAATCCATCAGTAAAGTTAAAGAGGGACTGAAAAGCGGTATATCTCCAATGGATATAATTAACAATGGTTTAATGAAAGGAATGGATGCAGTTAATGAACTTTATACCAAAGGCTTTTATTTCCTTCCAGATCTTATGCTTTCTGGAGATTCTATGATGGAAGGTTTAAAAGAAAGTGAGGAAGCTCTGGGCCATAAAAGTGAAACTAAAGGAACAGTAGTTTCTTTTGTTGCTGAAGGAGATCCACACGATATAGGCAAAAACTTAGTGGTAATGTTTTTAAGAGCTAATGGATATAATGCAATTGACTTGGGCAGAGATGTGCCTACTGAAGAGGTTGTAAATGCTGTAAAAGAATACAAACCATTATTTATGACCGGAACAGCTCTGATGACAACTACCATGACTGCTTTCCCTAAAGTCGTTGAAGAATTGGAGAAAAATGGTCTTGAAGTTCCTGCCATTGGATGTGGGGGCGGTTCTGTGAGAAAGGACTTTGTAGAATCTTTCCCAATGAGCGTATATGGTGTCGAAGCATACCATGCTCCAAAACTTGCTGACAGCATATTGAAAGATAAAAAAACATGGAAAGAAATCAGAAAAGAGTACTCAGAGATAGTTGGAGAATTTGTACCTGAATACGACTGATTTCACAAATGTTATTTAAATTTTTTATCTTTTTAAATATTCAAAACTCATTTTAAAGGATTTAACCATTTGAGGTAACATCAAATGAAACTCAGATACGGAATAGCATTAGATATAGGAACCAGCGGCATCAGAGCACAAGCTCTGGATATTGAAAAGGGAAAAGTAATCTCTACTGCAATTACCCTCAGACACCCCCTACCTGGAGCCAATGTGGTAGATCACCTTCACTTCGCCATAAAAGTTGGTAGAGATATCGCCCATGAGATTCTCATTGACTCAGTAAACAAGGCAATAAAAAGCTTAAATATAGATCTTGAAAATGTAGAAAGAGTAGCTGTCTGCGGTAACCCAATACAATTATCTCTGTTCCACAACATAGAAATCAGGGATCTAGCTTACTGGGGTCCCCATGCACTTGAAAGGTTGCATGTAACTCCACCTTCAAGAGACGCTATTGTTGTAAAGGCAGAAGAAATAGGGCTTGAAGTCGGCCAGAATGCAGAAATATATATTCCCCCTGCCATAAAACATGAAATCGGAGCAGATGCCCTTGCAATGCTTTTTAAATCAGGAGTTTTGGAAAAAAAGGGAATTTACTTAGTATCAGACTTTGGAACAAATGCAGAAATAGCCCTAATTATAGATGGTGAAGTTTATTCCTGCTCTGCTGCTGCAGGACCTGCAGTAGAAGGACAGATGATAGAAAAAGGCAGGTTAGCTTCTCCAGGAACTATCTGCGATCTGGAACTTGCCGATTATGGGTGGAAAACCCGTATTTTAGATGAAGACCTCATAGCCCAGGATGGAGATACGGTTGATCCTTCAAACGGAAAAGTTATTACAAGTGCGGAAAATGACATGAAACCCGTGGGTATAACTGGAACAGGCGTAATCGCTGCATACAGCCTTGGACTGAATACGGGCATTATATCCATGCCTAAAATAAAAAGTCCTGATGGTAAAATCAATTTACATGAGGGAATATACCTTACAGAAAAGGACATTGAAAATATAGGTAAAGCCTTAGGAGCGTTTAGAGCTGCCCATCTAACTTTAGCAGAAGAAGCAGGAGTATTTTTAGATGAAATTAACGCAACTTACATGGCTGGAGCTTCCGGATTCTACGTAGATCCACATAAATCCCTGAATGTGGGGCAAATTCCTCCTTCCTCTAAGGAAATCTACCAGATGGGAAATACTTCTCTAGCAATGGCAAAGGATCTCATTTTAGATCCAGGACTCCTTGAAAAGCTACAGGAAATAGCAGATGGAATGCGCAGCAAACACATAACACTGGCCACATCCCCCACTTTCGAAAAAATATACTCTTTAGAATTAGCTATGTGTGAACAGGGCATGCCTTTCTGGATGTACAATGATTGGTTAACTAAATATGGTTTTCAGAAGATCCCACCAAAGGTTTCCAATCCAGTGATACATAGAATTTTTGAAAGAGATATACCTGAACTAGGTGAAGATGGGCTAAAAATAACTAAAATAGGCGGTTTATTGAAGGCAGAGTTTGAAGGATGCACTAATTGCATGACATGTGTCCAAAATTGCCCTGAAGATGCATTAACCATTGAAAATGGAGTAGTTACAGTAAGAACAGATCGCTGCTCAGGTATGGGATGCCTGAGATGTGAACTTGGCTGTCCCCAAAAGGTATTTAAGTATGAAAAGCTACTTACTCCCAAAGAAAAACAGGAAACATCTTAAAATTAAGAGTTTAAACCCATTAATACAGTATTGGTTTTAATTCAATTTTTTATATTTGAGTCACTCGTAGATAGAAACAGATTCTATATATTCTGTAATTATGATAGTTATCTTTCATTAAGGTATTTATACCTGGTATTATATCCTAAGCTATTCTATGACCTATTACTAAATTATTAATATGAAATACATAAAATTAGATTAAATAAAAATTAACTATCCATTAAAATGGATATTAAAAGTTTTATAGTTTAAATAACCAAATATAAAATAACATAAAGAGAATTGCAACTGATAATTAATAACCTTAATACTAAAAGATTTTAAAAATATATACCCATTAATAGAAGGTGCAGCATGAAACTAGTTACTTCTAACTTTAAACTCAAACAAGACTTTGCACAGATAGTTTCAAACATGGTACAACCCATAATAGTAACTATACCTGTTTTCGTTATTATAAATTATTTTGCAGCCAGTGGATCTACTTTTTTAATGTCAACAGCTCTTTGTCTTCTTTTTGGGACTTTTTTACCGCTAACAGCGGGCCTAATGTGGATAAAAAGTAGGAATTTAGATTTAGATGTAAGCAACAAAGACGAACGTACATTTCCTCTACTTTTTGGAGCTTTATCTTATATTCTTGGAATAATTATGCTTTTTATTGCAGGGGCCCCTGCCGTAGCAGCAATATTGATGTTATGCTACCTCTCAAATATAATACTGACCATCTTTGTAACCTTTTTCTGGAAAATCAGTGTGCATTCCATGGGTATTGCAGGACCAGCAGCAGCCATAACTTATGTATTTGGATATCCTGGGCTTTTATTTGGATTTCCACTTATTATGGTCATGTGGAGCCGCGTCTATCTTAACCAGCACACACCTGCTCAAGTTATTGTCGGAGCAATTACCAGTTTTGCGGTTACATGGATGCAATTTAGATTGTGTATGGCATATATTCCCCAGTTAAGCTTACAGCTGTACCCTTGAAACCATATCCATACATTCTGCAGGGCAAAAACTTCTGCAAACTCCGCATCCCTGACAGTTAGAGTTAATTTCTGCTTTTCCATCTATAATTACGACTGCATCAAACTGACAAATAGTCCTGCAGTTTCCACAGCCTGTACACATATTTTTATCTAATATAGCTATTTCAAGGCCTCTGTGCACAATTTCGGCAAATTGATATTTATTTTTTATGTGAAATAACAAACATCCTCTCTGGTTGCAGTTACATATAGCCCCTATATAAGGTGACATAAAAGTCCATACAGTGTGAATTTTACCATCATTTTCCACTGATTTCAGCAGTTCTGCTGCATCTTCAAAATCCAGGTCTGAAATATGTGAAAATTCAGGGAGATTCTCTACAATATCTGCAGTGGTCCCAAAAAGTATGCATTTTCGTTCTTCTTTACCTGCAAGGTATTTCTGACATGGACAGTCTATAACACTAACTTTTCCAGGGATGCTGCATATTGTTATGGCATCTTCTAAAGAAACAATCTGGCCTGCGTGTTTCTGGTTAAAATAATTTTTAATCTTGGTTTCTGCATATTCCCTCAGAAATGGCACTTTCCTTGCTATATCAGTCATACGGACATTTTTTCTGTAATTTCGTTCATAATGTTCAAAAAAATCTTTGATAAATGATTCTCTTCCTTCAGAAGCTGCCAGTTCCTTAGAATAATTTTGAGCAGCCATGTACCATTTTTTACCTGCCCCATGTTGAATGCAGAATTCACACATAATTTTTCACCAGTATAACTGAGATACATGTATCATATAAATTTATTGAGTTATAATACAATGATCAGATATTAGTTAAGTCGAAGCTGAGATTAATTAAAAATTTAAATATTAAAAAAATTAAAGATGTAAAAAGAACGCTTTTTATTAGATAATTTTTAAAAAATTAAAGGTTGCCCTGATAGTGTAGCGGATATCACGTAGGATTGCGGATCCTATTACCCGGGTTCAAGTCCCGGTCAGGGCATACTATTTTTCAATATCTTTTTAATTCAGTCTTTAATTCAAACTTTTTTACCTTCAGTAACCAATGTGATCACATGCTTTTATTCAAATAATACTGAGTTATATAATAATATGCCCAACTCGTATAATACCCGTATAATCAAAATTTAATAACAAATAGCATGGATAGCATCAGGCCCCACTATAACTTTAAGTTCATTTTTACATTCATTTAAACGTTAATTCAAAGTTATTATCTAAACTTTGGCTTTATTTACACTGATCTATCTTTAAACAGAATCAGATTGAAGTGAAAACATGGATTTAAGAAATAACAAACGTCATAATAAACCAATAAGGGGAGAATTTGAAGAATTGGGAATTGGTTTCGATTATGAAAGTGTGGCAGACATTATTTTGGATCTAAATTACCTTTTAGATAATAGAATTTACATCGAACTTTTTAACGTTTTTAAGAACTGGGAAGACCCACTTAATGTTTCAGTTAGAACGCACAAAGAGTTACAGTTCATTAGCCCATTATTAGCCCAGGTAGTATCAAACAAGTTAACTCCAGAAAACAGCAATATTTTTTCCAGCTACATTGACTATTACTCATTTTATCACTTTTATCGTTTCCTTGAATGGATTTATTCCATGAATTTAGGAAGAAACTTGAATGAAGAAGACGCTAAAGCCATTTTTTCCAGCAATATTGTGGAAAAGATTATTTTGGAACTTGAAAACTTTGATCCGATACTTTCCACACATAATTTAGATGATAGCTTTTTCCATGATATAAAAGAAGCTAAATGGATAGGGAGGCATACTGAGAAATTTTTTGATAAATTACAAGATTTAATTATGGATAAAAGTTTTAAGGATGTTGGAAATAGAGAAATTTCATTCAAACGAGAGCTCAAAAGAACAGTTAAATTTCTTGCAGTATGCTGCGCAGTTAACAAAGGACGTCAATATATAACCACTATAGAAGTTATATCTGCTTATAAAGTCCTTTTTAAGATTATTATGACTGATATTACCCCTATGATTAATAAAAAAGAGTACAAAGGTTTATTAATTTGCCCGATGTGCAATGGTTACTATTCCCTTCAAGAGGATGAAATACCTGATGATTTTATTCGCTGCGGCTGCGGCGGTGATCTTGTGTATATTCCATCTTTAGACGGCATGGAATACTACATAGGCAATATTAAAAAATTGATGATTGATGAAAAGGGTTTAATCGCGGGAGTCATGATTTCACTAACGTTTGCTCTTTTATTTAATAATATCTTTTTAACAGCTTTAATTAGTGGTATTGTAACCGTTTTAATGGCTAATGATTATACAGATGGGTTTAAATATAGTTTTTTAACAGGTAATATCTTCGGATCACTTCTTTTTATAGCAGTTTTCATCTTCGAAATTATGATAACTGGAATTAATTTAAACCAACATTCCCCCATTGATGGAAGTACTATTTTCATATTTACTCTAATTTTAGGGGTTTTAGCTATTTACTGCGGAAGAATCTGGACTTTTATAACTAATAAATCTAAAAGCAGCATTATAATACCAACATGAGTCAGATTCTGCAAATATAATTGTGAATATTTAAAATACCACATAATTTATTTAGATAATTCCAACAATTTATTTGTTGTTTTCCAATTTCTCGTTGTTGCCACAGTATTTAACTTTTTCTCAAATATATTATTCTTCAATTTCGTCTTTGCATATCCATTAGGGCAGTAGAGGTACACTTCCCTACCTTTAATTTCAAATTTTTCATTTTCATCTTTATCTATGCCTATATTCAAAATAACTTCTGGGCCAGGAATATCAGATAAAAATGTTACATACAGTTTATCAAGCTTAATATCCTGCTTCTTAATGAAAGGATTATCTTTAACAATGGTTTCAAGTTCATCCCTTGTTCGAATAATCACATTTACAGGAAAAGAGAATTTCTGGCCTATTTTTCTTTCAATACTTTCTGCAATCTCTGCTGCATCATGGAAATCATATTCAAAAACAACATTACCGCTTTGAAGATAAGTTTTTACATTTTTAGAGCCTGATGATTCAAATACATTCACTAAATCAGCCATTTTTATTCTTTTATGGCGGCCGATATTGATTCCACGGAGCAGTGCAATATATTTCATTGAATTAATTTCCTTTTTTTGATATTCAGGTTATATTCGGAATAAATTCACAAAATGCCAGTATATTTAGTAAAAATATTTATCTTTCAATAAATCTTAATCTTCCGCTCTTATTAAAAACAATGCTCTTTTTCCAGTCACTGCTAGTTTCAGGATAGTCTTCCCTGTAATGAGATCCCCTGCTTTCACGGCGTAAGAATGCGGCTTTTGTAACAATCTCGGCTATTTCAAGCATTGCAATTGCTTCAATGGCGTCTTGAAGGTCTTTATTAAAACCCATACCTCCTGGTACTTTCATATCCGGAAGCATTTCTTTAAGATCTTTTATTCTCTTTAAAGCTGTCATCAAACCTTCTTGATTCCTTATTATAGCCACATCTTTCCACATGACTTCTTCAAGCTCCTTCTTAATCTCAAAGGGATATACTGTACCATCTTTAATAAGGCCTGAAATCCTTGCATCTTCAGCATCAACAAAAGCATCATTTGATAGTAACTCACTACCTAAAGCATTTTTAGCAGCGTTTTCACCTGCTCTTTTACCAAATACTTGAGTATCTGCCAGTGCATTTCCACCAAGCCTGTTTGCACCGTGCACTCCACCAGCGGCTTCTCCTGCTGCAAATAAATTGCCCACTGTGGTTTTGCCGTTTTCAGTTATTCTTACACCACCCATGAAATGGTGCGCTGTTGGTGCCACTTCCATCGGCTCTTTTCTTATATCCACACCAACATCAAGGAACTGTGCAAGCATTGTTTCAAGTTTTTCTTCAATGACCTCTGCTGGAAGATGTGTAACATCAAGGTAAACTCCACCTTTTGCGGTTCCTCTTCCTTCCCTTATTTCATTGTATATAGCCCTTGCCACGACGTCACGTGTTGCAAGTTCCTTTCGAGGGTCGTATTTTTCCATGAACCTTTCGCCTTCAGAGTTTAAAAGAACTCCACCTTCTCCCCTGACAGCTTCAGTAACAAGGACTCCTTTTCTGGATTCAGGATGTATCATTCCCGTTGGATGGAACTGCACCTGTTCCATATCTAACAAATCAGCGCCCGCATTATAGGCTATGAAATACCCGTCCCCAGTTTTCTGTAATGTGTTTGAAGTAACCGGATATAACCAGCCTGCGCCTCCGCTTCCAAGAATTACAGATTTAGCTTTAAATACCATAAGTTTAGAGTCTTTAAGTGATAATCCGCATGCCCCTATGACGTTTCGGCCGGTTTCATCCATGATAAGAGATGTAATCATTATCTCATCCATGGTTTTGATACCTCGTTTTGTTACTTCTTCTTTTAGACCCAGCATCATTTCATGGCCAGTTCTATCTCCCTGGAAGCATGTACGCCTGTAACTTTGACCTCCGAATGGGCGCTGGTTAATCTGCCCTGATTCCTGCCTGTCAAAAAGAGCCCCATAGCTTTCAAGCTCAATTAACCTCTGAGGTGCTTCTTCTACCAGAATTCTTACCAGATTAGAATCGTTTAGATATCCTCCGCCTTTAAGGGTGTCTTCAAAATGAGCTTCAACAGTATCTGCACAATCAACTGCCCCAAAAGCAGCGTTGTACCCTCCCTCTGCTAGAGTAGTACAGCCTGACTTAAATGTTAATCCTTTCGATACTATTATAATGTCTAAATCATATTTAGACGCTTCTATTGCTGCCCTACAGCCTGCTCCTCCAGAGCCTATAATTAGAACGTCGCATTCGTATACTTCTCTTTCCATGATTTTACTATAGTGTCCATTTAATTTAAATATTATTAAAACCAATAGAAAAAAGTCCTAAAATGAATTGTTTTGAAAATATACAGATTAAATTTAAATATTTATTAAAAATCATTTTAATAGAAGTTATTTTAAGATATTTAAGGCCATACAGCACTATTTAACTTTGATTATGCTCAGAATATATAACTAAATATAAAAAGGATCAGTGCAAAATTTTTATTTAAATATTAAATTACATAAATCAATAGTTCAATTTAACAATAGTTTTTAATTATTTTAATACAGGAGGCATTCCTCTGGATAAAAAGAAATTAGTGAAGCTTGCAAAGAAAGATTTCGAAAAAGCATGGACAATGACCTCAAAAACATTGCATAAACCACATCACGATGATGAATATCCCCGAATACACTTAAAAACAGGTAAAAGCCACATGCTCTATGATACGCTTGCACAGTTAAGGCAGGCATATCTGAATTTAGGATTCAACGAAGCTGTAAACCCTGTTTTTATTGAAGAAGATCATATTTACAAACAGTTCGGCCCTGAAGCTCCTGCTGTTTTAGATAGATGTTTCTATACTGCAGGCCTTCCAAGACCAGATATTGGAATTGGAATGGATAAAATTGGAAAGATCGAAGAAATGGGAGTAGAACTTGACGAAGCAAAAATAGACAATCTAAAAGAAGTGTTTAGAGGATATAAAAAGGGAGATGTGAGTGGGGATGATTTAGTTTTAGAAGTTTCACAAGCACTTAATGTTAAAAATAACATGGGACTTCGTATTCTGGAAAAAATATTCCCAGAGATCCGCAAATTAACACCTATAGCTCACAAAATGACTTTAAGGTCACATATGACATCTGGATGGTTTATAACACTTCAAAACATCCACAATAAAAGGCAGCTGCCTATAAAACTTTTCTCAATTGACAGGTGTTTCAGAAGGGAACAGAGGGAAGATGCAAGTCACCTTACAACATATCATTCAGCTTCATGTGTTGTTGTTGACGATGAAATATCTTTAGACATGGGAAAAGCAATATCTGAAAGTTTACTTGAATACTTTGGGTTTGAAAAGTTCAAATTCACACCTGATGAGAAAAAATCAAAATATTATATCGCAGGTACTCAGACAGAGGTTTATGGTTATCACCCTAAACTTAAGGAATGGGTAGAAGTTGCCACCTTTGGACTGTATTCCCCAATTGCACTTGCAAAGTACGGGATTGAAAAAGATGTCTTAAATTTAGGGGTCGGTGTTGAAAGGATTGCAATGCTCCTTTATAACCAGACAGATGTTAGGGAAATGGTTTATCCCCAAACCTATGGGAAATGGAAGCTTTCAGACCGTGAACTTGCAACCATGCTTAGAATAAATTATTATCCTGCAACGGGTGAAGGGCAAACCCTGATGAATGATATAATCACTGCATTTAAAGAACACGGCGACGCACCTTCTCCATGCGAGTTTACTGCATTTGAAGGTGAATTTTTAGGCAAGAATATATCTGTCAAAGTAGTGGAACCTGAAAAGGGTACAAAACTTTTAGGGCCTGCAGCATGGAACGAAGTATACATCAATAAGGGCGACATCATCGGAGTTCCTGAAAAAAATGTTACAGATGAAAATGCTTTAAATGCCATTGAAAGTGGAATACCAACTGAAATAACTTACATGGACGGCATATGTGCCGATGCTGCCTACAAAATTGAAGAAATGGTTGTAAGCGGTGGGGAAGAGGTCACAGTAAGGGTACCCATATCAAGATCCATTTCTGACATTAACCTAAGACTTGAAAATGTGGCTTTAAATTACATAACAAGTAAAAATAAAGCCATAGATGTAAGAGGGCCAGTATTCTGTACTATAACCTGTACAATTAAAGAATAGCCCGCCTATTTATTTTTAGAATTTAACTTTAACCTTATGTATTCATACAACTTCCTTCAAGAGCTTGCAGATATTCAATACAACTTATCAGAAGAAGTAATAGAACAGGATAGTTTTGAAAAACTCCAGACAGTTGCAGGAGCAGACGTGTCTTTCCAAAAAGATAATTGTGCAGTTGCAGCTGCTGTTGTAGTTCAACCCGATGATCTTGAGATTTTAGAGGCAAAAACCATTGAAGTCGAGCTTTTATTCCCATACATATCTGGTTTTTTGGGGTTTAGAGAAGCTGATGCTGTAATTTCTGTTTTAAGGAAACTGAATAACAATTTTGATGTTTTAATGGTGAATGGACACGGCATAATGCATCCTCGAGGTTTTGGTCTTGCTTCCCATGTTGGACTTCTGATGGATATACCCACAATTGGGGTCGCCAAAAGATTAATTAAAGGAAACTACAAATATACAGATGGTAATTCACTGAAAACCATAGAATTCATGAATAAATCTGTAGGAGCATGTGACAAACAAAAATGCATTAGTGTAGGGCATAAAATATCTTTAAAAACTGCAGTTAACATTGTACTGGAAACATCCATATTTAAAATGCCAGAACCAATAAGACAAGCCCATATTCTATCTACAAATACCATGAAAGATAAAATTAAATGATTAGTTTTGGAATTTAACGGTTTAAACTATAAAATAAACCAAATTATAATACAGGAAATTAAGAGCCCTGTAAATATCAGCACCATAACATATCATATAACATCAAAGTAACGTAAAAGTGATCTAAATGGATATTAAAGGAACTGTAACTTCCGGACAAGGGAAAGGGGCCTATTTTATGTCCCTACCAGTATACAAAACTCAATTTGAAAAACAGCTTAATTTCACCCCATTTCCCGGTACTTTAAACATTAAAATAAGTGAAAGGGAAATCGATACAATTCACAAAATTGATGAAGACAAACTGAAAATCATTGAAGGTAAAGAGAACTTTGGAGATGTTCTCCTTATACACGCCACCTTAAATGATAAAATAGATGGAGCTATAGTTTTTCCAAAAAAGACTACTAATGAAGAAAACATTCTTGAATTTATAACATCTAAAAATCTTAAAAAGCAATTAGGTATTAAAGATGGTGATTCTGTTAAAATCACCCTTAAATACTGAATTTTGATTTATGTTTTAGTTTACGCAAACTATTAAGTATAAGAGAATGATGTATTCTATATCAACTTATTAAATTTACAAAATAATTAAAAAAAGGAGTTACCACCAAATGATAAAAGACGCAATTAAAGCATTTAAAGACGGAAAAATCATCTTAATATTTGACAATGATAACAGGGAAAGAGAAACCGATATGATCATTGCAGCTGAACACATGACCCCTGAACACATGACAACCATCAGAAATGATGCAGGAGGCCTTGTTTGTGTCCCTCTTTCAGCAGAAGTTTCAGATAAACTTGGAATTCCATTCATGACAGACATAATGGACGCTGCAACCGAAAAATACCCTGTACTTGGAGAATTATCACCAAATGACATACCATACGATGAAAAATCAGCTTTTTCTATAACAGTAAACCATAGAAAAACATTTACAGGCATAACAGATAATGACAGGGCATGTACCATAAAAGAATTAGCTCTTCTATGTAAAAATGAAGATTATGATAATTTTGGAAAAAATTTCAGGGCTCCAGGACATGTAACATTACTCAGAGCTACTGAAGGACACGTGCTTAAAAGGCAGGGCCATACTGAAATGAGTATAGCTCTTACAGAAATGGCTGGAACTACACCTGTAGCGGTTTGCTGTGAGATGATGGACGATGAAACTGGTGGTTCAATGACCACTGATAAAGTTGCAAAATATGCTGAAGAAAAGGGACTCATCTTTTTAAGCGGAGATGAAGTCATTAAAGCATATAAAGAATTTAAAGAAAACCAGAAATAAGTTAGTTAATTTTAAAGGCACGCGCCTTTAACTAATTTTTCATTTTTAAAATATTGAATTCTATTTCTCATCTACTGAATCCATTAAAAATACCTCATTAATGTAAATATCCCTTAAATTTTAAAATTTACTCAAAAATTGCAGGGTATTGTACCAATTCTAGATCCCATCAGTTTTTATAAATCTTATTTTTTTATTTATTTTAAATTTACATTATTAATCATAGTCTATTGCTGATTTGGTTCTATTTAGGGGCTTATCTGGTAAAAATTTGGGTGTAAATCGGAAATAAATATTTATTTTTTAAATTTCTTAGATTAAAATGAAGTTAAAACACAGGAGGTGATAAAGGTAAGAATATCACGAAGAAAACTGCATTACTATGTTTATTTATCTTAGTTGGTAGTCTACCAGTATTTGCCGCTAATTCAACCAGTATAACTCATGAAAAGTTGCAAACAAAAGATCCACAAACATCGTGCCAAAATAACAGCACCCTTGTAACTGGCTTAAAAAAAATACATTCATTATTTACTAAAAATGAGGAACTCCAAAAAGATATAGAAAAAATATACGACGATATGAATAAAGAACACGTTCCAAGAGACAGAGACCCCAAAACTGAAATAGAAAATTCAACGAAGAACGAAATTAAAACACAGTATATCAACGCAATAAATCAAATAAATAACAACAGTACTCAGATAGAATCGCTGATTAGCAAGAATAACAATCTAAAAAAAGAAATAAAGAGCTTAGAAGAGGTATATCAGACAACACAGCAGAAAATTGATTCCAGTAAAAGCGAAATAAACAATAACAATTCAGAGATAGAATCACTGGTTAACCAGAACGATGAACTAATGGAAAAAATACATGACATAGATAAAAATTCAACCAGTTAAATAAAAAAAATATTTATTTTTATTTTTTTTCAAAAAATCATTTAAAATTACGAACTATTTCTCTATACGGTAAATAACCGCTGAAATTAGGAATTTCAGCCATTTTAATGATTTGTTCTACATTTAAATGTTCTTCAACTGTTTTCATAGCATTTAAACAGAATTCTTCCAATTTAATTTCTACTTCTGGAGTGTTGCCCCTTTCTGTCATTTTTATCTTAGGAATTTCACCTATAACGCTCTTACCTGTAATTCCAGTTATGTAAGATGATGCAACCTCCGAGATAGATCTATCGTACACCCTGTTTAAGATAACGCCACTCGTTTGAACTCCCATTTTATCCATTATGCCTATGTGGCCAACTATGTCCACCGCTGCAGTTTCAATTCCGCCCTTACTGCATGATGAAACCATGATAACTGGAATATTCGCGGCTTTTGCAATTTCAGCCGATGAAAATGGAGTTTTTTCATTGAGCATCCCTGTAAATGCACTCATAACTCCTTCAATTAACACTATGTCATACTTTTGATTTCTTAGATTCTTAAGGACATTTTCTAAGTCCATCCATCCAAGCCCCCCTATTTGAATGGAGGAGAATTTTTCCATATTTTCTTTATTCAGGTAAAGTGAAGGCACTAAATCCCTTATATCTGGCCCTACTTTCAATACACAAGGCCTGTAACCTCTTTTACGCAAAGCCCCAACTATACCCGTTGTTAAAAATGTTTTTCCAGAATCTGAACCAGTGCCTACCATCATCAGAACTTTTGGAATGCCAGGATTAGATGAACTTCCGGAAGAATTTGTGGATTTAGCATTGATATTTGTATCTATGCCTATTTCACCCCTAACTTTCTTTGAAAGCTCCATATTTTTCTCTTTGATCTCTAAAATATCTTTTTCAGTTGCATCTATAAATTCAAGGATGTTGTTTTTGAGTGATTCATTTTCATCAAGACACCCGTGAACCATTGTACCTGCAACATTCCCCTCATCATTTCTAACTCCAGATAATATTTTGCGAGGGTTATCCTGATAATCTGTCCTTTTTACGGTGCTTAAAAAAAGAGGAACAGCATTTCCTTCAATTAACCCATATGTATGGCAGTGAAAACCGGTAACATTCTCCCCAACCATACCATTAGTTAAAAACGAATCATCAAGAATTTCAGCTTCAACTCGGTCTGTGCCGATCATAGGGCGGAACGACACATCAAGAATTCCAAGGCCATCTCTTTCAATAGGGCATGGGGAACGTCTTCCAATATCTGTTTTATTTGCAAGCAGTTGAAATCCAGAGCACATCCCAAAAATAAATTTTCCGTCATGGTTCATTTTTATGATCTCATCTTTGAGATCATCTCCAACAGCCCTTGATTCAATTATGCTCCCGCCAGGTATTATAAGTCCATCAAGTACATCACTAGCTTTTTGGCCGTTTACCAAACCATTTTCTTTTACGATATGGGTTGGTAATTCGCCGAAGTTCTCAAAAAGAGGCAGAGCGCCGTTTACATATAGGAGACCTATTTTTTTCATTGTTTTCACGCTGAAAAATAAAAATTTAGCTAAATCTGTTCAAGTCCTGCCATTAACTGGACAATTTTAGCATCATCCAATGGTTTTCCCTGAATTTGGAGTCCAACTGGTATTCCATCAACTTCTCCAGCCTTCATACTTGCTGCTGGAATTCCTGCAAGGTTTGCTATAACTGTCAGGACATCGTAAGCATACATTTCCATTGTATCTAATGACTCACCGAGTTTATGAGGAAGTTTTGGGACTGTTGGACCAACTATTACATCTACATCACCAAGAAGTTTGGTCATTTCCCTTCTTATTAATGATCTTGCCTGCAGTGCTTTCTTGTAGTATTTACCACTGTATTCTTTCTGGCTGATGTACGAACCAATGTGAATTCTTCTTAAAACTTCATCTCCACATACATCTTCAATTCTGTAACCATATTTTCGGCCGTCATATTTTCTTGTTGCAGAGAAAAATTCAACATAGTTTATGAGATAGTAAGTAGGTAGACATAAATCGATATAGTCAAAGCTTAATTCAACTACTTCAGCACCTGCCTCAGTCATTTTATCGATCCTTCCTTCAATTATATTGACTATCTTGTCATCAGAAACATCAAAGAACTCCTTTACTACACCCACTTTCATTCCTTTCATGACACCTGATGATTTTTCAGTTATATCTTCAAAATCAGGAGTGTCTTTCAGGCTTGTACATTCAATTGGATCATATCCCGCAATTGTATCAAGCATTAAAGCAATTCCGCCGGCATCATGTGCAAAAGGACCAATCTGATCAAGACTCATTGCAAGATCAAGTAATCCTTGCCTTGAAACTACGCCATAAGTTGGTTTAAATCCCATTACTCCGCAGTGTGATGCTGGATTTCTTATCGATCCACCAGTATCAGATCCTAAAGATAGATCACACATATCTGCTGCAACTGCGGCCGCGCTCCCACCACTTGAACCTCCTGGAATTCTTCCAGGTGCAGCAGGGTTTTCAGTGTATCCAAAATACGATGTTTCAGTGGAACTTCCAGCTGCAAACTCATCCATGTTGGTTACACCTAAAATTATACCATCCTGTTCCTTTATTCTTTTAACAACAGTGGCGTCATAGCTTCCAAAGTAGTTTTCAAGAGTTTTTGAAGCTGCTGTGATTTTAAAGTCTTCAACATTGATGTTGCTTTTTATCCCCACAGTGAGCCCTGCAAGTTTTCCTACTTTACTACCTTTTTCAATTTTAGAATCGATTTTCTCTGCTGCATGGATCGCTTCATCCTCATTTATTTCTAAAAAAGCATTTATACTGTCATTTTTCTTTTTTATTGTTTTTAAAAAGCTTTCTACATTCTCTAAAGCTGTTATTTCATGATTTTTAATTGATTTGGATTTATTTAAAAGACTCATGGCCACACCTTACTGTTTAATAATAAAATGATTATTGTAAACCAATATAATATGTTAATTATCTCAGTTATTATAAATATGAATTGCTAATATAAAAATTTAATATAGGACTTATATCTCTACTTCTGCTTTTCATATCATGACCTAAAAGAAATAACTGATATCTATGAGGCCAAGAAGATACAGCAGTATAATTATTATAGGCTGGTGAATTAAATAAATAAGCAGTGAATGTTTCCCTAAAAAGCTTGATATCTTCACAATCAAATTATTGGACAAATCAGGCAGTTTAAACTGCCTTACATATTTTTCATAAAGTGTATTTCCAAGAAATATCCCCAAAGAAACTATTCCTAACCAGGGCAGCAGTGGGAAATAGTCCACAGCGTAAAAATTATTTGGAATAAATCCAAGCCATAAAAGACCGTAAAAGTCAAATCTAAAACCCATTAAGAAAATCCCTGCTGCAATAAATAGCATCCCCACAAACAAGTTAAGATATTTACGTTTTATAAACACGTATTCTAAAATGATAGCTATTCCTATAAAGTGAAGAATTCCAAATACAATGAATCCATCCCCAATAAATATCCATGTAGCGGCGGTAATTAAAAGCCCATAAGAAAATATTTTAAGCCCTCTCTTTAAATACTTCAAAAAAAGCTTTTTTTCAGTTAGATAATACTTTGAAAGCGTTGTTCTTGTATAACTAAGACTTAAAGATACTCCCACTACAAAAATAAACATAGATGCAGTTATACGTGCAAACCACCATAAAAATCCGGAATATATGTTGAAACTGTAAATTCCAAAATAATTCAGGTCAAATATAAAATGGAACACTACCATCATTACTATTGCAAGTCCACGCAGGGAGTCCACTTCCCAGAAGCGCTTATTTAAATTGGAATTCATTTAAATACCTTTAAACATGGAAATTTATATTATGACTTAAAATTCAGTTAAATATTGATTTATTTAAAAATAAATTTAAAGTTATTTAAAAAAAATAATTTAAGCTTTAATAACGCTCAAATTTATGAATATGATTATTCATACTACTATTTCTACATATTAACCTATTTTTAATTATTATAAATCGTTAAGTGCACTAAAGTCAAAAATGTGGACATTAGGTTCATTTAACCACATATTTACTTTTTACTTCAATGTATAAAAATTAATTAAATGAAAAACAAAAATAATAGAGATTAAACAAAATATGTTACTTAAATGCATAATTTAACTTCAATTATTTTAATTAAATCCGTGGAGGACATTCATAGTGGCTGAAAAATCAAAAAATGGATGGTTAACGCTTATAATTGTTACTCTGTCTGTTTTTACCATAGTTATAGATAAAACATTTTTGAATGTTGCAATTTATACATTAATAAGAGATTTGAACACTAATATTCAGACCATTCAAGCAATAATTGCAATTTATTCTCTGGTTATGGCTTCCTTAATGCTTTTTGGAGGAAAGCTGCAGGATGTTTTTGGAAGGAGGAAAACATTCCTTATGGGCGCGTCTATTTATGGAGTAGGTACCATAGTCGCAGCTTTAAGTATAAACAGCACCATGCTTCTACTCGGTTGGTCCATACTTGAAGGATTAGGGGCTGCACTTATGATGCCTGCCACGACTTCCATAATCTCGGGAACTTATGGGGGAGAGAAAAGAGCTTTTGCACTGGGAATAATAAGTTCCATGGCTTCAGGGGCAGGGACTATCGGACCAATTATAGGCGGATTTTTAACTACTTACTACTCCTGGCGTTATGCTTTCGGACTTGAATTAGTTATAATCATTGCAATACTCCTATTTTCAAAAGAAATAGATGTATTTCCACCAGTTATAAAATGGAACGACATAGATATTTTAGGTGCAATAAATTCATCATTAGGCATATTCCTCCTGGTCGTAGGGGTATTATTACTTAACAATTCTTCCACATGGAATACTGCCATTTATTTCATTGTAATAGGAATAATCCTCTTAATTATATTCTATTTAACCCAAATACGAAGAATAAAACTAAGTAAAATGCCTTTACTTGATATTACGCTTTTTAAAGATCGATCTTTTACTTTAGGGAATATAACAAGATTAATAATGAATTTCACCATTGGAGGAGTAACTTTCATTATTCCCGTATTTTTACAGGGAGTTATAGGAACCAATCCATTAGTAACAGGTTTAACCTTGATACCCATGAGTATAGGCATTTTTACGATGTCATTTACAGCAGGCAGGATTTCAACACGAATGCAACCACGTTATATATTATCTATTGGATTTTTAGCATCTTTAGCTGGAAGTATATACCTGAGTCTTATTTTTAGCCCGTCCACAACTGTTACTGACATGATCCCTGGCGTGCTGTTCCTTGGAATTGGAATGGGAATTGTTTTCCCTCACTCCGCAAATATAATTTTTGCAACTGCCAGGCGAGATCAACAGCCAGATGCATCAGGAATCCTGAATACTGGAATTAACCTTGGATCCTCACTGGGAACAGCCGTTCTTGGAGTAATATTAATACTCGGAAGTTTTGGCACTTTAGGAGGTGGATCTATGTACGATTTACCTGTAAACTACTCATATGGGCAATCCAACAACCATGGAGGGTTTGAAAAAGTAGATGCTGTAAATATGCCAGTTTTAAATGGAACAGGAATAGTTGGAGATCATCAAAAAGCGAATGCTATGAAAGATGCATTTAATGTGGTGACCTTAATGCTAATTATAGGTCTAATATGCTCGCTATTGATACCAAGAAAACCAACTAAACATGAAGAACACTGCGTTACCACCCATATTTGAATTTTTATTTATAACTCTTAAAACAAGCACCTCTTTTATTTTAGTTCACTAAATATGATATTTTCTACACAAATCGCTAACTTTAAGAAGTTATAACAACAAAAGAGTACATAATTATAAGAGGTGTACTTATGCCAGAGACAATACTTCTAAATCAAAGTCAGGTTAAAGAACTCACAACTATGAAAGAGATTATTGAAAATGTTGAAACTGCATATAAGTTTCATGCGGAGCGAAAAGTCCAGATGCCTCCCAAAGAATACATATTTTATAAAAAATTCAGGGGTGATTTGAGGATAATGCCCTGTTTTGTTCGGGGCCTTAATGAATCCGGAGTTAAAAATGTGAATGTGCATCCAGATAATCCTCGCAAACACAGTTTACCGACAGTTATGGCAATGATTGAGCTTGTAGACCCTAAAACAGGCTTTCCAGTTTCTGTAATGGATGGAACATGGATTACAGATATGAGAACAGGGGCTGCAGCAGGAGTCGCTACAAAATACCTTGCACGAGATAACTCTGAGATACTTGGACTTGTCGGAGCCGGAGTCCAGGCAGCAACAGGACTTGAAGCTATAACTGAAGTAATGGACATTAAAGAAGTAAGGGTTTCATGTAGAACCTGTGAAACAAGGGATATATTTGCTCAAAAAGCCTCTGAAAAATATGGAATTGATGTTAAAGCTGTTGACACCATAAAAGAAGCAGTACAAGGCGCTGATGTACTGTTAACTACAACACCTGCACGAGAACCTGTTGTTAAATCAAAATGGGTAAGTCCTGGAACTCATATAAATGCGATGGGAGCTGACGCCCCAGGTAAACAGGAATTAGACAGCCATATACTCCAAAAATCCAAAATTGTAATCGACTGCTGGGATCAGGCAAGTCACAGTGGTGAAATTAACATTCCAGTTCAGGAAGGCATTGTAAGACAAAGCGACATCCATGGTAAAATTGGAGATGTAATAATAGGTTCAATTCCAGGTAGAACCTCAGATGAAGAGATTACTGTATTTGATTCAACCGGACTTGCAGTTCAAGACATAGTTACTGCATGGAATGTGTATGAGAAAGCTCTTCAAAAAGGCATCGGTCAAAAAATGAATTTTTTAGAGTAACCTCCCCCCTTCCTTTTTAAGTCGCGTGCCTTAAATGTGTAATACATGTTTAATACATGAATTAACAGCACGTTAACTTAAATTTACAAGTACATCCCTAATATTAAATCCAGTTATAATTTAATACATAGTGTATCAACTGCACATACTTGAGATATGAGTGTAAAAATGTATACATCGTTAAATTTATCCGCATTAACAACAAAGTAAGACTGGTGATGAAATGTTCGAAGAGAAAATTTATATAAACGAAGTAATAAATAAAATGGGACATGTATTCGAACGTTTTAGGTATTTGACACGGACCAGGCCATTAAATCAAGCCCAGATGAAAGCCATTAATTATCATTTATCTGAGATAATGAAAGTTTTAAATGACTACTGACATGGAATCATATTTCCTGTTTTTATATTTTAGTGATTTAATTGATTGAAATTGTTTTATTTGCATTAACTTCGTTTGGAGTTGGATTATCCGGTGCATTAGTTCCAGGACCCATGTTCACTGTTACAGTTTCTGACTCTGTTAAAAAAGGGTTTATAGCAGGGCCCATGGTTGTCCTAGGCCATATAATGACAGAAATAGTAATGATGATTGTCATTTTAGCAGGTTTAGGTCAGATTTTAGGTTCACAAACTGCGGCTTTTATCATTGGAACATTCGGGGGCATAGTTCTCATTTTTATGGGATACAATACCTCCAGATCAAATACTGCATTGTCAAGTATCAAAACTGAGGAGAATGGAATTCAAAAATACGGATCTTTTCTTAAGGGAGTTATAACAAGTCTCTCAAACCCCTATTTTTTTATATGGTGGGCTACAATTGGCCTGGCATTTATGTTTAAAGGACTAGCACTTGCAGGAATTTTTGGCCTTTTAAGCTTCTCAATTGGCCATTGGTTAGCTGATCTTTCATGGTTCAGCATAATTTCATTCTTGTCAAGCCGTGGATCAAAAATTATGAGAGATAGAACTTATAAAATTGTAATGATAATTTGTGGAGTATTTCTCATTATACTTGGTATCTATTTCATTGTTTCCCAGGTAAAATTATTTTAAAAACATGATAATAGATTACTAAGAAAGTAAAATTAAAATTTTTTAGAAAATAGTTACTGCTTAATTATTTCCTCTTTTTATATTGAAAAATAAGCTCGCCTTTTCCTCTATCTTCAGTTATAGTTTGTAAAATATATTTGCCTTTTAAACCATTATTCAGTAAATTCCGGATTACTGAGGGTTTCTCATCTTCAACTTTAACTCTAATTTCCAACCATATCCTCTCCTTTCATTATACTATAGTTGGATTTTATGATTATTATAATTTTATGTATTAAAAGTAATTATTATTGTCTAAAATTATATGCAATACTTCCTAATATAGGCTTAAATTCGATAGTACTGCCCAGATTACTTAAATATTTTTAAATTAGTTAAGTCATTATAAAATATAACAATAATAATGTGTTTAAGTTTTAATTTAAATTGAAGGAGGTATTAGAAAGTAAAGACAGTGAATGCTGCCAATACTCCCTAATTTTATCTGATGTTTGACTCATACTGGTGCATCAGAGTTACATTTTACGGATGTAAAATAAATTGTTGTTTCGTAAGTATCGGGAACTGTCCTATATGGAACGTTTACCTGTAAATTCACTCCCATTCCAGAACTTCTACTTCCTTGTTCAGGCTTTTTAAATATTCCTGCTTTGGTGTACTGGTCTGTTAGTTCTCCAGTTATACCCAGACCCGGAATAACATATTTTAAATTGGATAAACTTATTGTATTTGCGGTATTTGTACCTATGAGGTCACCACTTGCTTTAATCCAGAGTTCTGTATCAACGTTTGAGGGGTTCGCAAAATACACATTATTAACGGTGACTTCAGTAGCACCCTGAGAGATATCAATATTTATAGTTGAACTATTTCCATAATTTGCTGAAGCGGCAGTAGTTTCGGGTATGATTACACTTACCGTTTGTGTAGATGTTGAAGAACCCTCCGCAAACACGGGAAAGATAAATAGCATTATAGCTGAAAATAAAATAAGAAATTTGAGAATTTTTTCTAATTTCATTTCTTATCATCCCCAACTCTCAGGATCTAAATAAAGAGTTATAATCACTGATGAATCTAATTTTATTACAAATTTGTGATTACAGTCACAGTAGTGACATAAGCTTATTCATATTTTTATTACATTTTTGTGACTTGCATAACAGGAGTTATACAACAATTGGCTATTTTTTATTATTTATTGTGATTATAATCCCTGTTTTGAGCCATCCTTTTTGATTAATAATATTATATTAATACAAATATAAGTATATTTATTATAAATTTGTGATAATTGTCACATTTAAAAAGCAGCACAAAAAATTTCATATTAAAGCGCTTAATTTGTTATTAACTAACCCTAATCCCAAAACTGATTATAAAATAAGTAGAATACCTAACACGCTCCGATTATTTCCACAATTTAAAAGTCCAAGAAACAAGTAGATATTAAAATTTAACAGACATAACAAACAATAATGATAAATAATTTTCTTTACAATAACTAGTTAAATTATAAATTCATATAAAAAAATTCAATTACAGATGACCACCTGTAAATAACAGTTGATAATATGAAAGCAATTGTATTCGATAATTCAGGGACACTTATTGAGAGATATAGAGCAATGAAAGATCTTCAAACAGGCTTAATATTTGATAATGTAAGTTCACTGGACATTGTAGATAGCAATACTGCAAGAGCGCTTGTAGTTATACAGACAGACCCATCTAAATGCATAATTAATGCCAAAGCAGAGCAGCGAATATGTCAGTTCATTAAAAGGAATGATATCCATATTGACATAAGTTATTCAACTGTTGAAATCAAAATGAATGAATTAATTGAAGCTATTAAAGGCGATGCATCTAAAGTAAGTGATATTCAGGATACAATAAGAGCAGTGACAGCTAAAAACTATGATATACAGGTATGCAGCGGTTCAGGATTTATAGTAGATTTAAATAAAGGAAAAATTGAATATACCATCACTTCAGGAGGAAAAGTATTCCCAGAAGTACGAGATGTCGTTAAAGAGCTGCAAAAACGGGGAATTCATATATTCATAGCTTCAGGAGATAGAAAAGGATCTTTAAAAGCGCTTGCAAGGTACATTGGAATACCTGAAGAAAACGTTTTTGACACTGCAGACTCCTGGAAAAAGATGGAAATTGTAAAGGGACTCAAAAGGAATTATGATGTTATGATGGTTGGAAACAGTGTGAATGATGTCCTTGCCCTTAAAGAAGCAGATATTGGTGTTTTAACTGTTCAGCAGAAAGAAAAAAATCCGCAGATGGTTTATGACGCTGCAGATGTTATTGTGGAGAATATAAAAGAGATTTTAGATATTGATTTTTAGGATTTTTAAACGTCACATGAGAGTAGAGTGTTCTTCTAAACTGTCCTAAATCAGTGCATACTCCTTAAATAGCTCTTAAAAAGATTAAAAGAATTATTATAGTAACCGTAATCCCGATCATTAATTGTACTCCTTTTTTAGTCCTAATATCCGCAGGAGATACCCAATTAATCACATCCGGGAAAAGCACCAATGTCTGCGATACTAGTCCCACTAAAACTAAAAAAATACCCTGATTTACTGGAATATCCGAAAAATTCAACATGGAAAAACCCCAAATAGTGGACACACAACCAATTGAAAAGGAAAACAACCAATAATAAACAGGATTATAACCTGGACCATCAACAACCAAATTATCACCCGCCCAAATCGGATTTTCCTTTGAAGGAATACTATTATCACTAAATGTGCTGTTCCTAATGATCATGATCACAAAAGGGTATATGAATATAAACAATAAGCCTATATAGGCATGGAAATTATTGTAAACAATCACTATTGGATAAAATAGAGTAATAGACAATATTGAAATATATATTAAAAGGTTCCAGGAAAGGCCTTCATATGTGTAACTTCCCATGCTGAAGCCATTATCATTTTTAAGTTTAATATTAAGGATTTTTTCTAATTTTGAAGAAAATTTATTCTCAAAAAGAAATGTATAAGACATTCCTATTAACGAAGCTAGACCAACAAGTACCATTATAGGACTTCCACTCAATATTCCAAAAAACAAAATTAGAATAAAGATTACTAAAAACGGTTTAGCCCATTCTATAAGGTATTGGTTTTCTTCTTTCTTTAAAAACTCTTCAAATTTATTAGTACTCAGATACAAATTTTGCAATCCTTCAAGATCATTCAAATCTTTAATGCATTTTAAATTCCCACCACAATCACATTTATCAGTGAAATCTTCTGGAGATTCATCAGGCTGGAGCTCATAGTATCCGCAGCATTTATCGCAAACAATATAAGTCATAAAATGCATTTAATGTTTAATAATATATATAGTTTGTATTAACTACTTCAAAATAAAAAAAATAGCTATTTCTAGTTTCGGTCACATTGAATCTTTAAATAATTGTTTCATTAACATATTATCATGGCAAAGAAACACTGTTTAATCATCTCAATTTTATTTTTAGCAATTTTAGGTACCACAATATTTTATGCTAATCCTTCCACAACAACGAATGACGATACTATTTTCCAGGTATCCACACTTAATTCATTATCTGCAGGCAATTTTGACGGGAACTGGACCATAGGCGAGTTGAAAGCGCATGGAGATACAGGAATAGGGACGTTCAATGGCCTGGATGGAGAAATGATTGAATTAAACGGTAATGTATATCAAATAAAATCAAACGGAACTGTTTATCTTGTTAATGATTCTGCAAACACTCCATTTGCAATGACAGTGTCGTTTAAAACTGATAAAATACTTATTTTAAATTCAAGTATGAATCTAACACAGCTTGAACAGTTTTTAAATGCCACAGTGCCTTCTAAAAATATGTTCTATTCAATTAAAGTGATTGGAACTTTCGACAGTGTTAAAGCACGAAGTCCCCAAAAACAAAATGAACCTTACCCTGATTTAAGTACTGCTTTAAAAAACCAGACTATTTTCAATTTCAACAATATTACTGGAACTATGGTCGGGTTCTGGTGCCCACAATATGCAAGCGACGTAAACTTGAACGATTACCACTTTCACCTCATAAGTGAAGATAAAAATTCAGGGGGACATGTTATAGACTGCCAGCTAAAGGGAGTAATAATTGAAATTGACTATATTCCAGAAGATAATGTTTTACTTTCAAACGGTAGTGTTTTAAATGTGAATTCAAACGCGAATTAGCCCTTTAAATTCTTTTTAGGGCTTAAAATCTTTTTTATTTAAATTTTAGAGTTATATATCTACTAAACTGTTTAAAACCTTTTTTTATATCATATGGAATTTAGGCCCTCATTATCCATTTAACAATTGGGATAGAAATATATGTCAGAGTACTCCATGAAGAAGTGATAAAAGTCATTCCAATTGCGATTATGGCCACAATTGGTAAAATTAAGCTCAGTTTATTAACTTCAAGTATCTTCTCACGGGTTAATTTCTTATCTACAAAACCTTTCTTGGTGGCGTAGCACCATATCAGTCCAGAAAATGTTCCAGTTAAAAGCAGGTTAACATTAAAAAATATATTAGCAGCCTGGGTCTCACCGTACCCTCCCATAAGTGACGTGGAAAAGGGCACCAGCGCAACAAAAAGGAGCCATATAACAGTTATCCACAGCAGCATGCTGTTAGCACGTTTAATCCTGCAAAACTGCTGGTGATTTATCCTCCAGAAGATGGCCAGGATGACAAAGCTCAAAGTATAGGTGAAGAATTTAGGTATTGAGCTAATTAAATAATTCTCAACTGTGATATTAGGTACAGAACTGGTTAGTTGAGGAATGCTAAGGTTTAAAACCAGTAGTGTCATTGCAATTGCAAAAATTCCATCTACAAGAGTTTCAATACGATTGGTTGTTTCCCATACATCCATATCTTCTGCCATAATGCACCCAATATTGTATTAATAAGCTAATTCTGCAATTGCTTTTATAAAGTAATTAGTTGTTATATTCTAATCAATTCGTAATCTGTGCTTCCAAGACCTATTTCTTCCCCATATTTAAGCTGGATTTTTCCATTAATCTCTTCATAAACTCCTTTAAACTTATCTTCCCCTTTATGGAAGTTATGGTGTAAAAGCGAGTTTTCAAATCCGCACTGTTCATTTACTAAATCAATACTTGCAGCATCTATTGCAACCGGATCATATGATGCAAGAATTCCAATATCTGGAACTATTGGGGCATCACTCCATGGAACACAATCACAATCAGGTGTGATATTCATAAGAAAACTGATATAGCACACTTTATTCTGCTTGTTTTTAACAGCACCATATGCATACTCTACCATTTTTTCGATGAATTCAGGTATTTTTTCAAAATCAAGTTGTATAACAGAATCCGGGCATGCTTCAATACAGAAATTACATCCAATACATCGATCATAGTCTATAACAGACCTTTGATCCTCAATATATATTGCATCTTCAGGACATACAGACATACATTTGCCGCAAGCCATACATGTACCTTTTACAAGTGGTTTAGCGCATTCATGTTGCTCTATCTTCCCAAATGCAGATGCACATCCCATGGCAAGATTTTTTATCGCTCCTCCAAATGCACTCATACCGTGTCCCTTAAAATGAGACATTACTATCATGCTGTTTGATTTTTCAATGTCTCCTGCAATTTTAACTTCTTTAAAATGCTTTTTGTTAATTTCAATCTTCTTTTCATTATTTCCCAAAATTCCATCTGCAATTATAATGGGAGCATCCACAACTGCATAACCAAAGCCGTGCTGTACTGCTGTTTGAAGATGATCAACTGAATTGTGTCTATGTCCAAAATAAAGCGTGTTTGTATCTGTTACAAATGGTTTTGCACCATTTTGTTTTACTTTATCAACGATTTGCCTTACAAAAACTGGATTGATGTAAGAATCATTTCCTTTTTCTCCAAAATGGAGTTTAATTGCAGTCAAATCACTTTCATCTAAAATATTAGCAAATCCACCAGCATTAAAAAGCTTTTTTATTTTACTTACTTTATTTTCCCTGCTACTTCTTGATCTAAAATCTGAAAAATAAACTTCACTTGACAATTATACCACCTGATAATACCTTGTTTTAAAACTTTTAATCATCCCATATTCCATTTCAATATATTCTTTAAACTTTAAAATTATTTTGGATTTACATCAGGAACACATTAATTTGATAAAACATGAAAATCATTATTTTAAGACATTTAATCAAATAAGCTCGTTTAAATAAATTAGACTCATAAAATTCAAATTCATCTATCCATATAAAAACTTCTCAATTTAATGAGATAAACACGTTTTACCTTTAACAAATTTAATTAAACAACATCCCCTAATTACTTTATTTTGCATTTACATCAGAACATTCTGATTCAATGAAATAAGTAACTCTCTACTTTTTAAAATATTTTCATAGTTATTTAGCTCAATAATGCCGTTATCTACTCCATTAAGCAAATTCAGATCAAAAGTTCCTTCTCCAAGTGTCAAATGCTGGTCTTTTTTCCCATCATTGTCATTTAAGTGATAATAAATGATATTTTTCATTTTAAAAAAAGATTCAGGATCATCAGATGTATTTGCATGTCCCGTATCTACAGTAGCATAACATCCGCTCTCTTTAACAATTAGATTATGTTCTTCAGCATTGTTACAGAAAAATGCATATCTATTAGGCATATTTTCAACCGAAAACTTAATTCCCCTACTTTCTGCATAATCATTCGCTTTTTGAAGTGTTTCAATAGAAAACATCATTCCCCAATCCCGTACTCTATCTTCAAGCCTGTGAATCATACCAGGATGTGTTGTAATGGCCTCTGCCCCAATCTCTACAGCAAAATCAACAGTTTCATTGAGCTGTTTCAATGTTTCTTCCCTAATTCCTTGATTTAGACTTGCAGGATTAAGATCTATAGTTGGAGCATGTAAAAATACACTAATGTCATAGGAATTAAATATTTCAAAATCCTTTTTATCCATTGATAACATATATCTGGGCCAGTAAGGGCCTTCACACAACATTTCCATCAATTGAAAGCCATCTTTTGAGGCAGTCTCTAAAAAATCTTCTACTGAATGAGCAAAAAGTGCCAGTGTTGAAAATCCTATTTTCATTCTGTTAACCCCTTAATTTCATAGTAAGATCATGTATTTACAACCTATTTTTTTGAAATTTAGATGAATTATTTAATAGATCTTTAAACATTACTCTAAATTATCAGTTAATGGTATATACGATCATTTTATTCCATTATTTAATTTATACTTACAAATTAAATAATTTAATGCATATTTAAGGTTTAAAATCAGTACATTTGTGTGTTGTACTGTATGTAGTACATCGAAGTTTTGTTTTAATTATCCATTTAGAGAAAATAAACTGCTGTAATAGATTATTCGTCAATTTATTTTGAAATAAATTTTTAGGCTTGCCAAAAAATTTATATAACACCCCATAGGTTATATTCTTTGGAAAAGATTAGGTGAACCTAAATATAAGATGTTTTTGGATATATCCAAAAGTTTTATATATAAAAGAGATATATCATATTTTTACATATCACTTTTTGATATATCATGAAATAAAGTATTGGAGGTGAATGAATGGAAGATGATGAAACACCCACAACGGATAATTCAAATGAATCTATCCAAGAAAGCAATTTAGACGAGAAAAGAAAGATCAAATGCATGAAAGAACGTCAAAAGCTCTTCAATAGCATGTCCAAATATGAAAAAAAGCTTATTAAAGGTTTAATGAGAGGCTTTGGTAATACCATGATTCTGTGGCTTATTAGCAAAAAAAGAATGCATGGATATGAAATAATGACCAAACTTCATGAATCTACCGCCCCTTATAATACAAAAATGCCCAGTGCCAGTAAGATTTATCCAGTACTGCATGATCTAGAAAAAAATAACATGATAGAAGGATCATGGGAACATCATGGGAAACGAAAAGTAAAGTACTATGAAATAACCGCAGAAGGTGAAGAAGCTCTTTCTAGATTCAAAGAGATAGCTAAAATTGCTAAAAAAAATAAATCAAGCCTTTGGCTTGAATTTTTTAAGGATATGATAGCTGTTGAAGATGAATAATGAATAATAGGAGTTAAGTTTATGAAATACGCTATAGAAACATTCGACCTTACAAAAAAATATAATAATGATTTTTTAGCTGTCGATGCTCTGAACATGAGAATCCGAGATAAAACCATATTTGGATTTTTAGGTCCAAATGGTGCCGGAAAGACCACTACAATAAAAATGCTTACATGTTTGATCTTTCCAACATCTGGAACAGCCAACGTATCAGGATATGACATTTTAAAAAATCCTAATGAGGTTAGACAAAAAATTGGAATGGTTCCACAACTTGTAAGTCTTTATGGAGACCTTACAGTCAAGGAAAACATACATCTCTGCGCTGATTTCTATGGCCTTCCACAGGACCTGAAAGAAAGCAGAGCAGATGAACTCATGGAAATGGTTGATATAAAATATGCTGAGAATAAGCTTGTAAAACAGCTTTCAGGAGGTATGAAACAAAAAGCTTCCGTAGTCGCCAGTTTAATACATCAGCCAGAGATATTGTTCTTAGATGAACCTACAATAGGTTTAGATCCTACGACAAAAAGAATTTTATGGGATTTAGTTGAAGAACTGAACTCTAACGGACATACAATTATATTATGTTCCCACGACATGTATGAAGTAGAATTACTCTGTGATGATGTGGGAATTGTCAGCCAGGGAAAACTTGCTGCTTTTGATACTCCTCAAGGACTTAAAGACACCATGATTAAAGAGATTAAAGAAGAAAACTCAAAAGTTGACTCAAATGTTGCTCAAGTTCTTGAAAAAATCCTTGAAGAAACTGATCCTGAGGATAAAAAGGCAGTAGAGTATATAAAAGGCAATATGGGTAACAATAACATTAATTTAAAAGAATTAAGTGTTATGATAAGCAATAAGGATCAAGAACTGCTGAATACCCTTAATAATTTATCCATAGTCCATGATATTGTAGAACATGCTTCTGGAAGAATAACTATGGATATAGAAGATTCAGATGAAGCTGTAACCAAGGTCATATCTGATATAATTGAACATGGTGGAAATATCACTTCCATAGCTACAAAAGATCCTTCCTTAGAAGATGTTTTCATGAGAGTTACTTCTAAAAAGAAACAGACAGAAGGTGCAGATGATGGTGGAAACTAAAAAAATTATGTGGATGTTTAAAAAAGATCTGCTCGTCTTATGGAGACATCCACCACGGTTAATTTCAATACTTTTATTCCCCATAATTATGATAACCCTTTTCGGTTATGGTATGGGCGGAACACTGGAAAATATTCCAGTTGTTGTGGTAGAACAAAGTCATGGTCAGGTAACTGACGCTACCCTTAACGCAATTAAGGGAATGAGTCTGTATGATGTTAAGGATATAATAACAGATCCGGACAAGGGAAAACAGATGGTTCAAAACGGCCAGGTTAAAGCAGCTATAATTCTGCCCTCAAATTATGATAACCTGAACGATACGCAGCCCAAGAGCGTGGTAGTTGATGTTGATTCATCAGATCAGATGGCGTCAAGCGCGGTTGTTCCAGCCACACAGCAGTTATTTAATCAAATATCAAACCAGATAGGTTTACAAAAATTAGAAGGCATGAACTTACAGACCGCAGGGGCATCGGCCTCAAATATACAAGTTCAGTCTAATCAAGTCGCTGCTGCATCACAGGGAATTGATTTCCAGAGCGTAATGAATTCTATTAACCTGCAGATAAATAAAATGTACGGAGATGTCAAGTATTTAGACTTCCTGGTACCTGCTGTAATCGGTATGACTGTCCTGTTTGGATGTATGTTCGGAATGGGAGAAGCTTTAGCTGGTGAAAGAGAAAGAGGAGAACTTGCAAGGCTATTTATGACACCTACAAGTGTTGCAACTGTTGTCGGCGGTAAAATAATCTCTAAACTAACTATAGAAATAGTAAGAGCTATAATACTAATTGTAGCGGCTATAATTCTGTTTGGAATTGTAATAAAAGGAAGTATGCTACTTACAATGTTAGTTCTAATACTTGGAGCATTGTGCTTTGTAGGTTTCGGAATAATGATATCTGCAAGGGTTTCCACACAGGAAGATTACATGCAAATGGTAATGCCAATTACAATGCCTATGATGTTCGTATCAGGGGTATTCTATCCAATTGAAACAATGCCATGGATATTCCAAAAACTTGCTTACATCTTCCCATTAACTTATGTAAATGATGCATTACGTGCAGTAATGTTAAAAGGAGTAGGTATTGGAGCTATATGGGTAGATATAGTGGTGCTTTTAGGATTTACAGCACTGTTCTTCGCATTAGGAGTTACCAGATTTAACAGGGATATATAAATAATAAAATCAATATTAAGGTGATAAAATGGTCGTGAAAAAGAAAATGCTCATTGGATTTGCCATATTATGTCTTTTAGCAGGTCCAGTTTCAATAGCGTCCGCAGTTTCAGCAGCAGATTGGCCAATGTTCCAGAATAATCTGGATCATACAGGTTACTTAAATGAATCATCAGATTTCACCCCAGTAACATGGCTTTTTAAAACCGGAGGAGCCATATTATCTGCTCCTGCAATTGCAGACAAATTGATGTACTTTGGTTCAACAGATGGGAATTTTTATGCTCTGAATTTGGATGACGGTACAAAAGTTTGGGATTACAGTACCCAGGGAAATATAACAGCTTCTTCAGTTGTAAGCGGAGATAATGTGTACTTCGGTTCCATGGACAGCTACTTCTATGCTCTGGATAAGAAAAATGGAGATTCTGTATGGAAATACAGAACAGGAAATTCTATTGAATCATCCCCCGCAGTAGATAATGGAACTTTATACTTCGGATCAGATGATCAACGTTTATATGCATTAAACCGTGATAACGGTGCACTCAAATGGCAGTTCCAGACAGGGAATGCTGTAAAATCATCTCCAGCAGTTTACAATGGAACTGTATTCTTCGGATCAGATGATGGAAAAGTATATGCAGTAAATAAGAACGGTAGCAAAGTATGGTCATATGATACTGGAAATGCAGTAAGATCATCACCAGCCATATACAACTCCGTATTATACATTGGAACAGACAATGGTAACTTCTATGCACTGAACACAAATGATGGATCCGTAAAGTGGTCATATAACCTTAACGACACCGTAAGATCATCAGCCCTGCTTGATCCAAACGATAACAGCCTGTTTGTAGGATCTGACGGCGGAAATATAACATGTCTCGACATGAGAGATGGACAATTCAAATGGTCTGTTAATACAGGTAATATAAAATCAACTCCTGCACTTATGGGAGACGATATTGTAGTCGGTTCAGACAGCGGAACAGTCTATGTATTAAATAAATTCAGTGGTAAAGAAGATTGGAGTTATTCACCAGGTTACTATCTCTTTAATTCAGCATTCAGTACACCTGTAGTATATGGAAATAATATATTCGTAGGTGCTGGTGATGGATCAGTGTATGCTCTTGACTTTGACAAAAAAGCAGGCCCAACTTCAGTTTACTTATACTACGTTAGTGCAATCGTAGTTGTAATAATAATCGGGTTATTAGCATTTAGATCCATTAGAGGACGTAGAAAGAAAAACGAATAAGTACCGATGGAATTTAAAGTTCCATCTCCTTTTATTATTTTTTAAATGATTAAAAGTTTCTTATGCTTACGGCGGGTGGGAGAATACCACTTTTTTAAAATTAAGAGAATCACAAATACCGCCTCCTTATTTTGTTTAATTTGATTCTCAGGGTACAAGCATAAGAAAATTTTTGTGACTATACAATAGATTCAAAAAATTAAATATACCTAAAACTAGAATAATTCTTTAAAAATAGCTTTGATAGAATAAATTTAAAATTAAAAAAAAGGAAACCATCTGGTTTCTTTTTTGGAGACGAACATTATTTAGTGAGCTGTATTTCAATAGCTGAAACGTTTGTTGCTGCGCCTTCGTTGCTTAAGATTTCTTCTGTACATATATCAATTGTTCCAAGTTCTACATCCGATATAAACCTGTTTCTTACGATTTCAGCAACGTCGACAGCCCTGCTTATGGCTCTTCCACGTGCTTTTAAAATAACTTCTGAAGTTCCGCCGTTCATTTGAGTCACGACAGCTAAAACATAGTTCATTACGGGTTTATTTCCAATGTATACAACATTTTCCTCTGACATCACTTTACCTCCAAAGAATAACCA
>JAEZKE010000067.1 GCA_023436175.1 Methanobacteriota archaeon
TATTTTTATAAATGTATAAGTCGGCTTGGGTATAAAATTGTACTTGTTTTTTTGGATTTAAAACTTCCCAGTCACCCCATTGGGCCTCGCTAATTGCCTTTCTAATCAAGGTTACCTTTTTAACCAAATGAGACTTCTTTATTTCATTACATTTTTTCTTTACTTTAATAGCTTCTTTAACTGCTCTGTTATCTTTTGAATAAGCACTAATTGATAAAATTAAAGTTAGGATAAATAATGCGGCAATAAATTTTTTAATCATCTAATTTCATCCTTTCAACATTAAGGTGTCTATAGAAAATTGCAAGGTCACCTAACCGATGCACGATATATAACATATTCCTAAATTCCCTCTAATACAGCATAACTAATTTCCTGTCCTAGTCCATAGGTAGGGTAGGGGAGAAAATATTAAATTATTCCAGAACTATGCAACCCACTGTTTTAGACTATATCGGTCAAACATGCAGCTTAAAATTATCATGGTAATCGGAATTATAGAATGGAGATAGACTACATTATTGATTTTCATACCATTTTTCAATCTTTTCCTTCAAACGGGTTAAAACGGGTATTGTTTTGTCATTCTCGGAATCAGCTACTTGGTCAATGTTTGTCTTTAGCCAAATTAATGCGTCTTTAATAACTTGTTCGGGAATATCCGCCCAAGAAATTTTTTGATGTGAGCATTCTCTTGCTTCGGGGAAAAAATCAATTTTTTCTATACTCTTTTCTAAAGTGATAGGAAACTCAGAAACTGGGATTCTAAAATTATAATGATATGTTTCCCGATAATCTGAGTCTGAATATTTTAATACTAATGAAATAGGAGACTGTTCCAAAGAAATACCATTAATTCTATTGAATTTATAATTTCTTTCCATATATATTACCATCCAAAAGATTTATGGCTCTTGTGCGACGGATCCCCCTCATACAATTTCCATTCCCAGTCCATAGGTAGGGGAGAAAAACGAGATTATCTTGAGTAAAATCGCATATCAATTTCTGATTTCAATTCCTTTAATAGGTCCTCAAAAAGGTTTTCCTTGTATTCATTTTTAGATAATGCTCGACTAACTATTGTATTAATACTTAATGAATTACTAGATTCAATATTGGGATATTTTTTTTTAAATTCATCAAACATTTTTCTTATTAGAAACCCTAAAGTATCAGTATATTTTGATTTAAATTCTTGAGATATCTTAAAGATATATTTTAAAACATAATTTCCATATTCGTAAGCCTCTATAGATGTTGAAATATAACCTTTATGAGTTATATTATTTCGAAATTCAATCCATTTTTGTTCTATTTTTCTTGGTGGTTGCTTAAACTCGAATAAATATAGAAAATAAAATGCTCCAAGCTGTCTTTCTGATTGATTTGATATGAGTTTCCAGGTATCTCTATAAGTTTCATATTCAATTTTATTATTAAACAAAAGCAATTCAATGCAATATTCATGAAATCTCTCTAAAGCCGATGCAAAATTAGAAACTGCCTCACGAGGATAACCATCAAGTAATGCCATAGCACCAAGTTCAAACAAAATTTCATATTTTTGTTCAAATGCTAAAGTTACTGTTTCGTGACCTTTATTGCAAACTGTTTTATAAATCCCATTATCAGATATTTCAACATTCATAAAGTCTAAATTTGGTCTTCCATTCTCTTTGAGACATTTCATATACAAGGCATTAATAGTTTAATACTAAAACCTCCAATCGAACCGAATTTCCTCCCATATCAATTTCCACTCCCAGTCCATAGGTAGGGTAGGGGAGATAGGACTGAATTCACGCCCGGTGTTATCAGTTGTCCTTCAGCCCTCCGTTGATAGTTATCCAAGGTGAGATAATCACTCTTACTCTCCTAGTTCAAACACGGCTTCATGAACTTCTATTTCTGTTACAATTTCTTTTGAAACCTTAAATAAAATAATCCTGATTGACTTCCAATATCTGAGATAGTTTTTATCATCGATTTTGTATTCATCCAAATCAGAACCATACTTTTGATTTAATAAAGAAACGCTATCTCCGATTCCAATACCACGAACTGTTTTAAATTTATTGGTAGTTAGCTTTATTGAATAGACTTTTCCAATATCTTTAGGTTTAGGATTCTTTCTTTTATTTGCAATAACAAAACACACTTCAAAATCGGAATAATACCATGTAGTAAAATATAAATCGACATCACTATAAAAAGGTGAAGGTTGAACTATAGTTTTCTTCTTAATGGGTTCTCCATATAGCTTTTTTACATTATCTCCCGAAAAATATATTTGAATTCCTGCAATTCGGAAATCTTCAACATTGTTAGGTTCTTCACTTTCTTTTGTTAATTCGCCACTAATTTCTTTGTTATCATTTGCTTCTTCACTCACATCAATACCGTAAATTAACCCACAATTAAATAAAATAATCATTGATATTATTACGATACATACGCAAATTCTTAATTTCATTGTTTTTTCCTCATTCTTTTAAGTTAGTGGCCAAGATGGGTACTGCTTTTAGCAGTATGTCACCTAACTATTAGTATTGCATCCGAATTTGATATTAAAGAAACAGTGATCTTTTAGTCTCACACAAATTTGGATGCAATACATAATTTTTTTCCACTCCCAGTCCATAGGTAGGGTAGGGGAGACAAATCCATGGTTGAAGCCTAAAACTCTTGATGTCATGGTAATCAGAAAGTTGTTTTCTTTGAAGAACTCGTAGGGACTTTTCTTGGGATAAAGGATTCTTATTAATTCCTTTCCTCATTGATTATAATTAGAAAAGAGAAAAGTACACACACATATTAAACAGGAAAAGGTGGGAGTAATCCTCCTATTTTTGTTACACAGCTAAATCTTTAAGTTTAGTCTCAAACCAACTAAATGCAATCAAAATAGTTGCTAAATCTTCATCAGATATATCTTTACTATGGGCATCTATTCTATGTTCATTTATAAAATCAAAAAATGTCTCAAACTTTTTTTTATCATTAAATAATTTATCAAATAATTGCCAGTTTTTTAGAATTAAAGTTTTTAGTTCCAGAAAATATAAGTGTTCTTTAAATATTGTATTAATATCACAACTGTTTAATTTGTCCCGTTGTTCAATATGTTTTAATATTTCCTCTCTTGTTTTATTACCATAATAAGCACGATATAATGTTAATACAATTCTTTTCAGTTGTTCTTCCAATGAATTCCTTCGCTTACTAATTTCCGCTGTTCTTCCTTCTTTTGTTGAAAGGTTATTGGCACTTTTTATTTTAGATGCAATAAATTTTTCTACAGCACAAATTCTAACAAAATATTTTTGATGATCTTCTTTTATAATCCCATAGCCAATTAAATGCTCGATCGCATTCCCCATATTTGTAATGCTTTCTTTGAACATATCATTACCATCTCTAATTAGAATCTCTAATAACCTGTATTCATCAGGATACCATTTTTGCAAAACTAATATTATTAACTCAACATAATTTTGGATCTTTCTATCATATTCTTCTTTCTTTTCTCTATAACTGTATTTTGTAACTCGTACTGGCCTATCACCTGTCATGTCGGAGTTTATTAAACTACAAACATGTCTTATTAAAAAAGGATGCCCACCATAGTCATCAGTTAAATTTGTGAAAATCTCAGAATCAAATTGTAACCCCATATAACTTCCAATACTTTGTACCATATTTGTTACATTTGAAACTGTAAATAAATCGAGATAAATTGGTTTTATTAAACTAAAAATAGGATTATCATAGCCATTAATAACAGCTTGTTCGATACAAAGTGGGTTTACTCCAGCAATAATAAAACAAAATAGATCATCATTCTTTTGAAATATTGCTCTTAATGTTTGCCAAAAATGTACATAGTCTAATTGTTCCCGCCAATGCTCGGTAGAAGAAGTCATAAAAGATATATGTTCAATTTCATCAAAAATCATCAAAATTCTTTTGTTATTTAATAACTTCTTAATTTGTTTAAGGTCAGTTTCAAAAAACTCTGAAGCTGTTTTTTCTGAATATTTTTCTTTATCTATAATTCGGATATTCAAACTATATTTTTCCTTAAGGTTTTTAATAATATAAAATAAGAGTTCGTACCATCTTATTTTGTGTACAGCAGTATCTTGGCAGTCAATGTAAATAGAAAATCCTTCACGGAGTCGTATCATACGTTCTAGACCAAATAAAACTGAAGTTTTTCCTATTTTCCTTAATCCAAACAATCCGGAATGTTCACCTAAACAATACTTATCATAAAAAGCTTGAACAATATGTAATCTACCAAAAAAATAATTCTCACTTTTTAAGGGTGATTCTAAGGCAAACAAATCCCGGCTGTAAAAGTATTTTCTAAATTTATTTTCAAGCATATCATCCATAAAATCCAAATTTAATACTTCATTATAAGTAAAAGGTACAATAATCTTGGATTCTTTATTCTCATTATTGAGTTTTTCAATTTTTTGTTCAATTATTACATCATTACTTACAAGCATGATACAAATTTTGTCAAGTCGATTATTAAAATCAAATAATAATTTATCAACAAAGTCAAGAGTTCTGCTATCAAACTCATAATAAGTAGAAAATAACAACAGGATCTCATTATATAAATTAAAATTCTTTCTAAAATATTCACTAGGTTTTAAAAAAGCAAAAATAAATTCAGAATTTTTGAATCTGCTTATCCTCGAAAAAGATACTAAAAAAAATTGTGAAAATTTATTTACAACTTTTTGTTCGAACTGTCCACCCTTAATAATCAATCCATCCTTTAAGCCAACATTAAATTGTACTTGCACGAGTTACCTCCTTAATAGTCCCTTAAATGTATCATATGGACTTTTAATATATTAACTTTCAACATAATAATCTTATATTAAACGATATTTAATTTAATGTAGGTAAAATGAGTATGCTTCGTCTTCCACTTCTTCAAAGAAATGCTAATCCAAAAAGAATAAATCCCAACCGTAATTATCATCAATAAAAACCATTTAATCCATAACCCAAACAAACCAATAGCCGAGCCCTGAAATTCTAACCGTTTACCATCAATTACAGTATGTTTTGCTTCCCATTTATATTTCAAACACAAAGCCCAAGGATAGCAAATTCCAAGGGTAAATAGAGTAATGAAAAATCCTAAAATCGACCAACCGATTAACTGCAATAAACCACCGTCAAAATAAGAATTGTTGCTGACTTGCTGGCTGACATTTGCATTTGCTGTTGCAATTTCCGCCATTTTATACGCCTCCATATTGTTTAATATAAGAAAACGGCCTTAATTTTAGCCGTTTCTTGTTGTCCATACTCATTTATCTTTTAAATTTCGACTCCATTCGACATTCCCCGTTAAACGTCAAAGACGACCTTTTTGGGTCGTCTCTCATGTTGCAGCTACTTCGTCAAGTTCATTCATACTGTAATGTTCTTCACTAAA
>JAEZKE010000129.1 GCA_023436175.1 Methanobacteriota archaeon
GTATGTAATCTTTATATTAAACATCTTTCCGTTAAACTAATTTAAATTACATTAATAATTCACTTTATCATATGAAATATTGGTTTATAGACAAAATAATGTGCCAATCAAAATTTTCAAGAAAAAGATGGAAATATATAAAATATGTTAATTTTATCTTATTAAAAACAATCTTTTTAGTTTCAAGGGGTTTATAAAAGCTTAAAATATTCAGATCGAACTAAACATATAAATTCTTGATTAAAGAGATATTTTTTACGTTTTGTCCAAATTATAGACAATATAAACAGTGGAGGTAAAAATATGTCTTTTTGTAGTAAATGCGGAACTAAAAATTCTGAAATTTCTAAATTCTGTTCTAATTGTGGTTTTAAACTAAATATTAAATTACATGAAGATATGGATTTATGGAATGATATCAACGCAATAAATGGATTAAGCCCTGAAAGTAAGGAAAATGCATATAATATTATATTACAGATGAAGAATGAAAATAATGAAAAAAATAGCCATAAAAGCAAAACTCCCAATGTAGATCGAGCCATAGCCACTTGGGATTCTATATTTAAAGATGAATACAAGAATAAGTAATCAAATTGAAGAAAATTTAAAAAGTGGTTAAAAAAGATCATGGAAATTTTAATTAATTTAAAATAATAGGATAAATAAATGAAATTTTATATAATGAGGTGATTTAATGGCAATAAAAGCAAACTTGCTTTTTTTAATGAAAAAATAATAGATTTTGGTAAAAAACTTGAAGAAACAGATGTTAAATACTTAAAAGAAGGAGATAAGTATTTACCGAAAGAAAAACGAAATCTAGTTAAACATGGATCTGAAATGAGTAAATTTACTATTGGAGATTCTGAAACACATGTTATTGAAGAGGGCATTGATAATTCAGAGGATTATGCAATTACATGTGTAGATGTTAATGCAGAAATTGGTGAATTGATGGTTGAAGATGGTGGAATGCTTGATATAAGTTTAGTGATAAATTCTAATGTTGGGCTTCGACAAGTTACATTTAAATTAGAAGTTGATGATGAATTAATGGATTGGATATTGGAAAGCAAGAAAAAATAGTTTTTTATATCATTTCTTTCTTTTAAACCGCTTTTAAACCTTATTCAAAAAAATAATGATTCAAAGAGATTAAATCACTTCAAAAGACATTAAACCACAATCTTTACATTTATATTTCATGTCTAGTTTTTTAGATTAACCCTTATCTATTTTGGACTTTTCGTTATTTTAATTGATTCTATTTTCTGGAAGTATGTTTATTTTTAGTGAAACATTAATTAAATTAAACATAAGTGTTTCATCAGACATTTAAAAGTAGTTACCATACATGAGCAGTGTAAATAATGAATAGAAATATAAATAAGATTAAAATCAGCAATAGAGAATAGTAATTAACACATAAAAGAAATAGGTTAATAATAGGATAGTGGAAGCTAAATAACATAGTATAAACAACATTAATAATATTAATAAAACCTTAAATATCTTAGATCCTGCTCCTGACAAACATAATTTATTTTTTTCACAGATTTTTACCGACAAATCGTGATAGATAATGATAGATCGTGATAGATTATAACAACGCTGTTATTATACAAGATCATGATAAATCGTGATAAATTATAATGCTGTTATTTTAATATAACACATAACAAGAAGATACCTTTCATTAAAATCATAGTTTCAATTAATTAAAACAGTGTCTAATGATATAGATTAATGTTATTTTAAAGAACTATTAGTTTTAATTAAAGTATTTATATTGCATTCATTTTTCAGTGTTTCATAGTATAGCTAATAATAAACTTTAATAAATATTAAAAATATAAATAAAAATTTATGATCATTCTACTTCGTTTAACTTCGGTTTATGGAAGTTGGCAGAATATTCTAAAAAATATTAGAAAACAAAGTAAAATCATTTAATCATGAAACAAAAGATTAATAGAACTAATTCAGATTATCCATAAACTTCACGAAAATATAATTTATAAAAAAAGCGAAGTTAAACACGAAACATAAATGAATACTAGATTAAAGACCTACCATAGACTACGCAAAAAAACCCACTCATACCCCTATTGATCGTTTTGTACCAAGCTGATACATTATTTTCCATTTTAGATCTTAATGTCGCCTCTATACGAACTTTAAAACACTGTATTTTATAATATAACCTTCTTTATTTTCTACAATATCATCATAATACAGCGATATTCTGTTTTTTTAAACACGAATTTTAATCAAAACTTTATATTAAGGAAAGGTGAACATTTTAATCGAACTTTTATATTAAGGAAGAGAAAAGATTCTGAATTTTCTAAGGTGAACAATTTAATCAAAACTTTATATTAAGGAAGGTTAACTATTCTATCTTTTTGTTTTTTCTAAAGGTGAACATTTTAATGAAACTTTTATAGTAAGGAGAAGAGGGAAAAAAATCCCATCATTCTTAACTACTTTTACAAACTCTTTCTATATTAAATGAGAATTAGACACGTATTTCACCGTATTTTTTATGTTATTGGTCTAATTCTCCTTTTATCAGATAAAAAATGATTAGAAACTCTATGAGCTTAGTAATTCGTCATGAATGAACGTTTTCATAGGGCTAATCAACATTATTCTCCTTTTATTAATCTATTTAAAACTCTTTAATCATCTAATTAGGGTTTTATTTTATTTTTTTAGGAGTATATAGCAAAGAAGATAAAGAAAACAGGAAATGGAGTGATAAATTATGAGAGTAAATAAAGTAACTTTTTATGACATTGTAAAACTGTTAAAAGAGGATATAAATCTGAATGTTTATGAAATATGCTTTAAACTAGGCTGTGGTGAAGGTACATTGTATAGAAGAATGATTCACGAAAAATATCGTGGATTATCACAACTTAAAGATGCCATAAGAAAAGGAGAATTATAAAAATTCTTCAAAATTATTTTTAGAGGTGATAATAATGAACAATGAGAATAATATAACAGTTAAACCAAGATTAGACGCTGAAAGGAATAGAATAGAACGTATAAAGGAAGAACGAAAGAAAAAAGAGGATTTAAGATATATAGATAACTGGTTTTAAAAAAAGAGGTGGATTAAATGAAAAGAAAGCAAGTTAAAGACTATAATTATATCAGAAGGAAATTAGCAGAATCTGGACAGCTTAAAGATGATAAAAGTTCGGAAGAACGTAAAAAGCTAGAAAAAGACGAACATAGTCTAATAGACACAGAAGAAGGATATACTTATAAGATAGACGAAGAACGAGCAGGAATAGTTCACAAAAGAGCAACATATACCAATAGAAGTGAATTGGACATATTATTAAGGCATTATCCTGAAGAGGAAGTATATAATTACAAATTAGCCAAGAAGCAATTAAAATTATAATTAAATTAAAAAGAGATGATATAAATGGTACATACACAAACACAAAGAGAAGAGATATTTAAATCTGATTTAGAGTTAATTAAAGGTTATTTAGCTAAAAGGTTTAAAACTCAATTAAGTGATATACACTTTAAAAGAACTTTAAATAATGAATTAGTTGTTTTAGCTGATGAAAAAGAGGTTAAAAAGGTATTAGGTGAAGGAGAGATAGAAGAACTTAATTTATTTAATGATAAGATGTGGCAGAAACTTAAAATGTTCTCTATAAGGAATTTTAAAGTTCATAAAGGTAAAATAATCGCTGTAATTGAATACAAAGTTAATATAAAGATAGTAACTCTTTCTAGTACACCTTACTAAATTAATACAGTGTTTTTACTTTTTTTATAAATTTATATAGTAAAAAAAAGAGTTTTTTTACAGATTAATAAAGGAGTGGTTATTTTATGTATTTAGAAAGTGTTTTAAAGAGTTTTAATGAGATTGCTAACAATTTAAAGGAAATAAATTCAACAATTAATAAAGAAATTACCAGATTAAAATCTGAAATAGGGGAGATGTGATTATGGTTAGTGAAAATACAAAAGAGTTAATAAAAGATTTAGGATATGATTACAGACTGAATAAGATAATATTAAGTGATATACCTGAAAACGATAAGCTTTTACTAGTGGAAATCGAAAAATGCTACAGGTTATCTAATTTGAAGGTAGAAACAAGATCAGCAGAAGATGAATATTGATTTTATATTTATTAATTATTTTTTCTTTTTTTAAACGTAATATAGTCCTTAAAGCATTATCCGTAACCGAATAAAGATCGTATACCTATAGTGAAGGAAGGTAAAAAATAGATCAATACGATTAGAACGGTGTTTAATTTGATAAAATTACATGAAAGAGTTTTAAATAATTTATAGGGGTGAAATACATGGAAGATAAAGAATTTAAATTTATAGAAGTTTTTAAATATGCTAAAAAAATAGCATTATCATCTAAAGATCAAGTAATGGCTGGTAGACCCTCCAAAATACCATGTATTAATTGGGATAAACAACCATCAGATTATACAGGATTCAATGATGAAAATTATGGCACTGCTATTATTTGTGATTATATTAAAGAATTAAATCAATATTTGGTAGTAATTGATTTAGACATACCAAAACCAAACAGCGAACATATACCATTAGAAGTATTAGAAGACTGTATGAAACCAGTAATAGAACGAACATACAGTGTAAGAACTGGATCGGGTGGAATACATGTATATCTTTTATCAGAGGAAAAGCCAAGAGCGAATCAACCTCACGTTAATATTGATTATCAGACTAATACTGGAAGTATGAAAGGCAAATATGTTGTTTCTGATTTTATTTATGATAAAGAAGGTAACAAAGTACATTATACTAAATTAGAAGAATCTTTAGATACTATATTTTCTATTAAAAATACAGATGAAGTATTAAACCTTTTATTAAAGACATTAGAAGAAAAAGGATACAATATAAGCCCATTAACAGGATATACAGCACAAATAGCAAATATAATTAGTAGAAATTTACGTGAAGGACATAGAAATGATCTTGTCTTTGCACTTTCAGGATACTTAAGAAAAAAGGGATTTAAATATGATACCACAGTACAAATAGTAAGACAAGCATTTAAAGATGATGAAGAGTTATCAGAAAGGTTAAAAGTTGTAAATAGGGCATATAAAAGAGATATTAAAAGCTTAAAAGGTTGGAATGGATTAAATGATATCTTAGGGGAAATAGATTTAAAGGAACTAGAAAGTTTGGTAGTAGGTGATGAACTAGACATTAAATCCCAAATTATTCGTAAATTAGCCCAACAAACAGAACCAAGCCCTAAACTCTTAGCTGACTTTTTAAACAATGAATTAACACTGTATAAAGATCCCCAAATAATGAAATACTATGAAAGACAAGAAGACGGAACTATAATTGAGATTGACAATATTAGAATAGAAGAGTTTATGAATGAAACTTTTGAAGCTAATCAAATTTCATCGACAAAGTGTAAAACTCTACTTAAATATGTAACTAAGCACATTAAAAGAAATTATGATATAATACTTTTTAATAATGGATTTTTAAATACAGTTACAAGAGAATTTAATCCAAATAAAGAAGAATTAACTGAAATACCTAAATTATCATTACCTTTTAACTGGAATCCTAACGCAGAATCTGGAAGAATAGGTGAACTTATAGAAGAGATATTGTATAATCCCAAATATCCAAATAATAAAGAAATGTGGTTAAAAGCAGTAGGACACGCTTTTATTGGGGCTAATAGAATTGGTAAAATGGTAGTAGTGCAAGGTGGATCAGGTACAGGTAAATCTACATTGACAACAATATTAAAGAGAATTTTTACAGGTAATTTTTCTGAAGTAAAGACTCAAACAATAGTTAAGAATGAAAGGTTTACTTTACATTCTTTAATTGGTAAAGCTGTAAATTTTGATGATGATATAGCAAATGGAATGCTTAAGGGAATAGGAAATTTAAATAGTATTGTAACAGGTAATGGGTTAGAAGTTGAAATTAAAGGGGAAAATAAGAGTATCCAAGCTGAAGCAGAGCAAATTCCCAAATTATTTGCAAATGGAAATACATTACCTCCATTTATTGGAACAGGTATAGAAAGAAGATTATTGTTAATTCACGCTGATAATGAAGTATCCTATGAAAATAGAGATGATTACCTACAAACTGACATACTTTCAGGTAAATATGATAAAGAGGGTATAGAATGGCTTATTTACACTAGCATAAATCTTTATTTAGATAACGCAACTGAACCAATAGCAACTAAAGAAGATGAGCAAAGAATGAAAAGGGAATATGATTTTAAAGCTTATCCTCTTAAATGTGGAATTGAGGAAATATTTACAGAATCATGGGAAGATCAAGACTTCATAGATAGACAAGATGTATACAGATATATTAAACAGTGGTTTAGACAGGCATGGAAAGAAGGAAAGATAGACAAAGAGCATAGAAATCCAAGTATTACAAAGATAAATAGAGCAATGGACGACGCAGGATATGATAGCGGTCAAAAAAGGACAGGTGAAGATACAATAAGAGTATATAAGAATATTAAACTAAAAGACCACTGGAAATACATATTTGATCCAGAAACAAAAGCACAAGATCAAATGCTAATAACAGAGATAAAGGAAATTCAGAATACAACAGAGATCGGGGAAACATAACCCCGAAAAACAATTATACCACTGTATTATGATGAATATGCTAAAAAAAAGAAAAATCCTTAATTAAATTTTTTCGACATTAACTACATATTTTCTATACAATGTAACAAATGAAGCATGTTTTTAGTATTTTTTCAGTTGGAAAATTTTTTTAAAAAATAATTAAAAATAATTGTAAAGTTGAAAAGTACTGAAATTTTGTTACATTTGTTACAGGCAGAATCGGACTAAATGTATAACATATATTTTAAACACCATCATCATAATACAGCGAATCTATTTTTAAATTTTTTTTTGATATTCCTAAAAAAACTTATTTTTAAATTAATCTATCAATTATGATGATTTTAAGAGATTATACGAGATTAAATAATAGATTAAACTGTAGGTGATGAGTTATGAATGAATATAATTATAAAGAAGTTTTTAAATACGCTAAGAAGATAGCAATATCACACAAAGGACAAGTATTAATGGGTAAACCAAATAAATATCCGAGCATAAGTATATACCAACAACCAAAAGATTACAAAGGTTTTAAAGACCTAAAATATCCAACAGCTATATTATGTGATTATATCGAAGAATTGGATAGATATTTAGTAGTAATAGACATAGATAAACTAAATTATTCTAAATTTTTAGCATATTCAAACATTTTACCAGAACTTTCAGACATTATACCCGAACTTATACCAATAGAGATATTCAAAGAAGCCATAGAAGATACAATAAATGATACATACGCAGTTAAAACGCCTAATGATGGCTATCATATATATTTATTAAGCGAAAATAAACCAAAACATGAACCAATAGGCTTCGGTATAGATTATATAGAAGGTATAGAGCATATAAAATATGGTACTTCTTTAAAATACGTTATAACTAATTATACATGGAATAGAAGACCTAGTAAAGAATATTATACTAAATTAGATGATTCTCCAAATAATATTTTAAGTGTTTCTAATAGTGATGATATTTTAAAAGATATTATAAAAGATTTAGAGCTTAAAGGTTATAAAATGCCTAAGCCTATTAAGGTAAATCCAATAAAGAATGTACCCCTCCTAAAAACACCTATCTTTATTTAATAATTTTTAAGAGATTATAGAAGATTATATCGAAAATAAAGAAAAAATATTAAAAAATAGTTAAAATATCTTTAGGGATTTTACCACTTCTAAAACACATCTTAATAAACAGTGGATTTATCTTTTAAAGGCTTCTCAACGAATGGCTTTATTTTGTCGTTTAATTTTATTTCACCTTCTTCTTGAAGTAATCTGTCCCTTATATAATCTATTTGTTCAGATAATGTTTCAAATTGGTTTATTATTTTAATCTGTACTTTATCAGTAGTTAATTTGTCTACAACTTCTATGTATTCTTCTCTTAGTGCTTCAGGGTCTGCTTTGAAATATGCACTTGCTACTGGTTCTATTGTATGACCCAATAACCATCTAGTGGTTAAATGAGGCACTCTATTCTTCTCTAGTGTTGTAGCGAAAAATTTACGGAAACCATGACTTCTTACTACATAATGATCCCCAACTTTTCTAAAACCTTTTTTTCTACCTATATGATTGAACATACTGCTTATATCGGTAGGTTTAGTGGGATTATTTGATATTAAACTTCTGAAAAGTTTATCATCAGGGTTTGGTTCATAACTTGGAAATTTATGATTAAGGTCTTCTAAGTAAGTTATTATACGTTCTACGCTTTCAGGAGAACTAAAAGTAAAATAAAGATTATCTGTCTTAATTCTTTTAATTTTCCATAAAGGTACAAAAGTTTCTTCTTGTTTTACTCTTGGTTTGACTTTTTCTATTAATTCAGGTATATTACTTGGATATTTTTCCAGAGGTATAGAATCATAGAAGTTTTTAAATGTTAGGCTAGATATTTCAGCCCTACCCATACCACTACTTATCCCCATTAAAGCTATTGCTTTGTATGCATTATTACAATATTCTAAAAATCTTTTTATCTCTTCCATTTTGGGAAGAACGACTACTGTTTCAGGCATACGGGCTTTTCTTGATTTCCTTTTTTTAGGTCGAGGTAATTGAATCTCAAATTCGTTATAAAAAGATCTTATAAGTATCATTTTATGATTCTTTGAATATTGAGCAATATCTAATTTATCTAAGTGTAATTTAAACTCATTTAAATAGGAATAGATTTTCCTCTTTCTATATCTATTAATAGACTCCTCTTCATCTTCAGCTTCTTCTATTAATTCTTCTAATGTCTTTCCTGTAAAATCAGAATATTCTTGCAAAGCATATTTATACAATTTTATAGATTTTTCTGCTAATTCTCTATTGGAGCAAAATTCTTTGAATATTGATTCATTTTCAACACTGAAATATTTTTTCACGACATACATTTTATCACTCACTATAGGGGGGTCGATCTTTAGTTGGTTACGGTTCTTTACTCATTGAAAAACTAAAAAAAGTAGATTAGATATAGTGTGATAAGTAAAAACATAGTGAAAAATAAAGTTTTAGCCGTGCCAATAAATACTTAAATCTTAATATTGACAACTTAATACTCTTTGGATAATAGCCCAAATCACAATATAACAGCATAATTTCTGCATACTTATAATAAACCGCTTATTAAATAATTATTTCTACTCATTATTGTCACTTATTTTGATTAATCATCTAAAAAAAAGAAATATAAAAATTGACTCAAAAATAAAGCTTATTTAAGCTTCAATTACACTTCATCTATTTTTGCACCTAACAAAGCATATGTGCATGGGCATTCCCTTTCATCTGGAGTTTTTGCTATTGCTTCAGATATTAACTTAACCAAATTCTCTTTTTGCCCTTCCACTGCCTCAAATACTTCATCTATTGTCAGCTTGGTTGGAGATATTGATGCCGCATAATTTGATACCATACAAATACTTGCATAACACATTTCAAGTTCCCTTGCAAGTATAGCTTCAGGTATTCCTGTCATTCCAACAACACTGCCTCCTAACTGCTTAAACATTGCAATTTCTGCAGCAGTTTCAAACCTTGGACCTTCAGTGCATACATATACACCATTTGGGACGACTTCACCTGACTCTATTAAATAGTTCCTTAAATCATGACAATAAGGTTCTGTAATATCTATATGTACTGTTTTAGTGTCATAAAATGTGAATTCTCTTGTTTTTGTAAAATCAATGAAATCATGAGGTATTAAAAAATCACCAGGTTTAACAGATAAATCCAGAGATCCAACGGCATTAGTTGCTATAATTCTCTCAACGCCAATTTTTTTCATGGCATAAATGTTTGCCCTGTAATTTATCATATGGGGTGGATTTGCATGCCCTTTTGCATGTCTTGGCATGAATGCAATATCTTTACCATGTAATTTGAATACGCTGACCTCTGGAGATTCACCATATGGTGTTTCTATGACCTTAGTTTCAACGTCTTTTCCCATTTCAACGATTTCATATATTCCTGTGCCGCCAATTATTCCTATCATGTTCTCAACTTTTTCTATGATAGTTAATTGTTCTGGATACAATAATAAATAGATATGCCTTGTCCTGTAAAATATAAATAGCGTGGCTTTTACCCATTAATACAGCTTAACCCGCTTATAATACTCTTCAAAATTAGTTTTATGTTTATCAATGAAATTAGAAATTTTTTCTTCTGAAATCTGGTTTAGACGCATTAACGGGCAGTAAACTGTAAATGAAATGACTGCAGTATCTAGATCTATATTATATATGACTTCAATCTCAATATTTTCGTCTTTGATATGGAAATCATGCTTATTTAATTTTTTCTCAACTATTTCACATTCTTCCTCATTCAGCATATCTTCTCTAAAAATCAACTGGAAATCTCTTGAGATATTTGACCCTTTATCCAATTTTTCTATGTCAAATTCTTTTATTCCCTCAAATTTTAACATAGTCACCTCATGAATTAAAAAAATAAACAATATAAATATTTATATTTTTAATTAATTAGTTCTTTGATCTTATTCGAAAAATGTCTTAACTTCTGGTCGAGTCAGATAAAACAAAAATACTGCCGCAATTAATATTCCTACTATTCCCTCAATACCCCCTAAAGCGAGTCTAACTATATCTCCCAGTCCGTTAGCCACGAATATTATTACAGTTATCCACCATGCCCATTTACGTCCTTTTGGAAGACCCCATACGGTGAATAGTAGAATTAACCTTAGAAATAGTATAAAAACTCCAAATACAATTCCAAGGGCTGTGGATTTAAATCCGGGTGAAAATGAATTGTTTAAAGTCCATAAAATATCTAAAGGTGTTCCAGGAATAATTGTGGATATTGCTACAATTAAAGCCATAACTGCTGCCACAAATAAAATTAAAGCTACTATTAATATTCCTTTTGGTCTGTTTTCCATTTAATTAACTCCTTTTTGCATCTATTTCTCCTTTATTAATCCATCTGCAACTATATCAGCTAACAGATCAATGACCTCGGGATAAATATCTCTGCCAATTTCATCTTGATGGAAATATAACATTATTATAGCTCTTAAAAGGCCAGAAATAACTTCTGGTTGAGTATCTATCACTTCATTTTCCTGCTTCATATCCATAATAAGGTTTAAAACCCGAACTGTATCTTCCATTTGATGATTTTCAAGTTTTTCAGGAGATATTTTTCTGACTATTAATTCATAGTCCCTGCTTTCATAGAGCCTGCGCATAAGCGGATTAGATTCAAATAATTCAAAAACACCTTTTATAACTTTCCGGATAGATTCTTTTGATGAACGGCTAGATTTTACTATATCTTCTAAAAATTGTTCGCTGTTAAACTGCTCCAGCCCTAAAATTTCAAAATATAATTCTTCCTTAGAATCAAAAAAATTGTAAAATGTACCCTGGGCAATTCCAGCAGCTTTTGTTAGTTCGGTTATACTGGTTTTTTTCAAACCATACTTACTGAAAAGTTCTTTACCACTTTGAATAAGCGTATTTCGAATGATTTCCTTTTCTTTTTCTGTAAATGTTTTGGGCATGATCTTCTCCTTATATAATTTTATGAATATTTTTATTTTTTATTCATATATATTTAAAGGTTTTGTAAAGTTGTATTTTCAAGTTAAAAATTAATAATTAAAAATTAGATAATTATCCCTGTTTTTTATCTTCTAATTTGTTTACCACATCTTGAAGATTATTTGCTGAAACTTGCTCTTGTTTATTAAAAGCTCTCAGTGCATTAGCTAATCCCCTAAGATCATCTGCAACTGCTTTATCGTTTCCATTCCTTAAATCATAGGCTAATTTATTCATCAATGGATCCATACTATTTAATGTATTCACCATTTCATCATTATAGGCAGATTTTAAACCTGTGGCAACATCTCCCATTAAAAGTAGATCATACCCTAAAGCCATATTTTTAGTGGTAGTAATGTTCTGTTTAAGTTCATTCAGCGTGTTATTTATGGATTGTACTGCAGGACCATTTTCCAAATTATTTGCCTGTTTTTGCCGTTCATTTAAAGGTGTACTCTTAAGCAGCGATGAATTTTCGATTGAGTCGGCCTGTTTCTCTAGACTTGCTATTTCATCATTATAAGTTCCAGATTCATTAATAGTTTTAATCTCGTCCTTTAAAAGCTCAATATCTTTAGGTATCAAATAAGTAGTTGCATAGGCATAATAACCACCATAAGCCCCTAAAGCTATAATTATAACTGCAATTACAATTAATAACTTTTTATTCATTCATTAACCTCTATAAAGTTTGTATTTTAATAAATACTTTCAGATATTCAGATAAGACATAAATATCTTGCTTATTACCATATTTATTAATGTATAATATTAAATTATTAATTATTTATAGTTATGAGTAGTACAAAAATTTGTGTTTTTGTGGTTACGAAATTAAAAACTTGCAAAACGAAGCTTGCAAATCTACGATTTGCGCTTCAAAACCGAAGGTTTTGAGAGTTTTGCATGCCCCGAAAATCACGGATTTTCAAGGGCTCCAAAATTCGTACCAAACAGACATTTTAAGTCTCAAAGTATGATTTTTTTGATCCTTTATCCAGTAAATAAAAAAAATAGTATTTAATTAAGGTTAATTTTATTTATAAAAAAATAAAAAGGGTTTTATCCCTTTGCAACACCAAGAGGGATCATTTTTCCAACCATTCGAGATATTCCTGCATCATGTGATGTTTTCACAACTGCATCTACATCTTTATATGCTCCAGGCGCTTCTTCTGCCACTACAGGCATTGAAGTCGCTCTTACGATGATTCCTCTATTTTCAAGAACTTGTTTAACCTCTTCACCACGATATTCTTTTTTAGCCCCAGACCTACTCATTTTACGTCCCGCACCATGTGCAGAAGAACCAAAAGTTTCTTCCATTGCTAAATCTGTTCCTGCAAGGACATATGATGCAGTACCCATAGTACCCGGGATAAAAACAGGCTGCCCCACGTCTCTGTATTCTTTAGGTATTTCTTCTCTTCCAGGACCAAATGCACGTGTTGCTCCTTTTCTGTGAACAAATAATTCCATATTTCTTCCCTGTACCTTGTGGACTTCTTTTTTTGCTATGTTATGGGCAACATCATAGATTATTTCCATGTCCATTTCTTCAGCATCCCTTTTGAAAACTTTTTCAAATGATTCTCTAACCCAATGTACAATCATCTGCCGGTTAGTCCATGCATAATTAGCTGCAGCTGACATTGCATGGAAATAATCGTTTGCTTCTTCAGAACCAATAGGTGCACATGCTAGCTGCCTGTCTGGAAGATTAATCTGGTACCTTTTGGCTGCCCTGTCCATAACTCTAAGATAATCAGAACATATCTGATGGCCGCATCCCCTGGAACCGGTGTGGATTAAAACAGTGATCATACCTTCTTCTATTCCAAAAACTTCTGCAGTAGCTTCATCATAAATTTCATCCATTTTCTGGACTTCTAAAAAGTGGTTTCCAGATCCAAGAGAACCTAATTGAGGCACTCCTCTTTTTTTAGCTTTATCACTGACTTTACTGGAGTCTGCAGATTCCATTTTTCCATTTTCTTCCAGATGTTTTAAGTCCCGTTCCCAACCATATCCATTTTCAATAGCCCACTGCGCCCCATGATCTAGCACTTCATCAATTTGGCCAGGCTGAAGCCTTACTTTACCTTTACTTCCAACTCCAGAGGGCACATTATTAAAAAGAGTATCTACAAGTTCTTTCATTTTTGGCTTAACATCATCTTCAGTTAAATTTGTCTTTATAAGCCTGACACCACAATTAATATCAAAACCAACTCCTCCAGGGCTTATAACTCCATTATGGGCACTGAATGCCGCGACCCCACCTATAGGGAACCCATATCCAAAGTGGATATCCGGAAGTCCAATTGAAAATTTTTTAATACCTGGTAAACATGCCACATTTGAGACCTGATCTATTGCCCCAATTTCTATATCTTTAACAGTTTCATCGTTTAAATACACTCTTCCAGGGACTAACATCCCTTTTTTATAACTTGACGGGATTTCCCAGACACAATCTCTTATTTTTTTTAAATTTCCTTCAACTTCCATAAGATAACTCTCCTATCTATGATTTATTTAAATTTAAAATTTTGTTAAAATATTTAGCGTCACAAAAAAGTTAGATAACATCTAATTTAATTTTTGATCGAACTTTTAAAAAAAGGTTTTTATAAAAACAAGTTTTAGGTATTCGGCTGTGAAATGATTAATTAAATCAATGGCTGCCATTTATTTATTCATGATCATATGACGTAAAAGGTCTTCTACGTCCATAAAATATTTTTCACTATTAATTCCTCGGCTTTCCAAGATTCTTATATGATCTGGAGGTATTTCTGACATGGTCTTGGAAATTGCAGACAATAAAATAGCCACTTCTACTGGATCTATATCCTGTCGAATAGTACCATCTTTAATACCCATTTTCAGGGAGTCACGCATGATATTAAACCTTTCTTTACGCAGATCCATGATTTCCTTTGCATATTCACTAACTGGAGGAAGAAGCTGAAAATCAGAATTATGGAGTATAGAATAGAGTCTAGCGTCTCTGCTAAGCTCTTCAGCATATTCTCTATTAACTATGTTCCCCATATCAAACCTTTCTGACTGAAAATAGTTATATATGCGGATGTAGTCGGGATAATTTATAGTGAATTCATGATATGCATTTCTAAATGCTGCAACTTTTTCAATTCCCATGCTTTTATTATTCACGGCTTCCCTTATCATTGCGTTTAAAATGTTAGTCCCACGAAGTACTATAGCAAAAAATAACTCTTCTTTATTTTCAAAGTAAAGATAAAGCGTTGCTTTACTTAATTCAACCACTTTGGAAATATCATTCATGGAAACATTATCATATCCCTTCTCAAAGAACAACTTTTCGGCTGCATCGATGATGTCCTTCCTTCTCTGCTCTTTTTCCCTTTCTTTTCTGCTTTTTATGGGCATACCATCACCTGATGACTGATAGTAATTTTATATCCGCTGGTTTATATATAAAAGATTAATTTATTAATAAAAGTTTGGTTTTAAACTTGGAAATTACAGTTAAAATTTAGAATTTAAGTTAAAGTGCTATTAAATTATTTAAAAAAACAGGCATCAATTAAAAATTATAATTAGTGTTAAAAGTTTAAAAAAAAAGAGAAATGAGTGGAAATAATCCACCGTTCTCTAAACTTAGTTTGCAGGGGAAATTAAATCCCTTTCTCCGCTAGGTAAGAACTCTCTGAGTGCTCCTTTAGCAATGCATTCTCTTGGTGCAGTAAAGTCGAATGTAAGGTTCTTATCTGCAAATGCTATTTTAATTAAAGGATTGACACAGAAAGCGTCACCTCTTGCAGCGTGAGGAGCCTGAGCTATTCCAGCATATTCTGGCTGGTGACCTACGTTCATAGCGTAGTTAGGGTAGTTAGGTCCTCTGAGTTCGTGGATTAAACCTTCATCGCTTCTTACTGATAAGGAGTTAGAAGCTCCACACTGATCTTGAAGGTCGTATCCGTAGAATCCGAGTCTGCTGTGTACTTCTTTGTGTAATATCTGGCTTAAGTACCATCCGTTAATTCCAGCGTTGGAGTTTCCAGTTGCAAATGCGGTTGAACAACCAGCTGCTGCTGCAGCGACTGCTGCTCTCTGGGATCCACCAAAGTGGCTTTCTAAGAGTGTTGGGATTTCGTACTGTTCCATTCCGTAGAGAGTTACTTCAGTTGTTATGTCTTTAACAACATCCATATCTGCTTTAGCCTGGCATAAACCGAATTTGTCTTCTACGTATTCTTTACCGTAGTATAAGAAGTCGTCGAGTATATCGTCAGTGTATGCTGCGGTAGCGTACTGTGTGAATCCGACACCACCGGACATGTAAGATCCAAGCCAAATCTGGTCGTATATTGCTGCACCAGCAGCTATAACTTCAAGACTTACTTTTGCAGGGTCTTCAGATATTCTGGAGGTCTGGATCATATCTGCTAAAACTCCGAACTGAATTCCACCAGGTTCGTTTGGTCCTCTTGCTCTTCTTGATGGTAATATAGCACCCATTCCGATAACGTCAGCGTGTTTAGCTGCGTATGAGAAATCAGCGATTGCTGCTTCTCCTGCACAGAGTTTGTATGCTGAGATGAAACTCATACCTATCTGCATTGCAGACCATCTTGATACGGTACCACCGTCACAGGATCTAACTACTGCTGTAGGGACTCTGCTGACCTGGTAGGTTTT
>JAEZKE010000004.1 GCA_023436175.1 Methanobacteriota archaeon
TTCCACATTAAATTCCTTTTAGTTTTAGTATTCTCCTCCTTTAGGAGTTTAATTTCCTTCTTAAGATCTTCAGTTTTTTTCATTATATTTCGGGACATGTCTTCCATGATCCTTATTCACTCCTGAATTTTTATTAAATTGAAAATATTTATTAATTATTTCAGTCATATTTTTGTTTTAATAATATTTAAATATTGAGGGTACACAATATAATGGAAAAGTATAATTCAACCTTTTAAAAAAAGGTTGATCAAAATAGGTGTTAATATTGCAAATAAGGACAAAAACAATCATAAATACTTAAATAAGAAATATTATCCTTTTTTATGCACAATTACTATTTTACTATTAATAATTAAGCTTACATGAAAATACAAAGTGATCAGCATGAGATGCGAGATATGTGGAAAGAAAATAGTTGGAAAACCAGTGAAAACAAAAATTGAAAGTTCAATGATGCTTACATGCAATGAATGTTCTAAATTCGGAAAAGTACAAAGAGAACCACCAAAGCCAAGGAAACCAAGGCCAGTGAGAAGAAGTCCTAAATTCAGGGAGCCCTCAGAAGAAGTAGTTGAAGATTATAACAATCTCATAAGGGAAAGCAGAGAAAGAAAAGGATGGACACGTGAAGTGCTGGCTGAAAAAGTATATGAAAAAGCATCTGTGGTTAACAGGGTTGAATCTGGAAAGATGGTTCCAGATATTAAGCTTGCAAGAAAATTAGAGAAAATATTGGACATAAAACTTATTGAAAAAACTGAAAACGGAAAACAAGAAGATTTAGGTCCAGCAGCTAGAAGAGGAGCTACAATCGGAGATATAGCTCGGATTAAACGGAACTAAGTCTCTTAGAAAAATACAAAAACATAGTTCTTCAATTTCTTTTTATTTTTAATAAATTTAATCAAAATATCAAAATACACAAGATAAAATATCAATTATTATTTTACCTAGTTTAATGAGTTTAATAATTCTTTAGCTCTTATTAAAAGATCGTCATATGTTAGAAATTCAGCATTTTCATGATTTGTATTAAATGCTCGAATATATCTTTTTTTCTCTTCATCCATAAATTTTGATCTTCCTCCAATAATTAGGAATTTAGGAGGATATTCAAAACCTTTCAATTTCTTTTTAATATAATCAGTATTGTCTCTTAACCAAATATCCCAGTCTAATATTTGCTTTTCTGCATGTTTAAATTCTGCCCTAAATTCATTATTTTTTGTTAAAATAGGCATATTAGGTTTTTCTAATTCTATAAAAGTATATCTAGAACCTTGATCAAGTATATTCAGCACTACAAAATCTGTGATAAAATCTTCTCCTAATTTTTGTTTAGGAATTCTTTTTGTGCAAGGTTGGATAAGCATAATATTTTCTTCTAAAAATTTCTGTATTTCTTCTTCTTTAGCTGCAGTATCTAATAATTCCTCAAAATTATTTAATACAATTCTTAGATCTTCAATAATATTCTTTTCATCATTAGATCTGTCATTAGAAGGAATAAAATTTTCATTATGGAGAATACCCATCATATATATCTTAAAATCATTGAGAGAATCTTCCATTAGCATAATACTCTCTTTATCATTATAAAGAAAAGAACTAATACAAAGCCATTCAATAATTGCCCCATTAACTATAGAATTAACTATTCTATTATTTTCACCCATAGGTAATGGCATGAATAATTCTCCAGATTTAGTAGGTACTGGTACATGTTCTAAAAAGTTTTCTAACGGCTCTAAAGAATAATAAATATCAAATTGGCTTGGAAATCCGGAAACAACATATCTCAACAAAATTATACCGTTAGTACAAGCATAAATTCTAGAAGATACATTTGAAGGAAAAATTAGCCCCAAATTTTGAAAAAAATTTTGATCTAAGCTTTTGAGGTTATTCATTTCTTTTTGAACATCGTGCTAATATTTTCTTTCTAAATTGGCTATTTTATCTATTTTTCTTTTATATATTCTAAGTTCAGATGGAATTTTTTGGCTTAATTTTAATTTTTCTTTACGCAACATCTAATTAACCTCCTACTTAGCTGTAATACATCATATTAGATGTATAATATTCAATAAATATAAATACATTGATCAATCGAAAAGCTTCTCTTAAAATTTTTAAAATGATATTTAGAATTATTAAATTTGAAAAGAGTATTCTATTTTACCGCAGCGAAGCGAGGATTTTTTTGATCAACCTTTTTTTCTAAAAAAGGTTGTCGAATAAATCACCCAAAACAACTTTTTTATCAGTTTTAATTAATTTAGGAATCTTTCCAATTGTCCCTGCAGATTCACCAACTACAATCATAACTCCTCTAAAATAAGGTTTAAAATCTTCAGCTTTTGCCAGAGAGTTCTGTACAGCATCCTGTTCTAACTCACCTCTAGCTTCATTTGCAATGCTTGTTGCAAGCGCATCAGCAATATTAGCATGGTCTGCAAATACAGTTACAGAATCAGCCCCACCTAAACTTACAGAATGCCCAACAGTTCCAGAAGAGGTACATATTCCCATAGGAGTTTTTTCATATTTTATTTTAAAACCAATCTGTCCAGAAAGAGAAGACGTTCCAGCATAAAGCCCCATTACGATATCTTTATTAGTTTTAAGAGATATATCTCCTCCGTTTTCTACAATTGCATATTTTGCACCATTTTTTATTAAAAAATTCATGGAAAGTTCAGATATAGTTCCTGCAACAGCTGCCATTGGACCTACCTCTGCAATTTTACCTGCATTTGCCATCATTTTGGCTATAAATGGAGCATCATCCACATCTACCGGTTCAAAAGATGTTAAAAATTCTCTATTTCTTCGGATGTAATTTATAAGATCCATACGCTGTCTTAAAATGAAATTATAAAGTTCGTGATTTATCAGATCTGTTTTAAGTAAAATGTTAGTTTCATCAATTCTAATTCTTTCAACCATCATTGTGGTTAATCTGTCTTACATAAAATATTTAGATTACTAATTCTAAATTATGCAGTAGATAAAGAAAGAATTATTAATTAAATTTAGTTTATTATCTAAAAGCAGTGAAAAAATGAGTGGTGATTCGTATGAGAAATACAAAAGATATTCGTTCAGGAGAAAAAATTTTATTTGAGACCAAACCTCGCTTTTTCATGTATCTAAAGTCAGCTATAATTAAATTTATTGCTTTAATCGTTATTATATACATTTTCGGGTCTGTTGTATCTGTTGCTGCAAGTATACAAAATTTTATTATACGTTACGTTCAAGTCCCTCTTGTAGAATATACCACTATAATCCTGCTTTTTATAATGTTTATCTTAGTTCTCTGGATTATCTGGGATATAATCTCGTGGGAATACACTACATATACCCTTACAAACTATAGAGTCATCCTGGAAAAAGGAGTAATACGCAAAAACAAATCATATATACATTACAACAAAATTCAAGACATTAACGTCTCACAAGGAGTAATAGAAAGATTGGTATCCAGTGGGGACATATCCATATTTGGAGGTCATGAACACACACAATTGGTACTCAATGATATTCCCGATCCAACGAAGGTAGAAAACAGGATAAACCAGATGATTGAAGGAGAATTTATAGCTCCAAAACCAGATGAACCCAAAAAAATCAAAGACTCTGTAATCAACAGATATGACAAAAAATTTAAGAGATATTAATCAAACCATTAAATAGTTGTAGTTACAAACTAAAATGTACTATTTTATATTCAATTTAACATATATTACAGGTATTTCCTGTCTTTTTATTAATTAGACAAAAATAATCAATCAAAACGTTATTAAATGGACAAGATAACATGAAGAACTATGATGTGGCCGTAATCGGAGCCGGGCCAGTGGGCTCAACATTTGCAAGGCATGCTGCAGAAAAAGGACTTAAAGTTGCAATATTTGATAAAAAAAGGGAAATAGGAGTGCCTTTGCAGTGTGCCGGGCTTTTAGGTAAAAAAATAAAAGATGTGAACATTTTACCTGATGAATTTATACTTAACGAAATATATGGAGCGTGCTTATATTCTCCATCCAATACCATGATTTCCATGCATAAAAAAGAAGAACCTTTAGCATATGTTTTGGATAGAGTGGCATATGATAAATTCTTAGCACAGACAGCAGTAGATAAAGGAGCAGAACTTTTTTTAAACCATCGTGCAGAAAGTATTGATATAGAAAATGGAGAAATATACTTTAAAGACAAGAAAATATCTGCTGAAATCATAGTAGGTGCAGACGGCCATTCATCCATAGTATCTAAAGCCTTGGACAATGACTTTAAATCAGTTCATGCAAGCCAATATTTAATTGACATCGGAGAAAATTCATTTAATAATGATTATTTTCAGGTATATGTTAATTCAGAAATATCTCCCGGATTTTTATGGATTATTCCACTTTCAGAATCTACTGCAAGAGTAGGTTTATTTGCTGATTCTAATTATCAGAATTTAAACAAAATTTTAAACAATTTTTTAGAAACTAATGGAAATTTAAAGAAAGCAAAAATTTTGAAAAAATATCATGGTAGAATTCCAATATATGACCCTAAAAAGGATATAGTGAAAAATAGAGCCATACTTATAGGGGATGCAGCTTCTCAAGTTAAACCAACTACAGGAGGAGGGCTCATAATAGGTTTCAACTGCGCAAAAATTGCAGCTGATGTTGTATATGAGGCAATTAGCTCCCAAAATATTGATATTTTAAAAAATTATCAAAAAAGATATAGAAAAATGTACAATACTGAACTTAAAATGCAGCTTAAAGTACAAGATACCTACCACTCACTGAACGATGATAATCTTGACTCAGTGATTTTAAAACTTAAAGAAAAAGAAGTGGGGAAAATAGTTTCTGAATATGGAGATTTAGATTCCCAATCACCACTTATGATAAAGCTGATAAAAAGCGGAATAATATTTTCTGTTCTTCCTAAATTATTATCCCGTAAAATATTTGGTTTATAAAAATCAACATGATGTATATTTTTGATTAACTCATTTTTAGTTAAACATGAAAGGATTAATTATTATCCCAATGTATATCATTAAGATAAAATACATTCTATTAAAAATGTGAAAATCCTCAAATGCCAATTATCTATTAAAATCAATACCACTTAACTCATTAAAAGGTGTCTAATCTATGGAAATAATCTTCATTTTATCCGGTGAAAACGAAACTTTACCAAAAGCAGAAATAACAGCAAGTTTAGAGGCTGAAAACGTCTCTTTTAATATAAAATACCATCAAAATGGAATTTTAATCCTTGAAATCGCAGATAAAGACTCTGCAGTCATTGACATACTTGGTAAAAAGATTGCCTATACCCATGAAATATGTAAATTACTGTTTGAAACCAGTACCGTGAATTTAAAAGATGATATTAAAAAATACCCTTGGAAAAATATTATTAATCATGATTATGCAGTAAGGGTTAAAAGAGTAGGATTTGACCCTGATTTTAACTCTCAAGCTATGGAAATCGAGCTTGGAGGTATCATTAAAAGAGAATTGGGAGATAAAGCCAAGGTAAAACTTGAGAATCCTGATACATTTCTAAGAACTATCGTGCTTAATGACAGGGTTTTGGTCAGTAAACGTTTAGTTAAAAGAGTTAAAAAACATTATAATGATTTAAAACCTCATAAAAGACCATTTTTCTATCCGGGATCTATGAGCCCAAAGCTTGCAAGGGGAATGGTTAATTTAGCACGGGCAAAAAAAGGAAGTTCAGTTTTAGACCCTTTCTGCGGAACAGGCGGTATTTTAATAGAAGCAGGAATAGTAGGGGCCAGAGTAATTGGAACTGACATAGATGAGAAAATGGTCGAAGGAACTAAAAAAAATCTTGAATACTGCAATATTAAGGATTATGAGATTTTCCAGGGAGATGCAAGATATATCACACTTGAAGAGAAAGTTGATGCTATTGTAACTGATCCTCCTTATGGTATTTCAGCTTCAACGGCAGGTATAGATAGCAAAAAGATTTATGAAGAATCTCTTACATCTATGCAAGAATTACTCAAAGAAGAGGGATATATTTGCATGGCAACTCCCCATTATTTAGATATCCATGAACTTGTGAGTCATACAAAATTTAAAATAATAGAACAATATGAGATAAGAATGCATAAAAGTTTAACCAGAGTAATCTCGGTATTAACAAAAAAATGAAATTTTCAAACTTAAAATAGAAAGAGGAATTCCTTTGAACGCTAGAATATTTGATACAACACTTAGAGACGGCGAACAGACCCCTGGAGTTTCTTTAACTCCTGATGAAAAGCTGCGAATGGCCTTAAAACTTGACGAACTTGGTGTAAATGTTATAGAGGCAGGATCTGCCATTACATCTATTGGTGAAAGAGAAGGAATTAAAAAAATTACCAGTGAAGGGCTTTCTACGGAAATATGCAGTTTTGCAAGGGCTGTTAAAGGCGACGTGGATGCTGCATTAGAATGTGATGTAGATAGTGTTCATTTAGTTATTCCAACATCTGATCTTCATATAGAATATAAATTAAGGAAAACACGAGAAGCAGTTAAAGATCTTGCAATTGAAGGTACACAATATGCTGTTGATCACGGCCTGTTGGTAGAACTTTCTGCAGAAGATTCCACAAGAAGCGACCTTGATTATTTAACACAGTTATTCAAAGAAGGAATAGATGCTGGTGCAAAAAGGATATGTGCATGTGATACCGTTGGAATGCTCACTCCTGAAAAAGCCTACGAATTTTATGGCCATCTATCAAAACTTGATGCTCCTTTAAGTGTTCACTGCCATAATGATTTTGGACTTGCTGTAGCAAATTCACTTGCAGGTTTAAGAGCCGGTGCAAGTCAGGCCCATGTTACAGTAAACGGAATAGGTGAAAGAGCAGGAAATGCATCTTTAGAAGAGTTAGTAGTTTCATTATACTCGCTTTATGGAGTTAAGACCGACATAAATATAGGAATGTTATATGAAATCTCTAAAATGGCTGCAAGACTTACTAACGTGCCACTACAACCAAATAAAGCAATTGTTGGAGAAAATGCATTCGCCCATGAATCAGGCATACATGCAGACGGCGTAATTAAAAAAGCTGAAACTTATGAGCCTATAACTCCAGAACTTGTAGGACATAAACGCAGATTTGTTATGGGCAAACATATCGGGTCAGGTTTACTTAAAAAAAGGCTTGAAGAGATGGGATTACGTGTAGATGATGAAAAACTCAATCAAATATTTACAAGGGTAAAAGCTCTTGGAGATAAAGGTAAATGCGTTACCGATGTAGATCTTCAGGCAATCGCAGAGGATGTACTTGGAATAGTAGCTGAAAAAGTGGTTGAATTAGAAGAGCTTACCATAGTCTCAGGTAATAAAATCACTCCAACAGCGTCAGTAAGGCTTAATATAAATAATAATGAAGTTCTTGAAGCGGGAATAGGTATAGGTCCTGTAGATGCAGCCATAGTTGCTGTTAAAAAGAGCATAGCTGATTTTGCTGATATAGAACTTGAACAGTACCATGTAGATGCTATAACTGGAGGTACCGATGCACTGATCGATGTTATCGTTAAACTTAAACATGAAGGTAAAATTGTCACTGCAAGAAGTACGCAACCTGACATTATAAATGCAAGTGTAGAAGCATATTTAAGCGGAATCAACAAAATATTAATCGATAAAAAATATGATATCAAAGATATAAAAGAAGGAGATTTATAAAAATTTTAAATGCTTTGCATTTTCTAAAATTTTGACGTATCTATAAAATCACTTAATTCTCCTTGAATACTTTTTTTACTATTTAATTTATTTTAAATTTTAAAAATTGAATTATTTCTGGTCTCTTATACAAATACCAATTACACTTGGCGTGTTTTTTACTTTGCGAAATTTTATAAACCCATAGAACCATCTAATTGACCAGAGAAGGTGAAATGCAGCCCACCAAAAAATTCCAATAAAATAAACAAATATCCCTAAAAAGATATTAAGCAATGCTACCAGTAAAAAAACAATGGGATTTCTGTAAAAAAATGATGTAAATCCTATAAATTGCTGTATTGCAGACGAAAAGAAAATTGTAGGACTAACACCTATCAGAATCCATATTAAAAGGGCAAAAAATCCGAGAATGATCCGAAATACTGATCTAACTGGAGATAAGTTTTTTTCCAGTTCTAATGATAATTTTTTCTCATCAACATCTGCATCCCTATTATTTTTTCTCAAAAAATTACCCCTATACATATTTTAAATAAAAAGTAATAAGTACTTTCCTCAGATGAAATTTATTTTATAAAAAAATCAAATTTAAGTTCCTATTTAATTGAAAGACATTAAAATCACAGCTAATATTAAATTAAATCTATTTAAAAAATTTTAATTTATTAAATCAACAATTTATGAAATTTAAACAGGTACACTGACAAAGTCATGAGCGTTAAATAATAGTTTTTATATATTAAATATTATGAGCACAGAAAATGAAATGTATCCTGTTAAGTTTGAAGAATCATTTCTAGAAATCATTAATGATTTCAAAGAATCATCCAGCGGCCTTTTTATAAAAGGCGTGACAGATCCAAAGGTTATAAAAGACGGGAACTTAGAAGAAATTGGAAAATCCCTAAAAAGAATATCTGAATTTTTAGATTACAGACTTCCCGATTTAGAATTTGATGCCGGCGAAGAAAAAGTTAATGAAATAAATTCACGGCTAAAAACAGCTGTAAAAGTAATCCATGAAATGGGAAATAATTTAGAATCCATTAAAACTCAAGAAACAGAAGATTATCACTGGTATATTATCGGAACACTTGCTGTGGTTTTAATAGGCCTATTTGATTATATAGAAATTTACATGGAACACCACCCCTAATTTGAAATTTAACGATTTAAAAAATGGATATCAACGAAAAATTTAAGAGGTTCATTGCCTTAGTTAATTATAGGGAGAACACAATATGGAGTACAATATCCAGGTAGCTGGTTTCAGGTCAAATATCAACGATTTCGGAAAATTAATGAAGGATATAAATAAAATAAGCAAAAACTGTACTGTTCAACTTTTAAACGCTGAAGGAATTGCCGGCCGAGAACATATTCTCCATGCTGCAGTTCATGCAGTTAAAGCATTTGAAAGAAATGAAAACATTGCAAAAGACCTTGGGCTTGAGATATGCGTACGTGCATCAGCTCAAAGGCAGATATCCAAAGCACTCTCAATTTTAGGAATAAAAGAAGGTGAAATGAACATTTGTGCAGTCGCTGTAGATTGCAGTGAAAATATAATGAATGAATTAGGAACTATATTAGATAAAAGGGAAGACAGTGTTTTAAATCCTGATGAAAATCTGTTAAAAGATATTTATAACATTTCAGAAGGAGAAATAAAAACTGCAAGTGGTATATCCAGTATAATGATAGAAAAAACCACACTGCTGATATTAGAAACCTAATAAATAACAGAAAACATTTTAAATTGAATAACTTCTTTAAGCTTTATCCAATGGTATACATTTTTGAATTTAATTCATCAGTACCCCATTACTTCTTCAACGATTTGAATGACTTCTTTTAAAGTACCATTTTCCAGGCACTGTACATCCAGATTCTTAATCTCCAAACATACAGCATCCATTATTACTCGTTCATATCTAGGGCAAACAGTTATTATACTTCTTCCGTCAGCCTTTAATTTTTGTCGGAGTAAATATCCTGTTTTTTTAGGATCATCTGTTTTCAAAGCAACACTTATTCCCCTTTTATCAGAGTGAACTGCAGATTTAAATTCTTTTTTAAGCATGTCACATGCATCAGTTGTTTTTGATAATATATGTTGGGCATTATTAATTTCTTCAGATATTCCTGCACAGGTTACCGGGTTTGCCTTTAATGTTTTCAAAAGAATTTTGGATCTTTTAAAAAACTCGTTGCGATTTGTTGACATAAATCCACCGCTTCCAACATTTACTATTTTAGGAGAACCTGTTGAAGCCACAATTACATGCGCATGATCGCCATTTCCCAAATTTTTTTCTTTATCCCCTATTCCTCCTGAAGCATCCTCAACCAGAATTACACCTTTATCCTCACATACTTCAAACAGTTCATTTACAGGCTGTTCTGCAATATACCCTGCAAGACTCGTTATAAAAAGAGCCTCAGGTTTATATTTATTAATAGTATCTTCAAGAACTTCAGGATCAATAATTCCAAGATCCGTTGGCACTTCTACAACCTCAAGACCCTTAAATTCAGCCATATTTCTAAATCCCGTCCAACCCCCTTGATCTGGAATCAGTATTTTATCTTTAAACGAATTCATAGCTGCTAGAATTGCAGAATTTCCACTATTTAAAACTTTTACATATTCATGTCCTGTAATTTCACTTATTCTATCTTGAGCAAGTTTGACTTCATCAAATCCCCTGTTTGATACATAATCAATACTCATTGCAGCTTCACACATTGCACTTCTAGCTTCTTTTGAGGGTTTTTTAAAGTGTAGTTCCAATTAGATCATCTCAAAAATTTAGTAATATATTTTATCTATAAAAGTTGACTAAATAAGTTATCAGCTTTTAGATATTTCTATTTTATTTTTTCACAAAACAAATATTAAGGCTGTATTAAAGTTATTTTGGAATTTCATTAAAATAAGAAATTTAATTATTTAAAAAAGAGATACTATGAAATAGAAATGCAAAGAGATGATAAAATGACGATATATTTAAAATGGTTCCCAAATTCCTGGTTCCAGATAAAAACAGAAGATAAAATCATCTATATCGATCCAGCGTATCTAAAAACAATGTTTAATGACTATCCAAAAAAAGCAATTGTTGAAAAGTTACCTGAAAACCTTGAAAAAGCTGATATGATATTAGTCACTCATGAACATCAGGATCACTGCAATCCGGCTACAGTAAATACGCTTAAACAACCATATACTCACGTTATAGCTCCTAAAGCCTGTGCTAATGAATTAGATGAAGTTACTAATGTAGTTAAACCTGGTGAAGAAATTTCTTATGACAATATCAAAATAAAAGTTGTTGATGCCTATAACACGAAACAGGGACACTCCACAATGAAATTACATGAAAAAGGAAAATCTGTAGGTTATTTAATTACTTTAGATGGCAAAAGAATCTATCATGCAGGGGATACAGATATTGTACCTGAGATGAAAGACTTTGGCCATGTTGATGTAGCTTTAGTTCCAATCGGCGGAACATTTACCATGGATATGAAAGAAGCTGTTGATGCTGTTATGGCAATAGGACCAAAAGTTGTAATTCCAATGCATATGAAAGATGCTGATCCATATGAATTCAAAAAAATAGTTGAGGAAAAGTCAGATATTAAAGTTGTACCCCTTGAAATTGGTGAAGTTTACAAGTTAGATTAAACAATTATTTAAAAAAGTTATCCAGTGTCATCTGCCTGGATCTCATCAAGTCCTGAAGGAGGGTACTTGTTTCTTTAAATTTTTCCATTGGAAGCTTTAATTTCGCTTCGATATAAGCCAGAGCTGTTTTCATATCTTCAAATTCCCTTGGAATTTCACTCATTGCACTCCTTACATTTTCCCTGACATTGAAAACTCCAAGAGGAACATACCCATTATAAGCTTCTCGGAGTACTATTGCACCAGCTTGTTTCTTCTCACGCGCAAGGGCTTCAAGAACAGCCATCTTGCATGTGTAATAACATCCCCCTACACAGGAATATTCTTTTTTACCGCCGTTTAATTCGTGGTCTGCAAATATCAGCTCTTCACGGCCCATAACATGCATGAACGCTTCGATCCATTCATACTGCCATTCTGTTGGAATTAAGAGTACTGCATAGTAATTATTAAGGCTGCTGAATTCATATACACGGTAAGTGTCCAGTATATCGTTATGCCTGACTTCTTTGAGTAAGTTATCTGCTATAATCGTATCACAGGCTGTGATTGACCACCTTGTAGGGACCAACCGCCTGTTTTTTTCAATGCCCATTGTTCCAACGGAAAATGCCTTTTGAATACTGGAAAAAGGAATTCCTTTGCTGTGAAGGTCAACTGTAGCTGCAGCGGCCTTAAAATCAGTGTCATAATATACTTTTTCTAATTGACGGTCCCATTTAACTGCGTCTATATCAAATTTTTCAATTAAAGCACTTGGGCCGTGGGGCGCTGTTTCGTCGCTGAATGAGAGTCCTCTTGGACGGCTTCCAAATTCCGCCTCACTTTCAATTGAAGTGGATGCAAGGGAAATCTCCTGCAATTTCTCAACAAAAGAATTATTAAAGTCATGTATCCCTACAGTTTGTTTACCACGTACTAAATTCAACCTGTAGCCTATGATCTCTTCCTGAGTTGTTTGGCTGGGAATCCATGATTCTGGTCTGTCCATGATTGATATGTCACCTTGTAACGGTGCAATCATAGGTCCGGCATACACTTTAGGATAGTTCCAGCTGCCAATGAAGACTGAAGGAGGTGTGGTTCCGTCGAGTTCCTTTCCCACATCAACTGATTTCATATTGATGTTCGCTGTGAGCCTTTTGAGGTAGGCTTCTTTGCCCTTTATCATGATCTTATATATTCACGTACCTTAATAAAAAAGTAATGAGAGCAAATGAAAAGTATCTTTAGAATTATTTTAACAGTCATTTTTACTAAAAATTAGAAAAATCAGGTTTATAAAATAATTTATCAGCAGTTTCAACCATCTATTTTTGAGTTAATGCTTAATTAACCAGTTACATAATATCCCAAAAGTTTATATATTAACACCCCAATAACTGATATATCAATTAAATTGTTAAGTTTGAAAAAATAACAAAAATAAATAAAAGGTCATTATATGAGCTATGTTTTCGATGAAAGTGATATATTATTCACATTTTTAAAATTACGCCATAAATTGGCAAGAAAAGTTCAAAATAAGCTTAAAAATTATGGTATTACCTTTGATCAATGGTATATCCTATATTTTGTATATCAAAATGAAGGGTGTAACCAGAAAAGACTTGCCAAAGCTTCAAGTAAGGATACCGGAGCTATGACACGGAGTTTAAATACACTTGAAAATAAAGGACTTATCGAGAGGAAAAGTTCATATCAGGACAAAAGAGAGTTTCTAATATATTTAACAGATGAAAGTAAGGATTTATATAAAAAAACATCGGAATTAATGTCCCAGAATGCTCAGGAACTTAAATCTATTTTTACTGACAGCGAACTGGAACATTTCATGTATTTATTAGACAAATTAGATTCAAATTTAGAATAAATTTTTTAATTTAACCAAAATTCATAGATCATTCAATAATAACTGATATATCAGTAATTGATAAGTCAGCTACAAGAGGAGAAAAATGTCATCAAACTCAGTAAAAAATGAAAGTTTACCCACATCCGTGTGGATGTTATTTATTGGAATAATCGCTGCTTTAATGGGTATGGGACTTATAGGTCCCGTGTTACCAACACTTTCCACGCAATTAAAAGCAAGTCCAAGTGAAGTTACTCTACTTTACAGCAGTTATAACTTAGTAATGGCCGTAGGGGCCCTTATTACAGGGGCTATTTCTACAAGATTAGGCCTTAAAAAGGCTTTACTTATAGGTATTGTTATTATAGGAGTATTTGCAGCTATTGCAGGATTTGCAACCAATATCTGGACAATTATTGGGCTACGTGGGCTCTGGGCAGTAGGAAGTTCCCTTTTCTTTGCAACAGGGCTTGCTGCTATGGTCACTCTTGGAGGAGTTGCAAAAGCAAGGTCAATTGTTTTATTTGAAGCTGCCGTTGGAATAGGGGTCGCTGCAGGTCCTTTAATTGGAGGAGTATTAGGACAATTCTCATGGAGATATCCATTTATGGGTATTGGTGTCATGATGGCTGTTGTTTTTGTTTTATTACTTATTAAACTGCCCAATGTAAAAGAAGATCTTGGTACAAAATCAAGTACTTCGCTGCGTGATCCATTCCGTGCAATGAAGCATCGTTCTATTGCAACATTAGGAACAGCTAATTGTCTTTACAACTTCGGCTTCTTTACTCTACTCGCATACAGTCCACTTGCACTTGGACTGAGCCCGTTCAGTTTAGGGATCATATTTTTAGGCTGGGGTGCCCTTCTGGGACTTTCATCTTATTTCATGGCACCTAAACTTAAAAAACAATTTGGAACAATTAAATCCCTGTATTTAATGTTAATTCTATTTACAGTGCTTCTTTTAGTTATGGGTATCTGGACATCTGATATATTGATCATGTCAGCATGTATCATTGTTTCAGGTTTATTATTTGGAAACAGCAATTCGCTATTTTCAAATGCTGTTATGGACGCATCACCTGTTGAGGCTTCAACAACTTCTGCAGCATTCAGCTTCCTGCGTATGATAGGTGGAGCAATTGCTCCTTTTATGGCAGGAATATTAGCTGAAATATATTCGCCAAATACCCCATTTCTTGTTGGAGTTTTCTTCGTTTTAGGGGCATTAGTACTCATATTACTAAATCGGGACTATCTCTCTAAAATTACTAAAGAACTAATAAAAGAAAAACCGAAGGTGAGTATTTTGAAAGTAAAGGACTTTATGATCCAGGATGTGGTTTCTATAAAACCAGATGCCACAGTTAAAGAACTGTTAAGATTATTAACCAAACATCATATTGGCGGGGTTCCAGTTGTTGACAATCAAAATAAACTAATTGGAATGGTCAGTGATGGAGATATCATTCGTTATCTTGCCCCAAAAGAAGGATCTGTTCGTGATTTTATCTACAGCATATTTGTTGAAGAAGGAGAAACAGAACAGGAAGTTTTAAAGGGCAAAATCAATACAACAGTTGATAAATTAATGCATAAACAGCAGATATACTCTGTAAAAGAAGAGGATACTTTTGAAAAAGCCATTCAGATTTTATCAGGGCATCACTTTAAAAAGATACCCGTATTAGATTTAAATGGTAAAGTCACAGGCATTATCAGCAGAGGAGATATAGACAAGAACTTAATGGAGATACTATCACAAAGATGAAAACCCTATTCAGGAACTCTCAGGCATTCGATGATAAAATAGAGATAATAAATCGATCCAATAACAGTTGTGAGAAAATGAGTAATAAAAGAAAATGGGTAAATAATGGTTTAATAAAAGAGCTTGAAACTACAGAAGAATATAAGTCATGGCTAAATTCATTATTTGCTATTATTGGGTATATTTCATCGTCAAAACTTGATGATCTTAATCTAATACTAGAATTAATTGCAGATCATCTCAGTGCAAGTGTTGATTTACAAAAGGGACTAAAAATAGCAAAAGATAAATCGTGATGAGGATTGGTCATCAGAAAACAGTGGATAATGATTCATGAACTTTTAAGTCGTTATCCACATATTAAATCATTTAATTGCTAAGAATAACTAAAATTAGAAGTATCATATATAACATTGCATTTAATACTAATTTTTTAAAATATTTTGTTTATACAATCAATTAAAATTATCCACTTAAGTGTATTTTCATAAATAAGCTCTATTACTTATTTAAACCCAGATATTCCCTAAATTCCGTCCAGAGATTTGCATGATCATTTTTAACGTGTTCAGTAAGTCTTTTAAAGGTTAAAATGAATTTTTCACCATTATCGGTTATTACATAATATTTTATTTTTCTTTTTCCCTGATGTTCCCATGATCCTTCTATTAAGCCATTATTCTCCAAATCATGGAGTACTGGATATATCTTACTGGCACTGGGCATTTTATTCTCGTAAGGGTTAGAATTATTAAGCTCAGTCATTATTTCATACCCATGCATTCTTTTTTTGTTAATAAGCCATAAAATCAAGACGTTGCTGAAACTTCGCATTAAACCTTTAACAAGTTTTTTTTCATATTTAGACAAACTGTTAAAGATTTTCACTTCTTCTTCCATGTAATTAACTCCTTCCCATAAAATATCAAATTTGGATATATCAAATATCGATAGTTAGTAATTTAATAAATTGATTTTATATAATTTTCCTTTCATGCACTTAAGAAAAAGTAATGAGAGTGAAAAGTATTTTTTAAATCAAATCTAAATTAATTCATATTGAAACAAAATACAATTAGAGCTATTTCATGTTTTACTTAGAAAGGAGTTATCATGAGCAACAAACAAGCTGAGGACGTATTGAATACAATTAATAAAAGTATTTCTTTAAGTCAGGGAAACATATTTCAACTAAGGAGAGATCTTGAACAGTTATATCTTAAATTCAGCTCTAAACAGGAGTTTAATGTAAAACTTCAAAATGTTAGTGATATTTCTGGATTTAAAATTTGTGCTGAAAATGTTCAAAATGACCATATAGTACTTTTTTTCCACGGAGGTAGTTTTACAGCGGGCTCTACAAAGGATCATCTTGATCTATGTGGAAAATTATCTCATGCAACAGGCGTTTGCGTTTTTAGTATTGATTACAGGCTTGCGCCAGAACATAAGTTTCCCGATGCTGTAGAAGACTGCTTAATGTCCTATTTATGGCTTCTAAAGCAGGGAATAGAACCAAAAGATATTGTTATTGCAGGAATATCTGCTGGGGGAACTCTAGCATTATCTACACTTTTATCTCTAAGAGATAACGGAGTTGAACTTCCAAGAGCAGCTGTATGCATGTCACCAGTAGTAGATATGTTATTTGAAGGCCAATCAATAATTACAAATAGAGGAAAAGACTGGATCACTCAAGAAAGACTTGAAAAATCAAGAAAAATGTATTTAAAAGGCAATACACTGACTCAACCTTTGGCTTCACCCATTTATGCAGATCTACATGGATTACCGCCCCTTATGATCCAGGTTGGCAGCAATGAACTGCTTCTCGATGATATTATAAAATTTCATAAAAAAGCAGTTGAATCTGAAGTAGAAGTAAGTTTTGAACTCTGGAAAGATATGTTTCACAGTTTCCAGATTTTTTCATCATCTATTGAAGAAGGGCAAAATGCCATTGATAGTGCGGGGATATATATAAAAAAGGTGCTATCGCTATAATTACTGTTAAATTATCTAAATTTATAAAAATGATTAATAACTCACTTTATAAAGATATAAATAAATCAGAGGAATATTTATGAAAACTATACTTTGTTACGGTGATTCACTTACATGGGGTTACCACCCTGCAACGGGTAAACGTATTGCAAGAGATAAAAGATGGCCTGGAGTTTTAAGGAATGATCTAAATGAAAATTATTTTGTAATTGAAGAAGGGCTAAACGGTAGAACAACTTTATGGGATGATCCATTACATGGGGGCCATAAAAATGGAATGACATACCTTATACCATGTCTTGCATCCCATAGACCAGTTGATCTTGTAATATTATTTTTAGGTACCAATGATCTTAAAACACGTTTTTCTCTTTCAGCTGCAGAAATTGCCCGCAGTATTCGTGTTTTAGTGGATCTAATTATTAAAAGCGGGGCAGGTTCTCATGAAAATGCACCAGAACTATTATTAGTTGCTCCACCGCTGATTACAGAATTATCCAATTTCACCGGGGAATTTGAAAGTGGAAAAGCTAAATCACGCCTATTGGGCACTTATTACAAGCAGGTAGCTGAAGAATATAATATTCATTTCTTAGACGCTTCAGAAGTAGTTACCCCCAGTGATTTAGATGGGATTCATTTAGATGTTGATGAACACGCTAAACTTGGCCATGTAATGGCAGATACTGTTAGAAAAATTATGGAGATAAAATGAAGGTTGAACTTGTAAAATATGACCCCAAATGGAAATCACTTTTTGAAATTGAGAAAAAAAAGCTCCTTAATGTAATTAATTCTAAAGAAATTGAAGTAGAGCACATTGGCAGTACTTCCATTCCTGACATCTATTCAAAACCCATAATTGATATAATGATTGGTGTAAAAGAAAAACAGTTAGATAACTATATAAATTCAATAATATCCCTTGGATATACATATGTACAGAAATATGAGATTTGTATGCCTTTTCGAAGATATTTTTTCAAGCCTAAAAATTTAGATATGCAATTTCCAAAGATAATTGGCTTTAATGATCCAGATATCAATAAAGAAAATAATGATAGTTTTCACATCCATATGGTTAAAATTAATTCAGATTTCTGGATAAAGCATTTGCTATTTCGAAATTACCTGAGAAATAACTATAAAGCAAGAAAAGAATATGAAAATACTAAAAAAGCACTTGCAAAAATGGAATGGGATAGTGTTAATGACTATGCAGATGCTAAATCAGATTGTATATCAAAAATATTAGAAGATATGAAAAATAGTAAGAATTAACTATTTTAAGTTCAATCAATAAATTTCTATAGGTTAAACTGAATAAATATACATTAATTAATCTTAAAATAAATTAATTTTATAAAAGTCGAGGGATGAAAAAAGTGAGAATAAGACCAGGATTTCCCAAACTATCTACTAAACGATTAATCTTACGGAGAATGACCAGTAAAGATGCAGAAACACTATTCAAGTTTTGGTCAGATAATGAAGTTACAAAATACATGAATATGAATTCTTTTGTAAATATTGAACAGGCATCATACATGATTAACTTTTTAAACAACCTGTTTAAAAATAAAGAGGGCATTAGATGGGGAATTATCAGAAAAAAAGATAATACTCTTATTGGAACCTGCGGTTTTAATACATGGGTTAAAAGAAGCTCCAGGGGAGAAATTGGATACGAATTAGGTCAAGAGTACTGGGGAAAAGGATACGCCACAGAGGCGTTGAAAGAAGTGATCAGATTTGGATTTGAAGAAACTTTACTGAATCGTGTTGATGCATACGTTGTTCCTGAAGCGACACGATCCATAAGGGTACTTGAAAAACTTGATTTTAGTAAAGAAGGGACTCTCAGAGAATATGGATACTGGAATAACCGGTACTGGAGCGAGCATATATATGCGTTACTGAGAAAAGAATGGATTCGTTCTAAAAGGTCAGAAATAAGGTGATTAAATGACTTGTGAAGTTAGAAAAGCAAGTTAAGACTGTTATATTCCGTCAGATGACATGGAAAGAAAAATACGGGTTTATAATGAGAGCAATTATAATGGCAAACTGTGAAGATAAAAAGAAATGTAATAGGAAAAATAGGGGGCAAATTTCATCAGAAGAAGTTGAAGCATACGTCCACTATGGAACAGAACATTTAATTGAAATGTTAGATACAGATAGCCCTCAAAAAAGAACAATTGCTGCAACTATATTAGGAAATAGAAGAGATGAAAAAGGAATATTGCCATTATGTACTGCTTTAAAGGAAGAAAAAGCACTTTATTCAAGAATTGCCATGTCTGAAGCCCTGGGTAAAATGGGAGAGGCAGCAGTTCCCCCACTAATCAAACTACTGGGCAAGATCGGAACTAATCAGGAAGTAAAGTTACCAAAAAAATATTTTAACAAGAAAAGCTTTCCGCTGGCACGTGATATGGCTGCAAGGACCATCATAAAAATTGGAAATCCCGCCACCCCATATTTAATTAAAATAGTAGAAGAACAAGATGATTATATCGTACAACAGGCAATTGACGCTTTGGGCGGGATAGCGGCTAAGACATGTGATAAAAGTGCATTACCCGTACTGATTAATGGCCTTGAAATACATTCAGATAATAAAATTACATTCTGGAAAATAGTCAGGTCGTTAAGTGGGTTTAAATATAGTACCGAAGCATTGCTACCACTGCTAAATATTTTAGAAAATGATTACGATGCTGCAATTATCTGGGAATCTGCAAGGACTTTAGGCCAGATCGGTGTCAACAGGCCCGATGTTGTTGAAGCACTTTGTAAATTAAAAGAAAATAATCACCCAGAAATTGAAAAAGCAACGGAAAATGCGCTACAAATCTTGAAAATTACATAAAATAACACTAATAAAATTAAATTTGAAAAGTAATAAATGCAACGAGGAATATGCATGTCAAGATATAATGTTGGGAAAAACAAATGAAAACGGTTATATTAAAGTTCTTGAGGGGATAGAACGGAAAACCTTAATTTATGGAGATAATAAACTTTTAACTGAGTTCAAATTAGAAAAAGGTAAAATATTACCCTCCCCCACAGCCATCCTGAAGAGCAGACTGGTTACCTTGTATTAGGTCATATAATACTGATCATCAATGGCGAAAGGCATGAAATGAAAGCAGGGGACAGCTGGGCAATTCCCGGAAATGAGGAACATTGTGCAGAAACAATTGAAGAGTCAGTTGCTGTTGAGATATTTTCGCCAGTTAGAGATGATTATATTCCCAAATAAAATCATTTTACTTCTTTTTTCCGATATAATAAAAACCATTTGATTTATGACCGTTCATAGTATCAAAAACTGTTTTCTCAAATACAATCTTTTTAAAATTTTTTGTTAATTTTAAAATGTGTTCTTCAGTGTGATGTCTTAAAACAGCGCCTTCAGAAAGTTCAAAAATTCCATATGCCCCATATTTATTTTCATATTTTTGGTATCGTTCGAGATTTCTTTTATCCTGATTTATTAGAAAATCAGTGAGGTATAGAATCCCACCATCTTTAAGTACCCTTGAGATTTCTGAAATTATATTTTCCTGTTCCTCATTTTTAATATTAGATGTGAGTACCGCAATAAGAAGTACAGCATCGAATTCATTGTCTGGAAATGGAATTTTATCCCCATCAGTTTTAATAAGGTTTAAATAAGGATACAGCCTTAATCCCCTATTTATCATACCCTGGGAGTAATCAACGCCCTTTAAATTTTTAAAACCACGGTTGTATAGTTCATTTAGGATTCTTCCATATCCGCATCCAACATCCAATATACTCCTACCCTTTGAAACATGTTTTTCGAACTCTTCAATTTTAAAAGGAGTTGGAAATTCCTTTTTTTCGGCTGCGTCGTCCCAGTATTTTTGAGCAGAATTCTTTTTCATTTAGTTCCCCCCAAATTCAAGTAGATTGAACTCATTTTCTTCAATTCCGGCCACTCTTGCTAAGAAAATTTCCAGAGCCCGTATTTTTCTGTAATATTCTTCATCACTTTGGGTAAATTTTAGGCTGTCACCTAAATTTTCCACTATGTACCCCACATATTCCACAGTTTCTCTCGGGAATTCAATATTAAATATTCCTTCATCAACTCCCTGTTCAACAATCTGAGTCATTAAAGGGAGTATTATCTCACGAGACTTTTTTCGATGTTCTCGATACATAACTGCATTACCTTCCTTTTGAAAAAACTCATTTATGTTCTGTTTAGCTCTTCGTGATTTTATTGTCATGCCAAATATGATCTGCATTTTTTTTAGGGCATCCATCTCTTCATTTGCCACTAAATCCAACATAAAATCTTTCCATGAGGTTAAATTATCATTTATTACCTCTTCCATTACTCCTTTTTTTGATTTGAAGTAGTAAAAGAATGATCCATGAGACATGCCTACTTTATTTGTAATATCGCTGACTGAAGTTTGATCAAATCCTTTTTCTATAAATAGCGCTCTAGCAGCTGCTATAAATTCTTTTTTTCGTGTTTCTGGGTCTTTAGTTATTCGGGCCATGATTTTCACGTTAAATTTTTAATTAATTTTAGTGAGAAATTTAATTAATTTATCATTATTTAGTAGTTTATATCCTATGGTCTTTAAGATATCACTGCCCATATTATATGCCTACAGAATTTATTTATGAGCCCAGTTTTTCCCCAAATTCTTCAGCTAATTTTTCTGCTTGAGCTTTATTCTTACTAAACAACATTAAAGTACCTGTAACATTTCCACCGCGTTCTTTAATCTTATATTCTGTTGAATTCAATGAAGAGTACCCTCCTGCTGTGATAAATAAGGCAACTTTCTTTCCTTCCAAATTAGATGCCTGATCTATGTACGATTTAATAGCTGCCACCGGGCCGTTGTTCCAGGTAGGACTGCCTATAACTACTAAATCATAGCCACTGACATCCAAATTAACGGGTTTAATATCTACAGTGTGCCCCCCACAACTTTTAAGCATGTGCAACACATTTCCATCAGCAGGTTCAACTCTTAGAACTGTTACTTCCCAATTTTTAGATACAAGACCTTGAGCAACGGCATAAGCTGTTTGTTCACAGTATCCCCCACCATATATATCAGAGTAAGTCCCATCATCATTCTTGGAACCTAAACTATAATAAACTACCAGAGCATTACCTACTGGTTCTCCAGCAGGTTTAAGAGTAGTTGAAACTGGTGAATTATCACTGTATGAAGAAGCCACAACAACCGCAGAAACAATTAATATTATAAAAATATAACCTAAAACTGCTAAACCCATTTTCCAACGTTTTCCCGACCTAAGTCCAGGTATTTTTTGCCAGAATTTCATATTTTCATGCCCCTTATATCAATTCATTTTTATCGTTTCGCTCAACGGGCTCTCCATGTGCCGGGCATACCCATTTAAAATTTAAATCAGAAATTTTTTTAATAGAATCCCTTGAAATTTCAGTGTTCCAGTTCATAAATGATTTCATTGGCCCTATCTGTCCATTAGAAGTCCTTATTAAATCTCCAGCAAACAGGATATCTTTATATAATAAACATACATGTCCGGGAGTGTGTCCAGGAGTTGGTATAACTTTAATATCACTTACCTTCTGATCCTCATGATACGAATTTATATTTTCAGGTTTTTTTACACGCATAATAACTGAAACAAGCCTTTTAATCCCTTCACGATTTTTTTCACCGCAAATATAAGGTATATCCTCTCTTGATGCCCATATTTTAGCTCCTGTTTCCGCTTCAAGCAAAGCAAGATTGCCTATATGGTCTACGTCATGGTGTGTTAATAAAATATGTTTAATATCCTGAGGCTTTATATTCATGGACTCTAATTCTTTTAAAATACCTTTTCCTTGTCCAGGCCGTCCGGTATCTATTAAAATTGTTTCTTCGCCCAAAATAATATAAGCATAATTACCTTTTGTTGCATCCAATGCATAGACATTTTCAGTTACTTTCATCTGTTCCACTTCCAATTTATTTAATAAAAATTCATTTACCAGCGTGATATACCCTATTTTGATTCTCCAACAGCATATAAATATCTTCAACTCCATCCACACTTACTGACGACAGGTTAATATAGCAGAATGGACAGTATGTAACTATTTTTTCAGGGTTGTCTACTGTTTTTCTTGCTTTGGTACTTGCAAGTTGTCTATCGTGTATCATAACTCCACCACCTGCTCCACAACATGGGCTTGCACCTTTATTTTTTGAGCCAGGTAATATTTTACGCACAGTACTGCTTTTCTCTTTGGCATGGCACGGATCCTGCACTGTAAAATTATTTCCTTTGATGGTCAATCCGTTTAACAGGTCAACTGCAAGAACTATCTCCGGGTTGAACCCATCATATCCTCTATAATATTTATTAAAAGCATTATAACAACCAGGACATATTGTTATAATTCGTTTAACTCCAGCTGCTTTGAATTTTGCAATATTTTTTTCTACTGCTTCTAACCCAGAGGTATGGTCACCTAAATTAAATAATATGTTACCACAACAGGTTTCATTACTGATAACGCCGTATTCTACACTCTCACTTTTAAGCAGGCTCTCTACAGCTTCAAGTATCTCCGGTGTTTTATGTGTGGGTGTACATCCTTTAAACAATACAGTTTCCATATCACAATGTTCAGGGGAATTATTTGTAATGATACCATAAGAATTACCTGTTTCCCTAATATTTCTGCTAATTTCCACCAAATGAGAAGAAATAATGCTTTTATTTACCGCTTTTTCTCTGGTACCTCTATTGAAACCAGCAAGACCACAGCTATTGCATAAAGTACATCTGTATAGTTTATTAAGGTCTTTTTTATTCAGGCTGCCAGTTATTCTTATCTTTAAATTACAGTATAAAGAATTTAATGGAGAACAGTCGGTTCCATTATTACTGTCTTCTTGTAGTTTAATTTCAGTCATTTAAACTTCTCCTTAAGTTTCATTTACCAAATTCAATCATCTTTTTAGGCTCAAAAGCAGTTTCCATTGACCAGAAATATGCTTTACCTTTTGCTATTTTGAAAAGTACTAAATCTGAATTTTCAGGGGTGAAACCAAAATATTTAAGGAAGGGCATGTCTTCCAATACTCTTTTCTTGAGTTCTATATCCTCCAAAAATTCCACCTCTCCAGCTACTCTCATCATTGTCCCCAACATTACTCCAGATTTCCAGAAGGATGCTTCAACTTTAGGATTTTCTTGAAGTTGAGAAAAACATGGTTTTTCGAACCTAAAAATTCTTCGAATTTTTAAGGCTGCCGGTACATATCCATATTTGCCCGTATCTGGAAGTAATAACCGCTTTCATCGGCAAACCACATTCCAAGTGCCCTTACTCTGGGCTGATCATTTTCCACAGTAGCTACCCAACTCACGGGGTTTTCATTTGCAAATTTTACACATTCTTCAAATTCCATATTATCAACTCTAATTTGACTGACTGTCAGTCAATATATACAGAGTATTATTTAAATGTTTTGTATCAAAAAAACATTTTTTAATAAATGATAACATTATCCATTATAAAAGCTATAATTCAATGGGAGATACTATGAAAAGAGCATTACTTGTAATTGATGTGCAAAACGAATATTTCACTGGTAAACTACCAGTAACATATCCAAAAAACAGCTTTGAAAATATTATTAAAATTATAGACTCAGCAAATGAAAATAATATCTCAGTGATTCTTATACAACATACAAATCCGGGAAATAATGCAGTTACTTTTAAAAAAGGAACCTGTGAGCATGAAATCCACGAAGAAATACTTAAAAGAAACTATGATAAAATTATAGAGAAAAATTTGCCTGGAAGCTTCACAGGAACAGAATTATGGTCTTTGCTTAAAGAAAAGGATATAGATACACTCGTAATCAGTGGATACATGACCCAGATGTGCTGCGATACAACTGCACGGCAGGCCATGCATCTTGGCTTTAATGTTGAATTTTTAAGCGATGCTACAGGAACGCTCGATATGTCTAATTCAGCTGGAAACATCAGTGCTGAAGAGCTGCATAAAGCAATATTAGTTACACAGGCCATGAGATTTAGTAAAGTAATGTCTGCAGATGAATGGATAAAAACTGTGATAAAAGATAAATATAATGAGTTTTAAATGAATATTCTTCTTGAATATAATGAATAAATAAAAAGACCACTTCGGAGTGAAAAATATGCAAATTACAAAACACGTCCACGCAATAAAAATCCCTTTTCAGGTTAAAACAAAATTAGGAGTACTCGACAGATTCGTTTACGCATATCTTGTACATGGAGAAAATATATGCCTAATTGACAGTGGAGTAGTGTCTTCCGAAGATGTGATCTTTGATTATATGGATAGAATTGGTTTAAAACCTGAGGATATCTCTTTATTGATTTTAACACATTCACATCCAGATCATATTGGATCAGCTAAGTCAATAAAAGAAAAGTCAGGATGTAAAGTCGCAGCTCATCCCGGCGAAATATCATGGATTGAAGATGTTGAATTGCAGGCAAAAGAACGCCCTGTACCGAATTTCCATTCACTGGTAGAAGGATCCATTGATGTTGATGATATTCTTGAAGAGGGAGATGTATTGGATTTAGGTGAAAATATCAGTTTAAAAGTTATTCACACCCCCGGACATTCTAAAGGTTCTATATCCTTTTTAATAAAAGAAGAAGGAATTTTAATCACAGGAGATGCAATCCCAATAAAAGGTGATTTACCAATTTATGATGATGTCAAGACATCTATAAAATCAATTAAGAAACTAAAAGACATTGATGAAACTAAAATATTGCTATCTTCCTGGGACGATCCCCAAGAAGGAGATAATGCATATCGAATTATGGATGATGCACTGGATTATCTTCAACGCATTCACGAATCAGTGCTGAAAATTAATGAAAGAAATCAGTCTTTAGATTCAATGGAATTTTGCAAAAAGGTACTGAAAGAATTAGGGTTACCTGAAGCAGCTGCAAATTCAATAGTTGCCAGATCTTTTCAGGTAAACTTAAAAGTACTTGAAAATCAAAATTTATTTTTATAGAAATCCATTCCAATTTTTAAGACGGTTACAGTAAAATTCATTTAATTTTAATTAATTAAAACCTTTTTTTATAGATTAATTCTTTAAATTTTACCCGGAACATAGTTCCCTGACTTCTATCTAATCCTATAGAACCATCTAACTGACTAACTAACATGTTTACCAGCCTTAGCCCTAATGATGACTGTATCTCTTTAAAATTAACATCTTCAGGTAATCCAATACCATTGTCACTGATAATAAGTTCAAATTCTTCTGAAAGTGAACAGAAACTTATGAATATTTCACCTACATCATTATTTGAAAATGCGTATTTCAGGCTGTTAGAGACCAGTTCACTAATTATTAAACCACAGGGGATTGCAGTCTCAATATTTAAGAAGATTTCTTCCACCTTTATAATCGGTCTAATGTTACTTTTTGTGCCGTATGAATAAAATAAATCCTGAACCAAATTTTTAATGTAATTTGAGAAGTTTATACGGGTCAGATCAGTGGATTGATAAAGAGTTTCATGAATCATGGCCATGGATTTAACCCTGTTTTGACTTTCCTGTAAAACATTAATTGCTTCGTTATCTTCAACATAATGGGCCTGAAGATCGAGTAAACTGGAAATTATCTGCAGGTTATTTTTAACTCTGTGGTGAATTTCTTTTAAAAGAATTTCTTTCTCTTCAAGAGAAGCCTTAATTTCATTTTCAGCTCTTTTTAGTTCTGTAACATCACGTGCAGCAGCGAAAACTCCCATTACTTCTCCAAACTCATCACGATAAACAGAAGCATTATACAAAACAGGGGTTATATAACCATCTTTATGTTTTATTTTCAGAGGATAATCACGCACTCGCCCTTCTCTGAATGCTTCTTTGTATCCTTCTCTAGCCTTGTCAGGTTCTGTGAAATAATCTGAAAAGTCAGTGCCAATTAATTCATTACGAGAATAACCAGTAATAAACTCAGTGGAACTATTTACATCAGTAATCTTACCATCAGGCCCAATAGTAACAAGAGGATCTAAATTAGCCTCAATAAGACTACGGTTATATTTACTTGCTAGTTCAAGCTTTTTTTCAGCCTTTTTGTTTTCGGATATATCTCTGGCAATTGTTGAAATCCCAATCAATTTTCCAAATTGATCAATTATCGGGGACAAAGTAAGAGATATATCTACATCTTCACCATCCTTACTTATTCTCTTGGTTTCATAGTGGAAAACCCTTTCTCCATTTTTAATCCGTCCAATGAACCTTTCTACTTCGTTCTTTAAATGTGGTGGTGTCAGTATAGATATGTGCTTTCCCTTAACTTCACGGGCAGCATATCCATATAACCTCTCCGCTCCTTTATTATAACTTATTATAACTCCATCAAGATCTTTAGTTATGATCGCATCATCTGAGGATTCTACAAGATCTGCAAGCCTCTGAATTTCTTCTTCAGCTTTTTTAAGCTCCGTAATATCACGCGCTGCAGCGAAAACACCGATAACATCACCAATTTCGTCTCTATAAACTGAAGCGTTATACAAAACTTGAGTTATATTCCCATTTTTGTGTACAATTTCCAGGGGATAATCACGTACCCAACCCTCCTTGAACACTTGCTGGTATCCTTCTTTGGCTTTTTCAGGTTCAGTGAAATAATCTGAAAAGTCAGTGCCAATTAATTCCTTACGAGAATAACCAGTAATAAACTCAGTGGAACTATTTACATCAGTAATCTTACCATCAGGCCCAATAGTAACAAGAGGATCTAAACTGGCCTCAATAAGGCTACGATTATACATATTCGATAGCCTTAAAGCTTCTTCTGCTTTTTTACGATCTTTAATAGGGTGCGTGGTCACTACTATACCATTTATTCCAGGGACATCCATAAGGTTCTGAGAAACCGATTCTACGGGAAGATAGCTGCCATCAGCATTTTTTATCCTGAATTCAGTAGGAATTCCGCGATTTTGTTTCTCAAAAACTTCCTGCAAGTCATTTATCACTCTTTCACGATCTTCATGGTGAATATAATCAAATGGGCTCTTCCCTATAAAATACCCTTCAGGATAGCCAAGAATTCGCGTAGATGAAGGAGAGTCAAATTTTATTTTCCCATTATTATCAAGTATACGAATTATATCATTGGAATTGTTAATTAAAGCTCGAGATCTTTCCTCACTGCTACGCAGAGCTTTATTAAGTTCAATTAATTCATTTCCCTGCTGCCGGAGTTCTTCATTGGATACCTGTAGTTCCTCAGTTGTAGCCTGCAGCTCTTCATTGGATACTTTTAATTCTTCTGTAAGTTGCTGTAATTCTTCAATCAATTCTTGCTTTTGTTCTTCTGCTTTTTTACGTTTCTCTTCTAATTCAAAAGCGCGGATTGCAAAACTTAAATCTGCAGTAACCTCTTTAAGAAGTGATAATTCATCTATATCAAAATTATTAAGGCTTTTTGAGTAAATAGTTATATTTCCAAAGATTTTTTCATTATTGGTCAGTGGTAGGGCAATTGCAGAATTAAAGCCATGTTTGTTAACTGCATCTATCCAAGGTTTAAAATTGAGATTATTACTAATGTTATTCACGATACATGGCTTAATTGTTTTAATAGCTTTGCCTGTGGGTCCATGACCAGTTGGTGAATCGTCCCATGTTACATTGATTAAGTCTAAAAATGCATCATAAGAACCAGAAAATGCTTTTGAGATAATTTTATAATTATTTTTTTCGATCTCCCCAATCCAGACTAAATCAAAACCTCTTGTTTCACTTAAAATTTCGCATGCTTTATTTAAAAGAGCATCTCTATTTCTTTCAGTTACAATGAGCTGATTAATATCACGTATAGCTAATAAAACAGAATTTAAATATTTAACCCGTTCTTCACCTGTTTTATAATCAGTGACATCCACATGAGTTCCAATTATTCTAAGAGGTTTACCTTTATCATCACGTTCAATATTACCCCTGCTTAAAATCCAGCAGACTTCCCCAAACTTTTTAACCATCCTGAAATCAATTTCATAACTATGGATATCGCTATTTATATAACTATTAAGAGTTTCCAATGTTTTTTCTCTATCATCAGGATGCAAAAGAATTTTAAATGCTTCAAAGCTTTGTGGCAATTCATAGGGTTTGTAATTAAGGAGATCATGCCATGCATGATTAAAAATAACTTTGTTTGTTTTGATATTCCATTCCCAGTAGCCTTCATTAGACGACTCTAAAACAGATTGTAAAAGTTGAACTTTTTTTTCAAGCTCTAAATGACTATCACTATTTTTCATTTAAATCAGCCCACTAAAATATGCGAATTTAAACTTGACAATTTAATATAAGGTTTACCTTATTAAAAATATCACTATTTATTTAACTTATTTTATCAATTGATAAAAGCATTCCATTCCTAACTGGTCTTGTTTAAATCAATTATTTTAGTAAAATAAATTAAAAAATAAGTTTTAGAATATGAATATACTTGAATTAAAAATAGTACTTAGTGTGGTAACAAGAGATTCAAGATACATGAAGTAGATATAATCCACTAATTGCCAGATATTTTCAGGCAAAAGCCTTGAAAATAGATTTACTTCTTCTTAAAGTTATATCCTGTTAAAAATTAGGTAAATATTCTTTTAGTTTAATAAAAAAATTTAAAACTCTTTAACCATAACTGTTCTGTCCAGGTTATTGTAAAATCCATTTTTAATATAAAATTCCTCAGCAGGTATTCCTTTATTGGTTAATAAAATCAGGCGAATGTACCCTTCTCCAATAATGACTTCTTTAACATAATTTAACAGTTTAGTTCCAATTCCATTTCCCTGAATTTCATTTCTCACATAAAACTCATCAATAAAGAATTCTTTTCCCACCCACCACGATCTCTTATGGCCAAAGCAGACTGCCGCCAAATCTAATCCATTATATGCAATATATCCCTCAAAAACAGGACTTTCAATTAACTCCATTAAATAAGTCCTTGCCTGTTCAAATGATACCCAGTTATCATACCACGGATATGCTGAAAACACTTCTTTGAATAATTCAGCACATTTATCTATATCTCGAATAGTAAATTTCCTCATTAAAAGATTTCCATTTTTATATGTTAATTTCACATCATTAAATCCATGTAAATAAGCAAAATGATCCCTCAAATGCTTTGAAATTGGACTAACTGAAAAATGATCTTTAACTGCTGTTTTTACAGACATCATATTATCTCCTAACAGTTTAGTAGCTAAACTGTTTGATGAAAAATAATATTATTTTTTATTTCTTAAAAAGATGTCGATAAAGTCTTCAATTTTAGGCAAAATTTGAAGGAACGAATCCATTTGTCCAGGAGTAACTTCCTCCAAATGATTTATAAACTCAATTTCTATTTCCTTATGAAAATCATCCTGAATCTTAAACGCGTTATGACCTTTTTCAGTTAAAGATAAAATAATTTCCTTCACATAGTCTTTATTTCGTTCTTTATTTAGGAAACCTTTTTCATGAAGCTTATTTACAACCTGTGAAACTGCACCTTTTGTGATTTCAAGTCTTTTACTCAATCCAGTAACAGTATTCTCATAACCGCTTCCAACAGCCGCTATAACATGAAATTCAGAAGGATAAAGTTTTTCTCCAATTCCAACATCAATGGATATTTTTTCCAGTTCATTAAACTTTTTTGTAATTCTTATAAACTGGAGCATTATTTTAAAAATAGTTTCATGATTAATTTCGTCTGGTTTCATTTAATTACACCATACAAAGTTATTTCAGAGTAGATAATCAGTAGCCAATAAAATAAGAGAAAAATAAAAAAATAATTTGATAATGTCTCTTTTGGAGATTCTTAAGCGAACTCAATAGTGCTAGGTGGTTTATCACTGACTGAAAGAGCTACATGAGTTACTTCAGAAATCTCAGCTGTAATTCGTGCTGAAATTGTTCTTATCATTTCCCATGGAAGTTCAGGCACATTAGCAGTCATTGCATCCCACGATTCCACCATACGCAAAACTACAAGATATCCAAAGTCCCTTATATCTCCCTTAACTCCAGTAACTTTTGTATCTGTTAAAACTGCAAAGTACTGCCAAAGGGTTTCGTCAAGTCCCTCTTTTTTAACTTCTTCTTCAACGATAGCGTTAGCCTTTCTGCAGATTTCTATCTTCTCAGGAGTTAATTTTCCAACAACACGGACTGCAAGTCCCGGACCAGGGAATGGCTGCCTGTTAACTATTTCATCTGGAAGGCCCATTTCGCTTCCTACAACTCTCACTTCATCTTTGTAAAGTTCTCTTATAGGTTCTACGAGTTCTAAAACCAGTCCATGGGGTAAAGCTACATTATGATGAGATTTAATTTTCCCTTCACTTTCTATCCAGTCTGGTGCAATTGTACCCTGTACCAGGAATTTAGCGCCTTCTTTCTCTGCTTCTCTTTCAAAGACCCTTATAAAAACCTCACCTATAATTTTTCGTTTTTCCTCAGGGTCTTCTACTCCCTCAAGTTCCTTTAAAAATTCATCACTTGCATTGATACACTTAAAATTGAGTCTCGGCTCGAATGTTTCTTTGACATATTCTGCCTCCCCTTCACGTAAAAGACCATGATCAACAAACACTGCCCGGAGATTATCCCCAATAGATTGTGAGACTAACACTGATGCAACAGAACTATCTACCCCTCCAGAGAGAGCTATTATTGCTTTTTCGTCTCCTATTTGTTTTTTAATTCCTTCAATTGATTCCTTTATAAAATCAGATGGATCAAGCATTTTTTTTCACCTAAAAACTATTAAAATTTTTATTTATTCAATTAAATTATCTTGTACTGTTATATTCTGTAATTTATACAAGTCATTTTTTTAAATTCGCAAATACAATACTGGACTGAAAATTTTATAATTTCAAGCCATTTAATTTAATTCAGGTAACATAAACCATAATATCATTACTATGTTCCTTTCCTGAACTCTTTAAAGATTAATATTCCTCTTTAATCCTTATAATTTTTAGTATTACATGAAAATATAAGAAAAATTTTGTTATTATTTTTCAGGTTTATGCTGTAAAATATTCTTTTTTCCTTTTTTAGCAGCCACGGAATCCGGACTCAATTCCAGTGCTTTATTGTAACACTCTAAAGCTTCTTCGTATTTATTAAGGCCTGCAAGAGCATTGCCTTTACCAATTAAACTATCAATATATACTTGATGTATATCTCCTTCAGAATATAATCTCAAAGATTTATCAAAACTTTTTACAGCTTCATCGTACTTTTTAAGGCCCAGGAAACTGTTTCCTCTGACATGCCATGTGATTTGTTTGTTTTGATTTTTATTCTGCACTCCTAAACCTTTATCTTCAAGAATTTCGAGGGCTTTATCTGTACATTTAATAGCTTCTTCAAACTTTTTAAGTTCATTAAGAACCGCACTTTTATTAGCCCAAATCATGGGGTTTTCAGGATCCATTTCTAAAACTTTTTCTAAGCATTCTAATTCTTCACTGTATTTATTAAGGAATCCCAGAGCTAAACTCTTGCTAACTAACGCGTCAAAACTATACGGATTTATTTTCAGGATTTCATCAAATGACTCAACTGCATCCTCATATCTCCCCATCTGGTTTAAAATTAGCCCTTTTCTAAAGTAAATATCCACATAGCGATTTTCAAAGTTTTTAAAGCCCAAATCTAAAGATTTATCATAGTACTCAATAGCTTCTTCATATTTACCTAATTTTTGGGAAACCAGTGCTTTACTATACCATGGTGCTGCTAATTCAGGATCTAATTCTGTAGCTTTATTTAAACATTTAACTCCTTCTTCAGGCTTTGCCATTCCTATAAGTACATTACCCTTAAGATTCCATGCTAAAGCATAGTCTGGATCTAATTTTAATGCTTCATCAACAAGCTCTAAGCCTTTATTAAAACCATCCATAGATTGATTATGACTCATGAGATTTGTAGCCATTTTAATTAATGCTTTCTTTTTATCATCAGATGAACTCATAAATAACACCTACATAATTTATAATTCATAAATAAAACTTAAATGAAATTTATTTAAATGACAAATAATTCTTATGTTTATGCTGTATAAAATTATAGAATTTGCCAAAATTTAATTAAATCACATTTAAAACGATATCTTATAATATATCTAATTTTACAATTTAAATTTGAATGTAAAGCATATCCTAATTTTTAGAATACAGCCCCTAAATTTGAAATTTTTGTAATCTTTATAAATTTCAGATAATTATTTTTTATAATTGTCTATTTTTCCAGATATTAAATAATAACTGGGCCAATATAATTATAAATAGTTACTGCCATAAAAAACAGTTGACCATTGCATTGGATTTTAATATGGATAGAGGAATTTTTTTGAACCAAAAATACAAAATCTTAACTGTTATACTATTCATTGCAATAACATTAACTGGATATTATGGATATGAACAATACAACCTTTCAAATACACAAAAATACTTACAAACATCTCTGAATCATAAAACAGCCGCTGATAATTATTCAAACCAGGCTATTGCTTATGAAAATAAAAAAGACTACTCAAATGCAGTCATAATGCTGCAAAAAAGTTCAGAAGAAATATCAAAGGCCATAGAAATGGATAATAATGCGTTAACTCATGCAAATAGCATTTATAAAGATTATATTAATAATGACATCCTTTTACTGCAAACTACATCTAAATTATTGGATTTTCAAATATACTTAGATCAAATGAAAAACAATGATTTAAATCCTGGACAGGAAAAAGCCAATCCAACTGATTTATATCTCCACATAAATCAATTAATAGACGATATTTCAGTTTATAAAAACAATGCAAATAAAATCATCTCAGCAAACGCGGATAAATTTAAATTTCTGAATTCCAGTTCATAGTAACACTCCTAAAAATATTTTAGAAAGATAGTAGAATAACTTTTTATTAGTTAACATTGAATATATTAATCTCAATTTTTTGATAATTCAATTCATTAGATATTTATAAATAAAAAATAATTAAGAGTCTATGTCAATGATGAATAAATTCAGAGATATCAACCCTCAAACTGTATTTCTTATTATAGGATTGATCTACGGGTTAGGTTTTCTCCTTGCAACTCCTGCTTTTCAGGTTCCTGATGAATACGAACACTTCTACAGGTCACTATATGTAAGTGAAGGACACATAGTACCTGAAAAATTAGGGAACCTATCAGGAGTTTACGTTCCAGAAAGTGTCAAGATTACTTCTGATACAGTCAACGAAGAATGGTACACATTTCTTCAAGATAGGGATAATAAAACAAATTTAGCTCCGCTTTTATATTTACCATTTAACAGTAAAAATATGGTCTTTGAAGACATTTCCAGAATTGCAGTAGTTACATATTCTCCTGTCCCTTATTTAGTATCTGCATTTGCTATAGATTTTGGAAAATTGTTTAATTTAGCTCCTTTAGTACTTATGTACATTGGAAGATTTGCAAACTTATTGGTATGGGTTTTTCTTACATATTTAGCAATTAAAATAACCCCTGTTCATAAGTGGGTCTTTTTAATGTTGGCATTGCTTCCAATGACGCTCTTTGAAGCAGCTTCACTTTCCGCAGATAGTTTTTTATTGGGAATATCCTTTTTAATCATTGCAATTTTCTTTAAATACGCATTTGATGACAATAAAAAGAAAATAGGTATCAAAGAGGTTTATATTTTAGGTATACTTCTCCTGTTAGTTGGACTTGCAAAAAGTAATTATATCCTGCTGTTGTTTTTGATCTTCCTTATTCCTGCACAAAAATTTGGAAGCCGGAAAAACAGGTTTTTAGTAACAGGATCCCTATTTTTAGTTGTAGGCACAGCTGTAGTTATATGGAACCTTATTGTTAATGGACTTTATGCGCCGATTATACCCCAAGTATCCATTTCAGGTCAAATTGCATATATTTTAGGAGATCCCTTCAGATTCCCATACGTACTAATAAATACATTTATTAAAAGCGGTTTATCGTACCAATACTTATTTGTAGGTAACTTCTGGTTAGATGTTCCTTTACCTATCTGGTGGCTTGGATTTTATTTAATTACAATAATTCCAGTAGCCCTATTTGATAAAGACATGATAAACATAATTAGAAAACAGAAATTAATTTCAGCAGTGACTTTTTTCCTTAACTTCCTTTCAGCATGTGCCCTTGTGTATATCACATGGACTCCCGTTGGACAAAATGTAATAGACGGGATTCAAGGAAGGTATTTCATTCCCATATTTCCACTGCTGTTCTTGCTGTTATACAAAATAAGGAATTTTGAAAATTATTATGGAAAAATAGACCATAAACTGATTATTAAAAATAAACCAGTTATTAAAATTATTCGCGAGAACATGAATCTAATAATAATTACTTATATTGTAATTTTCCTGTCAATTACGCTTTTAATATTTATAACAAACTACTATATTTAAAATATAGTTGAATTAAGTTTTACTATTCTTTTTAAATCAACAAAATTTTTTTATTAATAATTTATTTTAGTTATTAATTAATTTAAGACGATTTAATATAAGAGAAAAAAATTTCTTTTATCAAAATATGGGATAGCTAAATATAAAATCTTAAATTTAAGAATTTATTGGATAAATCAATGATAAATAAATAGCAAAGATTTATACAGAATAAAATTTAGAATATTATAATACACGTTATAATCATATTACTCATTTTTAAATGGAGATATTAGATGACAGATATAGAAGATACTATCATAGATAAATTACTAAAAAATCAGACAGATAGAACACATATTCAGTTCTTCCGCTACATTTTCGTTGGGGGAGCTGCATTTTTAGTGCAATTTGCATCATTTATGATATTTATAAACATTAATATCAATTATCTTATTGCTACACCAATTGCATTTATCTTAGGATTAATAGCCAACTATGCTTTGAGTGTTAACTGGGTCTTTAACAAACATGCACTTGACAACATGTGGTCAGAATTTGTGATTTTTGCAGTTATTGGTGTTGTAGGAATGGTACTAACTGAAATACTTACGTGGTTCTTTGTAGATTTCGTTGGTTTCTATCAAATTTTTTACAATGTTCATCTATACAATTCAAGTCATAATATAGGCCTGTATATGGCAAACGTTGTTACCGCAGCTTTGGTATTATTCTGGAACTTTTTTGCAAGGAAATTAACACTATTTAAATAAGGATATATTCATTATCCTTATCAATTAAAAAATACAAATTAAAATACCAAAAGTTTTTGCAAGGAAATTAATATTATTTATAAGGATACACAAATTATCCTCACCAATTAAAAATTACAATTAATATACAAAAGCGATGCTACAAACAACATCGATAATAATTCAATAACAATGATTTAGGCAAGGAGTATCGATATGAGTCAAAAGACAGCAATTATAATAGGAGCAGGGCCTGCAGGATTAACTGCAGCTTATGAATTACTTGATAAAACTGATATCAAACC
>JAEZKE010000075.1 GCA_023436175.1 Methanobacteriota archaeon
CTTCATTCGCCCTTATATTTATATCAATGTCTATAACAAATTTAGCAAATATACTTTTTCCTTCCCTTGCAAATGGTTCAGCATCACTGTTTACAACCACTCTACTTTTAGGGTATTCAAGAAACTCGTGAAGTCTCTTTGCTCCAAGCATGCTTAAAACGAATATCCCATCGCTTGCACGAAGCGTTGCAATCAGATCTTCGCCTTCGTAAACATGTCTTATTTTGCCAGTTTTTCTACTTTTAACTATATTTACATTTGTATCAAATAGAGCTTTTCCAGCGCCTTTGCCAAATTGATAATCTGCAATATATTTTATTTTTTCCTTATCATCAAATTGCAATCTTAATTCATTGATATTGAAATTTTCAAGCTCAAAATCAAGATCAAATCTTTTGATAAGACTTTCACTGATTATAACTTCATTGAAATTATTTATATACTCATTTATAATATTTTTAACGAATATTTTAGAATCTTCATCTAATAGACTTGGAGACTCATTTTGAGCTAAAGGATAAACTTCATCAATTTCAAGAGGAATAATTCCAAAAGGTACATCTACAACAGCAGCCTGCAGCGGCGCATCTGTATTTATGTTACTTTCTGCTTTTAAGTTCTTAATCCTGTAGAAATTTCCAAGTTTTTCCAGATCAGGTTCATCTCTGCCGAAATTTGTTAATATATTTTGAATATTCTTTGAATATGGTTTTTTAAATGACGGCAGTAACAGGACTCTGTTTTTTTGAGGAAGTCTTGAAATACGATTTAAATATCTAAATATTTCAGGCCTATTCAGAGACTCGGGGCCGCTGTAGAAAAATGCAGAATTTTTGTATTCAGGATCATACTCTTCTATTAAGCCCGTGTAATTTTTAAGGTTTCGAAGTGCATCTAAAAGATACGGATGCGCCCTGCATCTCTGTTCAACTAATTCAAGCAAATTCCCATCAATAATAGCCTGCCTTATTTTTCTGATTTCTGCAAAACTGACATGGAGGTTATGCTGTGCAATTAATTTCATCCTCTGTTCTTTTTTCATGCTTCTTAAATCATTAGGTGTATATTTACTGCATATTTCACATGAACACGGCATCTCAGAAAGATTTTGCAATTTATAAGTTCCAGTAGGCATCATCAAACGATCATCTTGAGCATAGAGAATATAGGCAGCAGAATCAAATAGATCACAACCCATTGCAACCGCTAAAGCAAATACCATTGGATGGCCGGCACCCATAAGATGTCTTGGCCTTGAAGGAGGTAAATTAGCCACTGATGCCATCACAATATCCACGACATCTTTATATTTATAATTTTCAAGTAAAGGGACTACAGCCCCTATAGGATAAACCTCAAAATCCATTTGACCAATTATTTCAGCGCATTTTGCCCTTAGATCAGGGAATGTAGAGCCCTGTACAACCGAATTCAACATTAAATTTTCTCTTGCATCTAGCGCTTCTTTTGCCCTTTCAAGTGTTATTTCAAGTTCTTTTTCAGCCCTTTCCCTTTTTACATAAGGAGGAGTAGGAATATCAAGGGAGGTACCAACATCTGTACCTATTTTCTCTTGAAACTCGATTATTTCTTTATTAGTTACGTCGATATCTCCATACACTGAAAGCTGAAAAGAGCCGGAATCTGTAACAATTGGACCCTCAAAGTTTATCAAACTGTGTATGCCCTCTTCAAGCGCTTTTTTCTTCAATTCTTCGTTTTTATAAATTATATAAGAGTTAGTTATGACGATGTCTGCCCCATACTTTTTAACATCGATAGTTTGTTTTCCAGGATGAATCACAGGCATCAAAGCTGGAGTTTTCACGTTCCCATGGGGAGTCTTCAATACACCAATTCTGCCCAGTGCATCCTTATATTTAATTTCAAAGTTCAATTTTTCACCTTATAATCGTTATCTTTTAAATTACATCTTTTAGACTCTAAAAATTGCACAACTTCTATTTGCTAAAAGTTCAATATGATCATTATCTTTTTTAATTTAATATTCATCAAATTTTATGATTCTTTTAGATTTAATAGAATATCAATTAAACCATATTTATAGTCAGGTGCAAAAATTTTTAGACTATCTATTCCAATGAAATAGTGAAATATTGAATTTAATTAATTTAAAATCATTACATTGGACTTCAAATATTGTAAGTGTAATTAATTATGCTCCTGACTATAAAATAAATTTAAGTTTTAACATTGTTTTCTTCTATTACCTTTGATAATCTCCTTATCATTTCATTTATCCTGCTGTATGAATTATCTAATTTTGGGGCCCCACATCCACATATACATTCACTAAATTGGGGACAAATTATATAATCCGCTTCTTTTGATTTCAAATCAGTGACGCCAAGTGCATTAATATTTCTAAGAAGTCTTCTCTCAAGTCGAGGGTTGTTTACATCTTTACCTAGATATACTGGAGTTTTTACAGTCGATGCAAATTTTTTTGTTCCCCTTACAGATTTACGTTCATCTTCTCTTCTTTTTCTTATTTCATCACTGGATTCATTGAGTTTCGGATCTCTAAATGGAACTCCTGCATCACTGAGCGCTATCATTCTCTCGTCTTTATCTGAAAGTGGTTTTTCGATTATTTCCAAATCTTTAGATGCCACTGTCCCCCCACTTTTCCTTCCAAATAATGGACCTTCACCTACTTGGAGCCCTGCATGAACCATTGCAGACCTGACGGGCGATGCAGAAGTGTACGTAAGTATAATTCCATCATCTTTAAGTAAATTTTTCAAAATGAGGAAAAACTCGAGGGTATACAGTTCAGGAGATTTTAAAGGTGAAAATGGATCCAAAAATACAGCATCATACTTTTTACCAATTTCTTTAATTACATATCTGGCATCACTTAAATATATATTAATCTTGATTCTATCAGGTATTTTTTCTTTATTGAATTTAAAACCAAGAATTCCATCATCATACAATTTATTTTCCACCGCCTTTTTAATGATGCCATAAGACTTGATGGGATCTTCTATAAAAAGTGATGATGCCAAGGTCTCTTTCGATATTTCAATCATATCAACCTCAATACCAATATCATCATCTAAAAATTCAATACATGAAGCAGCATTATAGCCCAGGCCGCTGCATACATCTAATATTTTGACTTCTTTCTTTCCTTCAAGCTTTGCAGGCTTAATAAATTTCTCCATTGATTCTGTAATTGCCCCGTGATGCGTATGCATTGTTTCAGACTTGTTATTTACATTGTTAGACTTTAATGTGTAGGATCCATCTGCTGTTTTTATAAAATATTTCTTTAAGCTATCCTTTGTTTTATTTCTTGCTTGTCTATTCCCTTTTTTTTCTTCTGCAAAACATTCTCTAACAATTTTAAGTGCATCATCAGTGGCAGTTAGTGCGTGATAATCTTTATTTTTCATGATGATATGGGTTATATTATCATTTCATTAATATATTGGCCATGTAAATGAATAATATTAAATTGCAGATTTACATTTTTTTAACAATTTTGTTTTATTTTGGATGTCCTACCCATTGTAAAGGTTCTTTAAACTGTCAAAACTGTAAGTTAGAGAAAATGCATAGCATGTGAAAATTTCAATTTTCACGGTTACGGAACGGAGTTCCTCAAACACCAAACAAGAAGTGTTTGAGTGTTCCGAAAATCTCTCAAAAATCCTCAAAAACCTATGGTTTTTGGGAGTTAGAAAAATGCGAACATTTTTCTAAAATTCGTAGAATTTTTGGAGCTCTAGAGACTCTTGAAATCTTCGATTTCGGAGCGCGAAACAGAGTTTCGCAAGCTTTGTCTCGGAGCCACGAAACTTCGTTTCGTACGGCACTCAAGCGCAAAGCGTTTGGGGCATCGAAATCGAAGATTTTAAATGCACGAAAATCTTTGATTTTCGTAAGCCTGCAGAACTTCGTTCTCAGCTGCAAAAACAATGTTTTTGCAAGCTGTCAAAAACTGTAAGTTTTTGACGCATCGAAAACAAAGTTTTCGAATGCTTCGATTTTCGAGAACATTGTATTAAGTAAAATACTTTAATTTTTATTAATATAGAATTAATCAATAAATATTTGCTAAATTTCATAGAAAGAATATCCTTTGATTGGTGGGCTTACACCTAAAAAATTTGTTTAAACAGGTGGAAAAAATGAAAGGATTTGCTATGTTAAAAATAGGGGAAATAGGGTGGATAGAGAAAGATAAACCTAAATGTGGCTCAAGAGATGCTATTATCAGACCAATAGCTTTAGCACCATGCACTTCTGATGTCCATACAGTTTGGAAAGGGTCAATTGGCGAAAGACATAATATGATCCTGGGACATGAAGCTATAGGAGTAATAGACGAAATTGGGAACGATGTTAAGGATTTCAAACCAGGTGATAGAGTAATTGTACCTGCCATCACTCCAGATTGGGGTTCAGAAGCCGCACAACGTGGCTATCCCACACAAAGTGGAGGTCCTTTGGGAGGTTGGAAACATTCCAACTATGAAGATGGCGTATTCAGCGAATACTTTCACGTTAACGAAGCAGATAACAATTTAGCTATTTTACCTGAGGGTATACCTCTGGAAGCTGCAATTATGATTCCAGATATGATGAGTACTGGATTCATGGCTGCTGAAATGGCTAACATTGAATTTGGAGCTACAGTAGCTGTTTTAGGTATTGGGCCTGTGGGTCTATGTGCTGTAGCTGGAGCAAAACTAAAAGGTGCAGGAAGAATATTTGCTGTAGGTACCAGACCTAAAGCAGTTGAAGTAGCCAAAAAATATGGCGTGACAGACATAATTGACTACAAATACGGAACTGTAAAACAAATTCTCGATGCAACTGATGGAGAAGGTGCTGATGCTGTAATTGTATCGGGCGGTGGCCCCACTATTTTAATAGATGCGCTAAATATTGCTAAACCTGGAGCAGTAATTTCTAATAATAATTACTTTAGTTCAGGAATTGGTGAAGAAGATGTTTTGCCAATTTCCCGTGTAGGTTGGGGATTTGGCATGACGTATAAAACCATTACTGGAGGTCTTTGCCCTGGAGGAAGAGTCAGAATGGAAAGATTAGCAGAAATGGTGGCTTATGGACGTATTGACCCATCACTTATGGCCACTCATGTTTTCAAAGGCTTCGATAAAATAGAAAAGGCTTTCCTCCTAATGAAAGAGAAACCTAAAGACCTAATCAAACCAGTAGTGCTCTTAGAATAAAGTATATAAAACTTCAAATTTCTCAATTTTAACATGTTCATACTAACTACATAAGTTTAGCTATCAGTATCAACCTAATTTCCAAAAACATACGAAGATATGAGGCTTTTAAAAAAACTGCTTTTTAAGGTTTAAAAAAATATTTGTAGATTTAAAGATCAAGCAAAAAATTTCTTAACATCTGTTTTAACCAGATTTTTGAAAAAAAATTTAAAGGAGCATTATATAAACTAAGTTACAGTTAAATGATAACTGGAATTAGAAAAAACTTTAATTTAACGACATGTTTAGTACATGTTTTTATATCAAACAAAATACATTGGTGATTAATATGGTAAAAATTATTGGAATCATAGGAAGCCCACGAAAAAATGGGAACACCTCCTACTTGGTTGAAAAAGCATTAGAATCTGCAAAAGAATCAGGAGCTGATGTTGAAAGTTTATATTTGGGTAATATGAAAATGGAACCATGTAATGCATGTGATATATGTAAATTAACTGGTGAATGCCCAAAAGATGATGATGTAAATGGGATTCTTTCAAAACTTCAGGAAGCACATGGAATAATCATTGGAAGTCCAGTTTACTTTGGAAACGTTACTTCGCAACTTAAAATATTAATAGATAGATCAAGACCATTAAGAGCTGATTTCAAGCTTAAAAATAAAGTTAGCGGTGCAATAACTGTTGGAGCATCCAGAAATGGAGGACAAGAAACTGCTTGTTCAGCTATACATAACTTCCTGCTTATTCAAGACGCAATAATTGTAGGAGACGGAGCACCTTTTGCACATTATGGAGGGGCTGGAGCTGCTGGAGCTGCAGGCGATGCTCAAAATGATGAATATGGAATCGAAACATCAAAAAATTTAGGTAAAAGAATAACTGAACTTGCAAAAAAAATTAACAGTATTGATTAAATATTGTATAAGTTAATGAACTGTTCAATTTTATTACCAATTTTTTTTAAATAGATCAGAAAATTTTTTAAAAAATGTAAAATGTTTCATTTACATTAACCACTCATTTTATTTATTAGTGCATATAATATTATTTTATTATATACTTATGAACAACAACAGACCTTAAATACAATATTTTTCATTGGAGAAAACTGCATGACATTGAATGAGCTTCAGGTAAAAGATTCCCATATATCTTCAAATAAAAATTCTGAAGAGAATACAAATCAAATTTCAAAAGAATCCACTACTGCTCCCAATAATTCGAATATATATGTAGTTATACCTGCTTATAATGAAAGCAGGACTATAAAAAAAGTTATAGAAGATCTTAAACAAAAAAATTTGAATATTGTCATTATAGATGATGGATCTCATGATAAAACATATAAAATAGCAGAAAGCTCCATTTATAACCACGGGTCTGTTTATAGACATGTAATAAATAGGGGCTTGGGCGCAGCACTTGAAACTGGAATTAAAGCGGCGCTTGCCAAAAATGCAGATATAATAGTGACATTCGATGCAGATGGGCAGCATGACCCAGATGATATAATTCCAGTGTGTAAACCAATTATGGAAAAGAGGGCAGATGTTGTAATAGGAACAAGAAACTTTAATGAAATGCCTGTTTCCAAAAAATTTGGAAATACTGTTATGAACATGATAACAAGTATTTTTTATGGGATCCATGTAAATGATTCCCAGTCCGGGCTGCGAGCTTTCAACAGAAAAGCTGCAAAAGTTTTAGATATAAATTCAAGAGGTTATGGAGTATCTTCTGAAATAATAGGTGAAATTAAAAAATATGATTTAAAAGTGGAAGAAGTTGAGATTAAAACAATTTATACTGATTATTCTATGTCAAAAGGTACAAATTTAATGGTAGGTCTCAAAATACTTGCTAAATTAATAATAAACATTCTAAAATAAAATATAAAGTTCAAATAATGTCACGGGCGGTGCACAAATGATATATCAAGATATAGGTGCTCTTATAGGAATAATTGCCATAATTATTGCAATTTTAAGGCTTAAAAATGGTAAAATGTCTGTAGGAATGGCTTCACTCTGGATTATAATCTGGCTAATTGTTATATGGGTCTCTATTTTTCCTGACTCAACAAATATATTTGCTAATTTAACTGGAATAGGTAGAGGATTAGATTTAGTGCTAATATTAGGGCTTATTGTAGGTTACTACCTTATATTTAAGATGTACGGCATGATAGAAAATATGGATAAAGAAATAACCTTACTTGTAAGAGAAATTGCACTTCAAAGAGCTGATTTAAAAGAAAAAATAGATGATGAATACTCAGTTGATTCAAGTTCTCCAAATAAAGAAAATAGAACCAAATCAAAATGAAACCATTTATTTTTAAAACCACTACTTAATTAATTCTATTTTAATATATGATTAAAAGTAAATTGACTTAGAGAGAATATTATGAAAATAGGATACTTCATCAGTCATTTTCCATACATAGATCGTATCAACGATACAGATTATAATAAGAAATACGCCCACGGTGGTACTGAAATTGCTGCTTACCAGTTAGCACGCAATATAGCAAAAATGGACGAAGTAGAAATTTTCACCACCTCAATTAATTCTAAAGATTCACGTGAAATTTCAGAGAACATGGTAATTCGCCGTTATGGCACCATTTTAAAAATTGCAAGTGCAAATCTATCATTTAATATCTTATACAAACCTTTAAACTGTAAAATAGATATTGCACATGCTCATTACAACATGCCCTATTCTGACTATTCTGCACTGAGATATGCAAAAAGAAATAAAGTGCCGTTTGTGGTTACTTATCATGCAGATGCACAGGAAAATGGAGGAAATTTAATCCGCAACTGGGCGCAAATAATTTACAATAGATCTATACTTAAAAATGTTTTAAATGGTGCGGATGTAATAATCGCTACATCAAACGCATATATAAATGAATCTAAGTTTTTGGGAAATTACAGAGATAAAATAGAAGTAATTCCAAACGGAATTAATTTAGAAGAATTCGATATTAATCTTTCAAAGGAAGAATGCAGAGATAAGCTAGGTTTACCACATGATAAAAAAATAATATTGTTTTTTGGTAATATTGTGTCATATAAAGGCCCTCATATCTTATTAAAAGCTTTTTCGAAAGTAAAAACAGAATTTGAAGATGTAAAATTAGTTTTTGCAGGTAGAGGGGGGATGCAGGAGGAACTCACAAAATTAACTGTAGAATTAGGTATAAAAAATGATATCCTGTTTACAGGATATGTGGACGAGAGATTAAAACCATTTTATTATAAATCTGCAGATATTTTCTGTCTTCCTTCAATTACAATGGCTGAAGCATTTGGAATTGTAAATTTAGAAGCTATGGCTTGCGGTATTCCAGTTATATCTTCTAAACTTGGGGGGATTCCAGATGTTGTTGATGACAGAGAAACTGGACTTCTTGTTAAACCCAAAGATGAAGAATCACTGGCAGAAAGTATACTATTTTTACTTGAAAATGAAGATGTTGCCAAAAAAATGGGAAGTAATGGGAAAAAGAAAGTGGAAGAGTACTCCTGGAAAAAAATAGCAGAAAAGACACAAAAAATTTATGAAAGATTAATTTAATTAATTTATGTTCTTAAAATTTTGATTCCGTCTTTAATTGCTTTTAAAAATGATTTATAACGTTTTAAATTTTTAAAGTATATTAAATCAATTGCACTGATTAACCAGAAATCAAAAATAAAGAAATATAATAAAAATGATAGAGTTTGCCAGTTGTTGCTATATTTTTTAACAAATAAAAATCTATTTTTAGTTTCCAGATAGTCTACAAATAAATTAGTGTTTCTATTGGTAGAACCCCCTATTTTATGCCACATCTTGGATTTATAAGCATAAACAGATTTCCAGCCACAATTATATCCACGTATAGCCCAATCATTTTCTTCCCTATAAGAAACATATTCTTTATCCAACAAACCTACATCTCTAATCATTTGGACTCTTGCCAGTAAACAACACCCATGGATGTAGTCGACCTCTTGATTTGTATCATACTGACCTTTATCAATTTCTTTGTAACCAATATGGCTTGGTTTGAATTTCCATAGATTCTGTTTTCCTCCCGCGAAATTTATAACATTTTTTCTCCCATTATAATTATAATAGTAAACCTTTGGTCCTACAAATCCTATTTTTGGGTCGTTTTCTGCAACCTTTACTAATTCATTCAAGAAACACTCGTCAACAACAGTATCATTGTTTAAAAGTAGAATATAATCCGAATTTAGATTTTTTAATACATAACGAATTCCTATATTGTTACCTTCAGTAAATCCATGATTTTCACTGTTTTTAATGAGTATCAATCTTTTGTTCGGTTGAAAATCATGGAATTTATTTTCTGACGTTTCGTTTTCAATTTCTTTTTCTGTATATTCCACTATTTCAATAGGTTTATTACTGGAAGTATATTCAAAAAAGTCAGATTCTGGACTTAATTTACCCCTACAATAATCTCTTATCTTCTCAATCGAATCATCAGATGAAGAATTGTCCAGAACAATCACATTATAGTTAGAATAACTGATCTGGTAGAGTGATTCCAGACATTCTATTGTGTCCTGCCATCCATTCCAGTTAAGAATGATTACTGTGACCCTTGAAATCATGTTATCACTGCAAAATATTTTGAGCTTTTATGAGAATTTCATTAAATTGCTGAGCTGATTTTTTCCAGCTAGTTTTTTCGTTGATTATCTTATTTTGTGCCCTATTAAATAGTTCATTTAACTCTTTTTGATGATTTACATAATAATGAACTTTATTAAATAGGTCCCCTATTTCAGATTTGATGAATATCATTTCTTCTTCTGTAAAAAATGTAGGGGCACTTCCATCAATAAAATCTATCACTGGAAGACCTGATAATATCATTTCATAATTGACCAGCGATATATTGGTTAAAGATGCTACCAGTCCAAAGTGAGAGTTTTGATATAAATCTACTAACTCATAGTCTTTTAATTTACCTAAATTATTAATGTAAGGTATTTTTATTAGTTTATCAAGTCCAAACACATTTAATATTACAGTATAACCCAGATCCTTCATTTTTTCTTGTAAATATTTCATCTGTTCCAGTAATATAAATGGGGCTCTTTTTTCATCTGTTTTAAGATATACTGCAATTTTAATTTCATTATCTATTTTAATTGCCCGGTTATGCAGTTTATATTTGTTTATTTCAACTGGAAAATCTATATAATCTACATCTCTGGAAGTTATATCTTCAATCTGGTCTTTATTCCATTTTCCAAGACTTACCATATGAAAACCAAATTTGTACGTATTCAAGGATAAATAATAATAATCGCTTACTGGAAAAAAATAGGGCTCAAAATCTTGAACAAAATACATTTTATAATCAAAATTATTCTGATGAGCCAATAGATGATAGCCAGATAACCAGGAAGTGGCAATTCCAATATCAAAATTCAATTTAACAATATCATTTTTTTCCAGGAAAACTCCTTTATAATTAAATAAATTAGTTTTTGCATTCAATTCCATTTCTTTTTTCTCTTGATTTTCATAGGGTATGTAATATATTTCATGCCCTAATTCAGACAAATAGGTGCCTAATCTCAATATAGAAGTGTGTCCTCCATTTAAAGCTTCCATTCCCGGAATGATAAATGCAATTTTATATGAACTCCTCCTTTTGAGTTCTTGGTTGGCACAGTTAAACGAATTTATGTCTAAAAGAACGCTGAAATCATTATTAAACCTGTTTAAAAAATATTTAAAGAGAATAAAACTACGTAATCTTTTAAAAACATTAGAATTCATTATTAATGTTGAAAATTTCATATTTATACATTCCTATGAGTTAAAAATAGATATTAAATGATATTTAATAACAAAGAAGTCAAAGACCAACATAATTTTTCTTTTTATCCTTAGAATTTATACTATTCTCTTTTTATAACTTGCTTAAATAAGTATTTATCTACATCATCAATTCCATTAATTAAATATAGTACCAGTACATACGCCAAAATTGCCAAAGGTACCAGGATCAGTAAATTAAGAAGTTTGAGATATGCTATAAAAACACTCATAATTACAGTACTGAAAATTACTTTTAATAATATTTCCTTGACACTTCTCAGAGGTATATCATAACCAATTTTATAGTTGATCTTTATAACACTGATTACAATAAAAATTTCTGTTATTACAGTTGAGATACCAGCACCAACATAGCTGAATTTTGGAATTAAAATTAAATTAAGCAAAATATTTATAACAACACCTATTGTTGAAATTTTAGTCATTATCAGCTGTTTATTTATAGATTCCAATAATTTAATAAATGATGCACCAGCGAAAGTGAAAACGGTAGTCCATATCAATATTTGTAATGCGATTACGGACTGCAAATATCCATAACCAAATACAAAGATTATAATATTGTCTGCTAAAATTGTAACTGCAGCTCCTAACGGGATTCCAGTTACGATCATCAATTTAAAATATTTTTCATTAATTAATTTCAATGCATCCTGTGAAGATATATGAAATTTAGACATTGAAGGAAAAATTGCAGTATTAATGGTAATTGGAACATATAACAGGGCAAGAATCAAACGGTAAGATGCATTATACCATCCTACTACTTCATTTCCCTGGATTAAAGAAAGCATAACTGAATCTATATAATTATATACCATACTGGATAGTCCAGTTAAACCAAAAGGCAGTGCTTCTTTTAAAGTAGGTTTCCAGAAACAAGTGTCGATTTTTACTTTAGATAATGAAAAGTTCAAGAGGTATGCAATGAAAATATACACCAGACTAATTACACTGGAAAAGAAGAATATAAAGGCAAATTCTTCTACATTGAATCCGTAGTACATTCCAATAATAACACCCATAAACATTATAACATTGTTTATTACCAGTCCAATTGAGGGATGTCCCATTTTTTCATGAGCTTGAAAAATAGAATTAAAAATTCCTGAAAATGAAGTTAATATGCTGGACAGTGCCACAAAATAAACAACATTTGTGGTTTCAGATGGGTAACCAAGTAAATTTATAACTACTGCTAACGATCCAAATGTGAAAATGGACAGAATTATCTTCATGGGTATAATATTGTTGAAATATTTACTGGACAGTGCCCTATCTCTTGCTATTTCTCTAACTGTTAAAGTATTT
>JAEZKE010000150.1 GCA_023436175.1 Methanobacteriota archaeon
ATTTGGAACTCCAACAAATGCTGCCTGTTTATTTAATTTGAAATGAATTTTATTTGCATGAATTCCGTTTAACATCATTTTCCTTGCAACACCTCGGATTTTCCTTTCCCTAAATTCTTTACGTAAATTTGTAATTGATTCTTTTTCACCAGATACAAGGATATAATCTTCCCCTATTTCAATATCATCATAATCAAACATGTTATTTAGTGTTTGTGTGATTTTATCAATATCTTCAGTGGGGTTCAACTCTGTTTTAGCATATACCTTACAGTTCATCTTTATAAACTCCTCAAGCATAAAAATTAATTTTTAAGCTTCTTGACTTCATTTTTTAATATGCTTCGTATTGAATTTTTAAATTTCCAGACTGGGCCTTCATTTACTATCATATAGTCAGATGTTGCTATGACGGTACCTATTCCAAATTTAAGTTCCCTATCATCTCTTTTTTTAAATTCAGCCATATCACTGGAATCATCTGATCTTTTTCGCCTTTTTAATCTCATGAAACGTGTTTTTGGACTTGAGTGAATCGCGATAACTTTAAATGTTTTAAAATTATCCTCAAATATTTTTACTTCATGTGGACTCCTTAAGCCTTCTATTATAAATTTTAATTCTTTTTCTGCAGTTTCTTCATTTAAATGTCCTTTAATCAGTTCCACACATCTTTCTGCAACTACATATTCTCCATATTCTTCCCTCAATTTAACTGCAGTTTCCCCAATTTCAGCATCTCTTTTTATTGCTTCATCTCTTATAACATCACCCATTCGTATTACATTAATATCCATAGTCTTTGCAACTCTTGCTACGATGCTTTTACCTGATCCTGGTAGTCCTGTTACTCCTATTACCTGCATGATTTCACTCTTTTTAAGGTTTCAGTGATAAATCCATTGCTTTTGAAATTCTGTTACTATTCAAACTCATTAATGGAATTAAGCATGATCTTTAATGATTCTTTAAGGTTATTAATGTTGTTAAAATTATCCTTTAGTTTTTTTAGTTCATCTGGATTCTTGTCTTTAAGTTCACTTACTTTATCAATAAGACACGGCATGGCCCTTGTTATATTGTCAACTATTGTTAATGAAGCAGTTTTAGCTGTCCTGGATAATGGATTCAAGTCTATAGCTATTACAAATTTCCCTGTTTTCACCAGAGCCTCTGTTCTGTCGCCATCTTCAAGTGGAACTAAAATTACATCAGCATTGTACATACCTTCAGGACTTACATTTCCCCGTGGGCTATCAAGGCCTTCAATATGTTTAAAATCTTCTTCGTCTGTGCCTAAAATTTCTCTGGCCCCATGTTCTTTTAAAAATTTCCAGATAGTTTTAACTCTTTCAGGGGTTCTGTAGAAGAGGTTTATCTCTATTTTTGCACCTAAAATTTCTGCTAATTTTATAACATGTTCAGGAACAAGGGCAGTGGTGTTACCATTTACAGATATAACTGGATTTTTTGCAAGAATCAGAGCTGCAGCAGCTGTTTCTATGGCATTTTCAGCGGTTCCCGTTGTTTTTTCTCCAATTAAATAATCAAATGATTCTCCCCTTCCATGGGCTATCATTCCAGAATCTGCTAAAATTCCAGACTTATACGCTTTTACAATTTTATCTCTTGAAAGTAGAGACTCGTATCTTGGATGATTCTTTGGTATCATATCAATTAGTCCTGTAAAAATTGTTTAATGGTAAAATTTTATATCTTCCTATTATCTGATTAAAACGTTTATTTAATAATTAAAAGGATATTATGCCTTAATATTCTTATAATATGTTTTTATAAAGATAGTCAAAAAGATCTATATTACTATTTTTTTGCTATATTATCTATGTATAAACATTTACTTATAGCCTAAGAGTTTAAGATAGTTAACTTAAGATAGGGTTGCATTGTCATGATGTTTCCATTCGTTAATTTTATTAAAGCATTTTTATATAGCATTACAGTTTATAAGACATTTAAATTAAAATATTTAATGCAATTAAGTATATATTAGAACATATTTAAAAGGATAAAGACAGTATTGTTAATTGTGCTCGTATTATGTTGAGGGATAGACAATATGGCCTTGATTAACAAGTTTATATGAAAAATATTTAATAACTTAAACTAAAATTAGTATATTGAGGGTATGCATAGCATGATGCAAAAAGATTTGATTATTTCTATTCTCAGGTAAACAAGAAAAATATTATTAAGGCAGAACTGGGAGAAAATGACTCCTGAGGAACGAAAGAAACTTCTTAGCCTAAAAAAATGGAATAATCATTCAATTTTAATTTTCATTAGACTAACTTCTATTTTAAACCATTATTTATTATATTCTTAGGTGATATTAATGGATGAAACAAAAGAATTAAAGAAACGTAAAGGAAAACGATGGGATTATATGTACACCCCTATAAATGCCATAATATATATCTCACCTGAAGAATCCAAAAAGAAGAAAGTTAAAGAAAGTAGAAAATGGTATATGGCATCTCCCCCGGGTTCTTTAATAATTAAAAGGAAGAATCAGCGAAAATAACTTAATTTTATTTAAAGTATTTCTAAAAAGGAAATAAAGAAGTTTAATTTTTTATGTAAATCATTAGGTGGTATTTATGGATGAAACAAAAGAACTTAAAAAACGTAAAGAAAAACGAGAAGAGTATATGTATGCTCCCGAACTTATAATACATATTCCACCTGAAGAATTTAAAGAAGATAGATTGAAAGAAGAGTTAATGAAAAGACCATTGGATGAGTCAAGTATATTTTTATATCCTGAGGAATCTAAAAAAGATAAATTAAAGGATAAGTTAATGAGAAAAGACATAGATGAAACCGATCATGTAATTGATGTTGAAAAAGCATATCAGGAACAGTTAAAGAAAAAGAAGAAAAAATAATTCTTTAACTCTATTTTGACTATTAATTTTTAAATTCTAAACTTTTTATTTCAAAGATTTAACCATTAGCAACAGCTTTAAACATTTTAAAAATTTATTTTTTTCTACGGAGTATAATTCAGCCAGGCATCAGAGCATCGGACTGTAAATCCGAAATGAGGGGCATTTGGTTTTTGAATGCCGCTCTACTATTTTTTTCCAAAAAATTTCAAAATTAAAAAATAATAAGGGACAATTACATAAAGTCCAAGAACTAAAATGTTAATAGTCAATTTAATATTATTCCTTTGATTTAGAAAAGGCGTAATAAATATTATTTGCTTGTATATGAGTATATAAAGTAGGTATGCATTTCGAAAAACTAACTACAAGAATTACTCTTAATGCAAAGATATTTTTAACCAGTGCGATATAAAATAGTACGGGGATAACATGAAAGAAAGAATAGAAATAAACAGGCCGGAAGATGTTAATGAACCAATAGGAAGACCTGAAAGAAGAGAAACAAAAAAAAGAAGCGTCAACAAATGGGGCATATATATAAGTATCATTATCATTTTAGCTGGTTTAATTTGGTACGCTATAAACATGGGATATATCCCTATGGAATTTATAAAACAACAGGCAGGGCCAATTTTAATCGTGCTGGTTGGATTATTAATTTTAATAAAATCACTATCAAGATAAATTAAAAAAATTTGAGGTTGATGAAAATCTCCTTTGAGATTTTCTGAACCATATTTTTTTCTTAAAAAAAATTTGAGGCGTTTATATGAAAGATTTATTAGAAAGACTATCAAATGCATCTGGAGTATCCGGTTTTGAAGGAAATATTCGAGAAATTATAAAAGATGAGTTAAAAGATTATGTAGATGAAATCGAAGTCGACAATATGGGTAATATTATAGCAGTTAAAAAAGGAAAGGCTGACGGGAAAAAAATAATGCTTGCTGCCCATATGGATGAAATTGGACTTATGGTGAGACATATTGATAAAAACGGGTTCATCAACTTTTCTAAAATTGGAGGAATAAATGACCAGATGCTTTTAAATCAGGAAGTTTACATCCATACGGATAATGGAAAAGTATTAGGAGTTTTAGGTTCAAAACCACCTCACAGAATGAAAGCAGCTGAAAGAAAAAAAGCTGTTGAATATGAAAACATGTTTGTAGATATCGGTGTAAAAGACAAAGAGGAAGCAGAAAAACTGGTTAGTGTTGGTGACCCTATAACTATAAAACATGAATTTTCGCCTCTTCAGGGATCTATTGTAACTGGAAAAGCATTCGACAACAGAGTAGGTTGTTTAACACTTATTGAAACATTGAAACGAGTTAAAAGTGATGCTACAATCTATGGAGTTGGAACAGTTCAGGAAGAAGTTGGTCTAAAAGGAGCAAAAACTTCAGCATTTAAGATAAATCCTGATTTAGCAATAGCACTTGATGTTACTATATCTGGGGACCATCCGGGAATTAAAGAAGATGAAGCCCCTGCAAAATTAGGAAAAGGACCTGCCGTAATTTTAACTGATGCAAGTGGAAGAGGAATAATAACCCATCCAAAAGTTAAAAAACTTCTTATTGAAACAGCTGAAAAAGAAGGAATTCCTTATCAACTTGAAGTAAGTGAAGGTGGTACTACTGACGCCACAGCGATCCATCTTACACGTGAAGGAATTCCAACAGGTGTTTTATCAGCTCCTACAAGGTATATCCACACACCTGTTGAAGTGGTAGACCTTGATGATATTGAAAACTCTGTAAAATTACTTGTAGCTGCCTTTGAAAATATTTAAAAATTTATTTTTTTTAATTTAATCTTTTTTTATTTTTGTACATAAATTAATAAATTTTGATTTTAAAGAGTAGACTCAATTAAAAATAGAATTAAATGAATATTTTATTCTAAATAAACAATCTGTAGTTATAAATCGGTGGTTAAGTTGGTAGAGCATGAACATAATGATATAGATTTAAAAGAATTTGAAGAAGGAAATAAAGAACTAGAGGAACATCTATCTAAAAACAAAGAAGAAGCACAGGCTATTTTAAAGAAATTATTTAAGCCTTTATATGGAGATAAATGGAGTAAAGAACAAGATGAGGATATAGAGTTATTGTTAAAATCTATAATGGATATGGCCGTATGTGAATCTTTAATTGATGTTAGGCTTGCTTTTTTTAATTATGGGGAAAAAGAGTAATTTTACTTTAAAAAGTAAAAAATAGGGCCTTAATATAAATTACTATAAGAAAGACCTCTTGCACATCATTTAGATCCGGAACTGGATAATATTTCAATTCCGTTTGAGTTTATTTCATAGGTCATAAATTGAGTAGGTGTTTTGGTACTCCTCATTTTTACAATATCCATTACTCTTTCTCTGCGGCCAGTATATGGATTTTCACGTTTCATAAGTTTTATAGCTCCATAAACAGAAAATAATGCTAATTCATTAAACTCATGAGAAGTAGCACTGTCAAGTATTACAAGTGCAGTAATGTTCCTTTTTTTCAGTTCATATACAAGAAGATCAAAACGATCTCTAAATTCATAAGGCGTTAATTTAGCAGTATAACTTCCTAAACTGTCCAAAATAATAACTTCGATATCTTCCGGAATACTTTGCAGAATCTTTGCAAAGTTACCTTTCATAGTACCAATATCTATGCTCATTGCAGCCTCTGTCACTCGAGCTCGGGCACCTGCTAATTCTATAAAACTTAAAAGGCCATTTTCCTGGTGTTTTTCTAAATTCCAATTGAAAGAGTTACCCTGTGAGTTAAGATCATGAGCGTCTTCTTCTGTTGTTATGTATGCTGTTTTAAGTCCCTGATCACAACTGTTTTTTGCAAAATGAAGTCCGAATATAGTTTTACCGGAACCTGCATCTCCTGTAACAAGCATGGTTCTGCTTGATGGGAATCCGCCTGTAATGTGATCTAATACTGATATACCTGTTTTTACTCTTTCCAATGTTATATCTCCTTTAAGTTGTATACAAGATATTGGGTTATATTAATTATTAAACTATATAATCCTGAGATAAGATAAATTCAAATGTACACTTATTTGAACATTCTGCCATACATGATATCTGTTCCACATTACCTTTAATAGATGTCCATGTAAAGCTACGTAATATAATTATTCTACATATAAGACAGAACATAGGACTGTATTCTGCTTCTTTTTCCCATGGGCAGTTTGAAAATTTAAGATAATTTTTATGATCTTCAGATACATTCTCTGCCTCAATACCCAAATTTGAAAGAAATCCTCTTATCCATTTAATGTAATTATTAAACACAATAGATTGATTAAAGTTATTTTCATCTAAATTTAGAGCATTTTCCTTGAATTGGGGTCTCATATTTATTTCGAAGCGGTCTCCAAAACTTTTTGCAATATTATTTCTTATCTGTGGAGGTATATTTGATGCAAATACAGGCATAGCACTTAAAAGGAAACCGAAAAGTTCGCCTCTAGCTTTTTCTTTTAAAAGCTGTTCTTTTTCTTTTTCAGCATTTTTACGTTCTGTTATATTCTGAAATATAAGTACAATACCATTTATATTATTTTTATCATCTTTAATGGGGGAACTTGTATCATTAATTGGTACTTGTGTCCCATTTTTAGTTATTAAAATAGCGTGATCTTTCATACCTGTTATGGAACCTTTTTGAAGTACTTCAGTAACTGGACTTTCAATAGGTTCGTTAGTTTCTTCATTAACAGTTTTAAAAATGTTTTCTAAAGGTTTTCCTAATGCTTCATCCTGTTTCCATTCTGTAATCTTTTGAGCAATTGGGTTCATGAATGTGATGTATCCATTTTTATCAGTGGTGATTACAGCATCACCAATACTTTCAAGAGTTGTAGAAAGCCATTTTTCATTTTCCTTTAATTTACTTTCCATTTCATGCTTGTAAAGTGCAACTTCAATGGCGCTGTGCAGTTCCCGATCTTCAAATGGTTTGATAATGTAACCAAAAGGACCTGTTATTTTTGCTCGTTTAAGAGTTCTTTCATCAGAATACGCTGTTAAATATACAACAGGGATATCAAGATTATCTTTTATTTGTTGAGCAGCGTCAATACCATCCATTTCTCCCTTTAGTACAATATCCATAAGTACTAGGTCAGGATTAGTTTCTGCAGCTTTTTCTACCGCTTCTTCACCTGAAGATGTGATTGCAGGCACGACATAACCCATGCTTTCTAACCGGTGTTTAATATCCATGGCTACAATACTTTCATCTTCAACAACAAGAATTTTAAAAGACGCCATAATATTTACTACTTTAATGCTTTAAATATATTAATATTGCCCTTTATTTTGTAATCATAATCAGTTTTGCAAGATTCATACTAAGCAGTAGTGCTTTTATGAAGATGTTTGTAAATGGTAAATGCTAAATTTTTATTTATGCTTTCAACGCTTGCTATCTCTTCAATACTGGCTTTTTTTATGCTGTTGATATCACCAAAATGTTTAAGCAGTTTTATTTTACGTTTTTCTCCCACTCCTTTTATTCCATCGAGTATAGAATACTTCAATTCACGGGATCTAAGTTGTTTATGGTATGTAACTGCAAACCTGTGAGCTTCATCCCTTATTCTTTGCAGGAGATGGAGTGCTTCAGAATTTTTAGGTAAAATTATGGGATTTGAAACATTTGGAACGAATACATGTTCAAATTCTTTAGCAAGTCCAATAACAGGTATCTCATCTATATTGAGTGACTTTAATACATCTAATGCCACGTTGAGCTGTCCTTTTCCCCCATCTACGATGATAAGATCAGGTTTTTTATCTTCTCCAAGGGCAATCTTACTGTACCTTCTGTTTAAAACGTCCCTCATCATGGCATAATCATCAGGACCTGGAATTTCTATTTTAAATTTCCGGTATTTACTTTTTTTAGGCATTCCATCTTCAAAAACAACCATGGATCCAACTGCATGTTTGCCGCTGATATTTGAGATATCAAAACATTCCATATGCCTTGGTATTTTGGGAAGTTTAATGTATCTTTGAAGGTCTAATAAAATATTTCTAACCTCTTTTTCCTGATTCTTAATTATTTCTGCATTTTTAGCTACCATCTGGACTAAACGAGTTTCAGTACCATTTTTAGGAGTTCTAAGAGTTACATCGTATTCTTCGGAAGACAACCACTCTTCAATTAGATCCTTTTCATCAGGCTTGTATTGTATAATAATTTCAGAAGGTACGTGTCTTGGGCTCATATAATACTGCTTCAAAAATGCTGAAAGGATTTTATCGGGTAATGTGCCCTCAGTTCCACTCATTAGGAAATCATCTTTTCCAATAATTTTACCATCTCTTATTGAAAATACGACTACACATGCTATTTTTTCATCGTAAGAACATGCAATTACATCCTGTTCAAGGCCGCGATCAAACTCTATTTTCTGTTTCTCAAGTATGCTATCTACTGATAATATTTGATCCCGCAGTACTGCTGCTTTTTCAAATTCTTGATTCTCGGCAGCTTCTATCATCATTTCATTCAGCATATCAATTATTTTATTGTATTTACCCTCAAAGAACAGGTTAATTTTCTCTACAATTTCATTATATGACGTCTTACTTATTTTGCCGCTGCAGGGTGCACTGCATAAATGAATCTGGTAATTAAGACACGGCCCATCCATTTTTCTGCAGGCTCTTATTTTAAATATAGCCTTTAATGATTTAACTATCCTTCTTACAGATCCAACATCTGTAAATGGGCCATAATAATATGCGCCATCATCCCTAACATTTCTTGTAATTAAAATCCGAGGATAATTTTCATTGGTTATTTTAATGTATGGATATCTTTTATCATCCTTTAACCTGATGTTATACTTTGGTTTGTACTTTTTTATGAGATTAGATTCTAAAATAAGTGCTTCTTTTTCTGTATCTGTTACAATATACTCTAAGTTGTGAAAATGACTCATTAGCAATTTTGTTTTCAGGGGTAGTTCTGATCTGCTGAAATAAGATTTAACTCTTTTAATTAAAGATTTAGCCTTTCCAACGTAGATTACATCATCGTCAATATTTCTCATTATGTATACGCCGGGTTTATTAGGCAAGTTATCTGGATTACTGCAACGATTTGACATTTAATTGCCTCTAACTTCTTATTTTCGGTGATATTTGAATTTATATAAATAAAAAAAGAAACACTGATATTTTAGTGTCTGTTTTTAAGAAATTATTTTATCTCTTGTTTGAGGTGATGCAACTTCAGGCCTTTTTACGGCGAAGGAATTATTTAGATCTTCATGCATCCCTTCAGCAATTTTTAATGGTATTCCTATGGACATATACTCTGGAGGGAACCATACATTTCCTGTTGGATCAACTGGACCAACAAATGCGGTATCTTTTGGGGCTTTCTCAGCCATTCCTGCAGGATAGGTAACAAGAGTTGCACATGCAGGGCCAAAAGGTATATTGATTGCATTAAATGGATTTTTGGTCCTAAAGTGTATAAGACTGCTTAAATTTCGTATTTGTTCTCCATTACCGAAGCAAATAATGGATTTAACATTGATATTTTCTTCTACGTCTTCACACTTTGCTATTACAAGATATTTTCCAAGTGATGATATTTCTCCAATGGATTCTAAAAATCCTTCAACATATTCAGGTCCTGCTTTAAGATATTCTGCTTCTCCACCCCTGAATTTTTCATTTCCAGTAGAAACAAAATATTTAATGAATTTAAGAGGTTTGGTAAACCCAAGATAGGTCATTGACCCTGGGCAGCAGCCTCTAAGAGTATCTTTACCAATATATAATGGAGCTTGATTTTCATTTATAGACGCTAACATTATAGCTTTAGCAACACAACGATCAAGAGAACACATAGGCACTGCTCCTTCAGGCACTGTTTCTGAACTATAAACAGCTAAAGGGTTCGTATTCAACTTTCCACCTATTTTAAGACTCTTCCCAATTTCTTTTATTGAACTTCTCGCTATTTTAACCACCTCAAATTCTTTGAATTTGGGTTCAGGAAAAATCATAGATTTTTCCTTCAACCTCAAAAATTCCTCAACCTTCTTCGTTATACCATCAATTATTTATAACATATTCCCCAATATTAATAAAGTTATTTTCTTATAAGTTATAATAATATATATAAAAGTTATCTTTTTTTCAAAAAAGAAGAAAGAGAAACAACAGAACCTAAGAAAGTATTTAATAATAAAACATTAGTAAATAAATTAAAAATCATAAATCAAGAATTAAAATGTTTAAAATATAATTTAACTGTTAAATATGACTTTGAATTATAGCTTCAAAAAGACATTTAGGGCACATATTACTTTTCAGGTGCTCTTACTCAAAACCTATTTTATATCAATACAAAACTTAAACTATCAAAAAATTTTAGAATGATGTTAGAAATCCCTTTTTAAACAGAGGAAAGAGAAATGACAGGATTTAAACTCAATTCAAATTATAAACCATTAGGAGACCAACCGAAAGCAATAAATTCGCTTGTAAATGGTATAAATGATGGATTAAAGCATCAAACACTACTTGGAGTTACAGGATCCGGAAAGACATTTACAATGGCAAATGTGATTAAAGAAGTAAATAAACCCACATTAGTCATGTCACATAATAAAACACTTGCTGCGCAGCTTTATGAAGAATTTAAGGAATTTTTCCCGGAAAATGCGGTGGAATATTTTGTAAGTTATTATGACTACTACCAGCCAGAAGCATACATTCCACATACTGATACGTTTATAGATAAGGAAGCCAGTATAAATGATGAAATAGACCAGATGAGACATTCAGCAACTCAATCATTGCTTTCAAGGGATGATGTGATTGTAGTTTCAAGTGTTTCTTGTATATATGGTATTGGATCTCCTGAAGACTATGGGGATCACTTGTTGCATATGAGAGTTGGAGAAACAATGGAACGAGAGGAAATATTATCAAAGCTCGTTCATATCCAATATGAAAGAAATGATATAGATTTTACAAGAGGGAAATTTAGGGCAAGGGGAGACGTTATAGAAATTTTTCCAGTCCATGGGTCACTTCCTGTAAGGATAGAACTCTTTGGAGATGAAATAGACGGAATATCTTATGTAGACCCTTTAAAAGGAAATGTAGCTAAAAAAATCGATCGAATAACAATATTTCCGGCAAAACACTTTGTTATCTCTGAAAGCAAAATGCAGAAGGCATTAGGAGCAATTGAAGCTGAATTAGAAGATAGGCTAACTATCTTGAGGTCTCAAAACAAGTTACTTGAGGCACAACGTCTTGAACAGAGAACAAGATTTGATATAGAAATGCTTGAGGAAATGGGTTACTGTCCGGGTGTTGAAAATTATTCACTTCATTTAAGTGGTAGAAAATGGGGCAGCATGCCGCACACTCTTATAAAATATTTCCCTGAAGATTTTTTAACTATAATTGACGAATCTCACGTTACAGTGCCTCAAATTGGAGGAATGTATGCAGGAGACCGTGCACGTAAGGATTCACTTGTAGATTATGGATTCAGACTTCCATCAGCCCGTGAAAACAGACCTCTTAATTTTGAAGAATTTGAAAGTCTCATGAATCAGGTAGTTTATGTTTCTGCAACTCCAGCGAAATATGAACTTGGTAAAAGTCAAAATACTGTAGAACAGATTATAAGACCTACAGGTCTCATTGATCCAAAGGTGATAATAAAACCTGTTAAAGGACAGGTAGATCACCTTTTAGGAGAAGTTCAAAAGAGAATTAAGAAAAATCAGAGGATTCTGGTAACTACATTAACTAAAAAAATGGCTGAGGACCTTACAGATTACTATGCGAAAATTGGAATTAAAGTAAGATATTTACACTCAGAAATAAGTACATTAGAACGTATTGAAATAATCGATGACCTTAGACGCGGTGAATTCGATTGTCTTGTGGGAGTAAACTTACTTAGAGAAGGACTTGACCTTCCAGAGGTATCTTTAATTGGAATTCTTGATGCAGATAAAGAAGGTTTCCTACGTTCTGAGACATCGCTTATCCAGACAATAGGAAGAGCAGCAAGGAACGTAGAAGGAGAAGTAATTATATATGCTGATGAAATTACAAAATCTGTAGCATCAGCGGTTAAAATAACAAATAATAGAAGGAAACTGCAAATAGAATATAATAAAAAACACAACATAACACCAAAATCTGTTATGAGAGCTATCAAGAAAAAAGAGAAAAAGGATAAAATTGAATTAATAGATGATATTGAAAGTATGCCAAAAGATGAAGTTCGCTTACTTATTAAAGATTTGGAGCATGAAATGACTTTGGCTGCAAAGAAACTTGATTTTGAAAAAGCTGCAAAGATTAGAGATAAAATTAGCATTCTAGAAGGGGCTTCAAAGTGATGAATACGAAGAAAGATAGTATAACCATAAAGGGTGCAAGGGAACACAATCTTAAAAATATAGATGTTACCATACCTAGGGATAAATTCGTGGTAATTACAGGACTCAGTGGTTCTGGAAAATCATCCCTTGCATTTGATACAATTTATGCAGAGGGACAGAGGAGATATGTAGAGTCACTCTCAGCTTATGCGAGGCAATTTTTAGGACAGATGAAGAAGCCTGAAGTTGATTACATCGAAGGACTTTCACCTGCTATATCAATTGACCAAAAGACTACTAAAATGAATCCCAGGTCAACAGTAGGGACAGTAACAGAGATATATGATTACTTAAGACTTCTCTATGCAAGAATTGGTACTCCACATTGCTACAATTGTGGAAAACCTATATCACAGCAAACTTCTGGTCAGATTGTGGATAACATCTATAAAGAAGAAGAAAAGACTAAAGTACAGATCATGGCTCCTGTTGTTAAAGATAGGAAAGGAGAACATCAGAAAATATTTGAAGACCTTCAGAAAAAAGGATTTGTAAGGGTAAGGGTTGATGGCGAGGTTTTAAACCTGGATGAAGACATTGATCTTGACAAAAATAAAAAACATACAGTTGAAGTCGTTGTAGATAGGTTAGTTATAAGATATTATGTAGATTTTAAAAGAAGACTTGCAGATTCTGTTGAAACAGCTCTTGAGCTTGGAGAGGGCTTGATAGTAGTACTCTATGAAAAAGATGGTGAAAAGGAAGAAAAAGTATTCAGCGAACATTTTGCATGTACAGACTGTGATATAAACTTTGAAGAGATAAGTCCAAGGACTTTTTCATTTAACAATCCACATGGTGCCTGTCCTGAATGTAATGGACTTGGAAGCAAGTTGGAGATAGATACAGACCTAGTAGTTCCTGACAGTAGTTTATCACTTGAAGAAGGAGCTATTCTACCATGGAGTAAATCCAAAAATAAGGATAATTATTACCATCAAATGCTTAAAGCAATTGCAGACCACTATGGATTCAGTATGGATACTCCTTTTGAAGAATTACCTAAAAAATATCAAAATATTGTACTTTATGGGTCCTCTGAAAGAATTGATTTCACATTCAGGCGAAGAGGTAGAGTACACCATGTAAAACGGAAATTTGAAGGTGCAGTAAAGAGAATGGAACGTCTCTTTATTGATACTAAATCTAACTACATGAGAAGTTATATAGGGCAATTCATGAGTGATAGAAAATGTCCTGCATGTAATGGAACCCGATTACGTCCAGAAAGCAGATCTGTTACTGTAGGTGACAGAGCTATAACAGCAGTTGTGGCAATGCCTATAAAAGAGTCATATAAATTCTTTGAAGAACTTGAACTTACTGAAATCCAGCATTTCATTGGAAAGGAAATTTTAAAAGAGATAAGGGAACGTTTAAAATTTTTATCAGATGTCGGTCTTGACTATATTACACTTGATAGGTCTTCAGGTACACTTTCGGGAGGAGAAGCTCAGAGAATTCGTCTTGCTACTCAAATAGGTTCTGGTCTGGTAGGAGTTCTTTACATACTTGACGAACCAAGTATTGGACTGCACCAGAGGGACAATACACGACTTATTGAAACCCTGAAAAAACTGAGGGATATTGGAAATACACTGGTTGTTGTAGAACACGATGAGGAAACTATACTATCTGCAGATTATGTTGTTGATATAGGTCCTGGAGCAGGTGAACACGGTGGAAGAGTTACTGCAACAGGATCACCTGTAGAAATAATGAATAATCCTGACTCCATAACCGGAAAATATCTGTCCAGAATTGAAACTATAGATGTTCCAAAAGAGCGTACAAAACCCAATGGAAAGTTTATCACTGTAGAGGGCGCAAGACAGAACAACCTTAAAAATATAGACGTAAAAATACCTCTTGGGGTATTTACATGTGTTACGGGGGTTTCTGGTTCTGGAAAAAGTACCCTTGTAAACGATGTCCTTTATAAGGGCCTTTATGGAGAGTTTAATAGAAAACCCATAACTACTGGAAAACACGACAAAATTACAGGTGTTTCTAATATTGACAAGGTAATTATAATCGATCAGTCCCCAATAGGTCGTACCCCAAGATCAAATCCAGCTACTTATACTGGAGTATTTACCTATATTCGAGAAATATTTGCCGAAACTCTTGCATCTAAAAAGAGAGGATATAAACCTGGTAGATTCAGTTTCAATGTAAAAGGCGGACGATGTGAAGCATGCAGCGGTGATGGAATAATCAAAATTGAGATGCACTTTTTAGCAGATGTTTATGTTCCATGTGAAGTGTGCAAAGGAAAGCGTTACAACAGGGAAACCTTAGATGTGAGGTACAAAGGTAAAAACATTGCAGATGTACTTGATATGACAGTTGAAGAGGCGCTTCACTTCTTTAGAAATGTTCCACGTATACAGAAAAAGCTTCAAACCCTTGATGATGTTGGACTTGGTTATATTAAACTTGGACAGCCTGCAACAACACTTTCAGGTGGCGAAGCACAGCGTGTAAAACTTTCAAAGGAGTTAAGCCGCCAAAGTACTGGTAAAACCCTTTACATACTTGATGAACCAACAACTGGGCTTCACTTTGCAGATATTAAAAAGCTTCTCCAAGTTCTTGGTAGATTAAGAGATTCTGGGAACACAGTTCTTGTTATAGAACATAATTTAGATGTTATAAAGACTGCCGATTACATTATAGATCTCGGTCCTGAAGGAGGAGACGAAGGAGGACTTGTTATTGCTGAAGGTACACCTGAAGAAGTTGCAGTAAGTGGTACATACACTGGAGAATTTTTAAACGAGATTTTAAATGAAAAACCATTAATTTCATCCATTGAAACTGATGGAGATGTAATTTCAGAAGGGTCGTCTAATAACAAATGAATTTAATGTATAGCTTATAGAACCTTCTAAAAAGTAAATTTGCATTTTTTAACTTTGAGATTATCTCTCAAATTTCTTTTTTTGACTTATAAATTTGTATGATTTGCTTAAAAGCGCATAATAAACTATTAAAACTAATAGTTTATTAATGAAGGTTTCTAATATAAACACTAAATTGAAACAGCATTTACATGAGAATTTTCTAATATTTTGGGACAACTATGAAATTAAGAGAGAAAACACTGATACTCCTTGGAATAACAATAACATGTTCAATCATTGTTATGTATATGGCATCAAATGTTATTTTGGTGGGGGGATTTCAGACACTTGAAGAACAGAATACCCTTCAAAATATCCAATTAACCACAAATACACTTTCAAGTGAAATTTCTGATTTAAATGAAACAATTAATGATTGGGCAGTTTGGGATGATACATATACATTCATACAAAACCATAATTATAAATATGTCCAGAGTAATCTTGTAAATTCTACTTTTACTGGTCTAAAACTTAATCTTATACTGTTTATTGATAATTCAGGAAATATTGTCTATGGTAAAGGATTTGACCTTCAAACGAAGGAAGAAAAGCCTATTTCTAAAAGTATTAAGGAATATACCTCTAAAAATAGTATTTTAAATTCAAAGGATGGTGTTAATGGAATTATTATGCTTCCGGAGGGGCCTATGATAATTGTTTCACACCCCATTTTAACTTCAAATGGGAATGGTCCGAGTAAAGGAACGTTAATCTTTGGCCGTTATTTAAATAATGTTGAAATTCAGCACATATCCAATGAAACACTGTCCTCTCTTACATTGGTTAATTACAATGATTCAAATATGCCTGCTGATTTTCAAAATGCACGCGGGTCGATGTCGCAAAATTCTCCATTTTTTACCCGCCCAATAAATGATAGTTATATTGCAGGATATGCTCTTATAAATGATATTAACGGAAAACCTGCTTTTATTTTAAAAACAGAAAAATCAAGAGGTTTTTATAAAGAATATCAGAATATTATATCCTATTTTATATTATATCTTTTAATAATGGGTTGTGTTCTTGCTGTAACCATTTTAGTTTATTTAGACAGGTCTATACTTTCTAGATTATCTAAATTTAGTCGTGATATTATTAATATAGGTAAAAAAGGTAATCTTTCGGTACGTATACCCGCTGGTGGAGAAGACGAACTTTCATCTTTAGCAAAATCAATTAATGGTATGCTATCGAGGATAGAAACTTCACAGGATCAATTAAAAAAATCAGAATTAGAATTCCGTTCTGTGGTAGAATTAGCCAATAATTCAATTATTTTAACTGATAGCATGGGTAAAATTATTCTATGGAATAAAAGTGCCCAAAATATGTTTGGATACAGTGAAGATGAAATTTTAGGAAAGCAAATTTCAATTCTATTTCCTGAGGAATATCATGAATCTTACCAGAAAGTAATGAATAATCCCTATAATTTTGTAAACTCTCAAAATAAAGGGGAAATTTACGAATCATATGGATTTAAAAAGGATAAGAGTAAATTCATCATAGAGATTTCTCATATTTCCTGGAGAATAAAAAATGAAAAGTTTTATTCTGCAATTATAAGAGATATTACAGACCGTAAACGAGCAGAAAATGAAATTAAAGAATCTCTAAAGGAAAAAGAAGCACTTTTAATGGAAATTCATCACAGGGTTAAAAATAATATGCAGATAATTTCGAGTTTGTTATCACTTCAAAGCAGGTATATAACAGATAAAGATGCATTTGGAGTTTTTAAAGAAAGCCAAAACCGTGTTAAATCCATGGCAATGATTCATGAAAGACTTTATAATTCTGAAGGACTTGCAAAAATCGATTTTATAGAATATATTAAGAATTTAGTAGATGATCTATTTTGCTCATATGGAATTAATAATAATTGTATTAAGATAGAAATTGATGCAGATAAAATTTTTTTAAATGCTGATACTGCAATACCATGCGGCCTTATAATAAATGAACTTGTAACCAATTCTCTAAAATATGCTTTTCCAACTGAAAGTTACCACCATGAAGAGAAAATATACATAAAACTTCATCAAAACAATAAAAAGATTTTATTAATAGTAGGAGATAATGGTATAGGACTTCCAAAAGATGTAGATTTGGAAAATTCAGAAACACTAGGATTGCGACTTGTGCGGTCCTTAGTGGATCAGCTTGATGGGACTATAGAACTTCATAATGATGGTGGAACGGAATTCCAAATTATTTTTGCAGAAATTGATCAAAAAATTCCACTGAATAGTTAAATACAGTTAATTCAAAAAATAAAATTCCTTTTTATTAAAATTATGTTAATATCATTTTTTTTATTAAATTAAACTGTTGAATATTTTTTTAAATAACCAAAAATAAATTATGTCTTTAACCACATATTAGGATTATTTATTATAGTGAATAACCAGATGTTTGGGGTTAATGGATTTATAAAAAAATTGTTTTCTTCAACCTCCAAAATTTTCTATTTTGGGGTTCAGAAAAC
>JAEZKE010000019.1 GCA_023436175.1 Methanobacteriota archaeon
TACTGGTCAATAAAGTCTAAAAATGGCATTTCTGGGTTGAAATCTTTGTGTTTCAATGGTTTACTTCGGAATAGGAAATAATTAAGAGTTTCAGGTTTGCCTATTTCTAGCCATTGGCCTGGTGTAAAGAAAACACCTTTAGATTTGGACATTGCATCTCCCTTAAGGGTTATCCATTCATAAGGTACAGGGTAAGGTGCAGGATAATCAAATATTTCCTGGGATATTATGCTGCTTACGTCGTATGATCCCCCACTTGCTGCGTGATCTTTTCCAAATGGTTCACAGGTAATGCCAAGTATCTTCCATCTTGCAGCCCATTCAACACGCCATGTAAGTTTCCCGGTACCTGATTTAATATCCATGGATCCTTCATGGCCACAGTTACACCTGTAATGAACAATATCATCTTCATAGCCGTAAGCGAAGGTAGTGTTTATTCGTCCGCATTCTTCACAAATTGGATTGTATGGAAGCCAGTCATCTGCAAGGGCATGTTCCCTGTATTTATTGAATATTTCCCTTATTTTAGGGGCATTTTCTAATGCTATTCGTATATAATCGTTGTATATTCCTTCTTTGTACATTTTTTCTCCGGAATATTCCTTTAAAGATATTCCAAAGTCGTCAAGTGTATCAATAAATGGTCTTTTAAAGTGTTCTACGAAATTTTCACAGCACCCTTCAGGGCATGGAATATGTGCGTATGGTATACCTAAATATTTTTCATATTCTGGTGGAAGGGGATAAGGAACTTTTCTAAGTGGATCGTAGTCATCTGCAATCCATATAACTTCTGCAGGAGCTCCCTGGTTCTTTAAAGCTTTTGTAACTGCATTTGCGATAAACACGTCGCAAGAATTTCCAATATGTATTGAACCGGATATGGATGTTCCGCTTGCAATTACATGCTCAGGCACATCTCTTTCAATTAAACTATCTGCAACATTTTCAATCCAATGTTTCAATCAAATCACCTTTATAACTAATCATAAGTCGTGTAAAAAGAATAAAACCTTCCTCTGAAGGATTTCTAAAGTAAGTTTAAAATATAGAACTGATTGTAAAAATTATAATTATTATGAATTTATCTTGCAATAAAATAATGGTTTAAGTTTAATCAAACACGTTAGTGTCTGCTTCGTCTAACCATTCGTTTACAATCTTAACTGCACAGTAGCTTCCGCACATTGTACATGTATCTTCTTCTGCTGGCGGCCTTTCGTCCCTTATTCTCCTTGCTTCTGCAGGACACATTGCGGACTCAAATTGTGCCTCCCAGTTCAGTTTTTTACGTGCATTAGCCATTATAAGATCTTTTTCACCGTGGTGTATACCTTTTTGCATGTCTCCAACATATGCTCCAATTCTTGTTGCAATTACGCCTTCTTTAACGTCTTTTGCATCTGGTAATGCAAGGTGTTCTGCTGGTGTTACGTAACAGATGAAATCTGCTCCTGCTCCTGCAGATGTTGCTGCACCAATTGAAGATACTATGTGGTCGTATCCTGCTCCAATATCAGTTACGATTGGTCCTAACATATAGAACGGTGCCTGTCTGCATAATTTTTTCTGGAGTATGACATTTGCTGGAATTTCGTTTAGTGGGATGTGTCCTGGTCCTTCTACGATAGTTTGGACTCCTGCTTCCCTTGCCCTGTCAATTAATTCTCCAAGTACAATGAGTTCCTGGACTGCAGCACGGTCTGTAGAGTCTGCTAGTGCTCCAGCTCTCATAGCATTTGCCATGGACATACAGAAATCATATTCTTTAGCTATTTCGAGGATATAATCAAAGTTTTTGTATAATGGGTTTTCTAAGTCGTTTTCTACCATCCACGCAGATACAAATGCTCCTCCTCTACTTACAAGTCCTCCTTCACGGCCCTGTCTTTTTAACCTTTTGAGGGTTTCACGGTTTACACTGCAGTGGATAGCCATAAAGTCAATACCGTCTTTTGCCTGTTTTTCAATGGATTTAAACATTATGTCTTCGTCCATGTAAATTGCAGCACCTTTTTCCCTTATTGTTTCGATAGCCGCCTGATAAACAGGCACGCTTCCTACTGGAATGTCTGAGATTTTGAGGATCCTTTTTCTGATTTCATCAAGGTCTCCACCTACAGAAAGTTCCATTAAAGTGTCAGCTTGATAAGCCATAGCTACTCTGGCTTTTTCTTCTTCCATATCAAAGTCGCAGATATCTGTTGAAGTCCCAATTGTTGCATTTACCTTGGTTCTTAGCCCTGCTCCAATACCTACGGCTTTAACTTCTCTGTTAACGTTACTTGGGATGGCTATGGTCCCTTGGGCAACAGAATTCCTGATAAATTCCTCTGAAACACCCTCAGCAGCTGCTACTGCCTTCATTTCCTCTGTTATTACGCCTTTTTTTGCTTCATCCATTTGTGTCATAGAATCACCATGCTTTTATGATAGCTGTCAAATCGAAGCTGGAGAAAAATGTTGTCAAAATTGAAAATTTTGACATGCAAAAAAACTTTGTTTTTTTGCGGTTGCAAATCTAAGATTTGCAAACACATCGAAAATCTCCGATTTTCGAATGCTGTACATTTTTTCTACGCCGGAGGAAATTTATTTCCTCGGCCGCAAAAATCAGAGATTTTTGCAGGCGTAAAAAATTTCCCGATCTTTTTAAGATTTGACGCGTGAAAATTTCTAATTTCCACAAGCTCTAAACTAAATTAGAATCATTACTATAAAAATTATAGCTATTGTTATATTTTTTGTTCTGCGTAAAAATAACTCTCTACATCGAACATTATTGTGGTTTATAATTTCGATATTAATTAAGTTTGTGCTTTACAGTTCAGTATTATCATCATTTTAAATTTTAAACTAAAATTAATATTCAATTGCTAGCTTTAATCAAACAGCATATATAACTTTTTACTTTTTAAATTTGAACTCAGAGCTTAGACCTATCCAATTTTGTAGATCAAATTATTTATTAGGTTATGTTCTATTAAAAAAATTAAATTGAAAAAAATATTAAAATTAGGATACTTTTGGAACTTAATTGAGCTAATTATTTTTTTAGAACGGATCCAGTTAATGTGCCGTCTATGATATAGTCAAAGTTCACCTTATCTAGCCAGCCAGCTTCTTTAAACATGCCCATGTAAGATAGTCCAATAACTTTACCATCTTTTTTTAGTATTTGACTAATCATATCATTTACATCTTCAGTTGTAACCTTGGATTTGGGCATACTTAACCCTCCAAGGAGTGCTACAACATCAGCATGAGGATCGGCTGGTTCGGATAACTGCATTCCCTGTGGGGTAAATTCTATTTTTTTAGCACTCGTAGTATCAGTTAATGGGATGAAAACAGATTCTTTATCCCGTATAACATATGCAAAAAGTTCTGCAAAGGGAGTACATACTCCTGGAGTGCCTGCAAATGTTACTTTCATTGCGTTGCCTACTGCTTCCTTAAATGCTAAAAGGTTCCCGTTTATTCCTTTAAACTCATTAATTTTTTCCATAATATCCCTCAAATTTTCTTTAATGGATCGTTAGCTAATGCATATACAATAAAACCAATGAATATAACGGCTATAACAATTTTATATATCTCAATCATTTTTACCACATTTAACTTAGAAATTGCCTCAAAAGTGATTACAATTCCAAAAATATAATTTAAAGCTAAATTACATCTATTCTTTTTTAAACATCTTATTTTTTTCTTTAGGTGTTAAATCATCCACAATATCTTCTGGTAATCCTGTTTTAAGGATTTTACCTCCCCTCATAAGCGATGCTTTATCGCATACGTCTAATACAAAGTCCATATCATGTGATATTATAATGAAAGTTTGATTAAGCTCTTCGCGTGCTTTTCTTATAGAATCTGTGACCTGTACCCGTGTTATTGGATCCATGGTACCTGTTGGCTCATCAAGAATTATAACGCGAGGTTCTTTTATTAAAACCTGAGCTAAGGCAACTCTATGGCGTTCACCACCACTTAATTCATCAGGAGATTTATCTAATAATCTTGAAGCATAATTTTCATCAAATCCTACAGCTTTGAGAACATATACTGCTTTCATTTTTGCAAATTCCGCAGGCAAGTCTAAACTTATTGCTTCAGTGAGATTGCCTAATACGGTTCTATGTGGATAAAGACTGTATTCTTGATGGAGTATTCCCATGTAAGGTTTTACCCTGCCTCTAAATAATGGGCCTGGCTTGGTCATGTCGATCCAGTCTTCTCCAAGTTTCATCTCTATTTTACCTGAGCTAGGCTCTGTTAACCCATAAATTATTCTGGAGAGAGTGGTTTTACCTGCACCACTTAAACCAACTATTCCAAATATCTCACCTTCGTTAATATCGAGGCTTACTCCATCCACGGCTTTTACAACTCCTCTTTCGATGGAATAATAGTGTTTTTTAATATTTTCAAGTTCAAGTATAAGTTCGCCTGTAACGGGTGTCTCTATTTTCTCGGGCAAAGGAACACTGTCTAAAAATGTTTGTACAACTGTTTCAGGATCTCCTTCATGAATTATTTCACCCTTCTCAAGCCATATTACATAATCAGAAAGTTTTCTCATGACTTCTGGCCAGTGGGAAGTTATAACCATAGTGGTGCCTTTATTTTTAACACCTTCAAGTAGGGTTTGATGTAATAGTTCTGCTGTTTGCGGATCTAACGTACCTGTGGGTTCATCTGCAAGAAATACCATTGGTTCTTTACCCATTTGTCTTGCAAGTACTACTCTCTGTTTTTCCCCACCACTTAAATCTCTTGCAATATGAGTTATCCTGTGTGTCATATGTGTCATTTCAATAATGTCTATGGCCATATACATACTATCTTCTTCATCGTGGCCTTCAATGGATTTTAAAACATTATCGATTACAGTATCATCTTCATAGAGTGCAAATGATCTCTGTAGCATTATGGATATTCTGCGCCTTAAGCTTGCAAAAATTCGTCTGTCACAATTCCAGAGGTCCACATTTTTTGCTTCGAATTGTCCTCCACACTTACATGTTTCTTTTTCCATTGATGGGGGTTCAACTCTCAAGCATTCGGGACATATAGCAATATTATAAATTATCTGGCCTTTGTCTGGTTTGTATTCCTTCATTCCTCGAAGCATGTTTATTAAAACTGATTTTCCTGATCCGCTTCTTCCGAGAATACCTAAAACTGTTCCTTCATTTACAGTCATGTTAATATTTTTTAAGACATCCACGTCATTGAAGCTTTTTGAAACGTTTTTTATTTCTATAAATGGCATAAAATCACCGTTTTTCTTTAATTTCCTCCACAAAGAGGTGTCCCACATTCTGGACACAGGGTGTTTTTACAGGGCACTGTACGTTTTTTTGGGGATGTATATCCGCAGTTTGGACATTTACAAACTTTTGGAGGTCCAAACCCCATACCTGGACCTCCATAAGATCTTCTTTCAAGTAAAGAATCCTCTGGGGGAAGTTCTTCATCTTCTACAATCACGTTTATGTCTTCTGATTCACATTCTGGACATTTATTATATTCTTTTTTAGGGTTACTCCACTGGAAACCACAAACATTACATTTGTACCTTTTTTTGTCAGTTATATAATCCCCTCCCACGATTACTATCGTATTTCCTTCGATCAGGGCTTTAGATATCTTTTTCCTTGCAGAAGTTAAGATTCGATGAAATGTAGGTTGCGAAATCCCCATCATCTCTGCAGATTTTTTCTGTTGAACATCATGATAGTCCCTAAGCCGTATTGCTTCAAATTCATCGATTGTAATCTCAATAGGTTCCAAAAAATCTAAATTTTCTTTTTCTGGTTTAAAACACCGTATTTGAGGTTCTTTTGATATTTTTCTAAATACTCGAGGCCTTGCCATAAATGAATATATATTCAAAACTGAAATATAAGTGTTTTTATTTAAAACTAAAAAATAATCATACTAAAAATTTATTAGATAAAAAAATTTTCATTTTAACATACATTTATTGAAGAATTTCAAATTCTTTACTATTCATTATTGGCAGTCCTATTTTTTCTTTAATCCTTTAGATTAGGGTATTTGCATTAATTAACTATTGAAATGAATTTCTGAATATATATTCAAGTAAGGACATAATTCTTTTGATTTTTTTGTAATCATGCATAAAATTGAAAATACTCAAAATAAGAACGAAATTTTAATTTTTAAACTTAATTATGGGATTATCCAATGAAATAAAAAAATAGAAATTTGATAAAATCCAACATATAATATAGGTGATTTCATGGTTACTGAAAATGTAAAATGTGGTAGATGTGGAGAATGGTTTCAAAGAGAAATATTGGAAGATAAAAGAATCAAGAAATCAGGAAAAATAGAAGAGTACCTGTGTCCTGACTGTGATGAGGAAGTAAAGAAAAACGAATAAATTTATTTTTTAAAATCCACAAGTTAGTGAAGCATTAACCTTAATTGGGTATAGTTTAAAGTATTTTTCTTTAAAATAAATATAAAATTCAGTTATAACTTGAATAACATAAGATTTTAATTTTTAATTGGATCACTGGATGTTCTATTCGTTTCAATAAAATTTTAGTCCAATTTTAATATTTTTTTTGTAAAAATTAAGCTTAACAAAACGTTTATATACGTTATCAACCAACAAAAATCTGTTTTTAATATCTAAATTATATCGTTATTATTTATATTTTCATTGTTTTAATGTTTAAATTGTTATATTGTCCGTAAAATCTAATGATATCTCGTTGATTGAGGGATGGACTATTTATCATTTGTTTCTATTTATTTTGATTATTTAGATTAAGCAATGAGGTGACATAGGTGAAAATAACATTCATAAACCCCCCACAAACTAATTCAAAGTACAAATTTATAGGTGTAGTTGCTCCTCCTCTTGGAATAGCTTACATGGCTGCGGTTTTGGAGGAAAATAATTTTGATGTAAGTGTCATTGATGCATCTGCTATGGACATGACATGGGAAGCTCTGGAAAAAGAAATAGGGAAAAATTCGCCCAATGTAGTTGCTATTACTGCATTAACTCCTACCATAGAACAAGCTCTAAAAACAGCTCAATTGGTTAAGAATGTTTGTCCAGATACTGTAGTTGTAATGGGCGGTTATCATCCGACATTCAATTACCAGGAACTTTTAGAGAAGAATTTTGTAGATATTGTAACTATTGGGGAAGCCGAATATACCATGTTAGAACTGGCAAAAACACTTGAAAATAATGGTGATCTATCTGAAGTTAAAGGAATAGCATTTGATAATGTGGTTACGCCGCCACGTCCTCTTATAACTGATTTAGATAGCCTTCCATTTCCAGCATTGCATCTTCTTCCCATGGATCATTACAGACTTCTGAATATGAAAACGAATGTGGCTACCATGATCACCAGCAGAGGCTGTCCAATGCAATGCTCATTTTGCGCATCAGCCGCTCTTCACGGCCCTAAATTACGTTTGAGATCTCCTGAAAAAATAGTGGATGAAATGGAATATCTAATAAATGAATATGGTGTTGAAACAATAGCGTTTATGGATGATACATTCACTCTTCATAGTAAAAGGGTTAAACAGATGTGTGCTGAGATTAAAAAACGTAATTTGGATATTTTCTGGGGATGTACAGCTAGAGTGGATACTTTATCCGGTGATCTGTTAAAAGAAATGAGAGAAGCGGGATGTATAACCATGTTTATGGGTGTTGAGTCAGCAGATCAACAAGTTCTGGATCAGGTAAACAAAAAAACCACTATTACTAAAATAAAGGATGCATTTGAACTTTCCCGGAAAGAAAAGATCCGTACTATTGCTTCAGTAGTACTGGGAATGCCGGGAGACACTAAAGAAAGTATGGGAAGAACTATAAAATTTGTGCAGGAATTGAAACCATCATATGCAATTTTCAGTCTGGCCACACCATATCCTGGAACCAGGTTTTACCAGCAGATGAGGGAGAAAAATTTAATTAAAGTTAAGGACTGGTCTAAATATACTCTTATTTCGCCGATTATAGATACCATGGAATGTTCATTAGAAGAGCTTAAAAAGATTCAAAGTAAGGCTTTTCGTAAGTTCTACCTTCGTCCAAGGTACATTTGCAGTCAAGTATGGATGGACGGCCCTATACTCTTGAAAACAATAGTTGCTGTTATTCGAAAAGTGGCATAATCACTTTTCCTATTTTTAAAAATATTTGGATGTTGAAGTTAAAATCAGAATGAATTTGTTTTAAATGCATTAACCATTTTAAATAAAATAAGGAAGATGTTTAGAAATTAAAAAAGGTTAGTCATCCCCATTTTTCATTCATTCTCTCAATGGTCATGTCATAATCTGGGATATTGGTCTGGCATCCTTCAGCTTCAACGATGAAAGATGAAACAGCAGAAGCGAATTTTCCGCAATATTCTAAATCTTTATCATTTAGATATGCATTTAAAAATGCAGCACGATATGAATCTCCGGCTCCAGTGGGGTCTACGGGATTTCTAAGTACTGAATCTATTTTAATTTTTTCATCAGCATATATTATGCTTCCATCCTTACCGTATGTTTTAACTATAATTTCTGGCCCTATATTTCTTAGTTCAGCAATATCCATATGCAGTGTTTTTAAAATCCTATCAATTTCATAATGGTTTCCAAACAGAATATTACAAACTTTTATAACACTTTTAAGTTTATCTGGAGAGTACATATGGAGATCCTGTCCTGGATCAAAAGAAATTAATTTTTGGTAGTGGCTGGCAGCTTCACCTGACTTTCGATTAAAACAGGGGTCACCTGTTGCTAGATGAACTGCATTTGCCTTTTTAATGGCATCTATAGGGGGTTCTGATTCTTTAAAGTAAGCTGCAGCTCCCCAGTAAAAATAACTTATCTGATCATTATTGGAATCTGTAAAAACCCATGCCATAGGTGTTTTTTCGTTCTCAATCACTATCATATCATCTGTATCTATTTCCATGGTCTTAAGTTTGCTGTGATACTCAGAAGACTTAAATTCATTACCAACTGCTGACACTAATGCTGATTTAAGCCCTAATTTGGATGCAACTACAGCCACATTTGCAGCTGCTCCCCCATCAAAGTTTTTTATCTGTTTTATCAGCGTTGATGAGTTTGGGGCGGGAAATTCCTTAACAAGAACTATAGAATCGAAAGCTGTGTGTCCAATAGATAGAAGATCTGTTTTTTTAATCAGAAAAATCACCTCATAATATAATAATTATTATAAATGATATGTGAAAAGTTTTCACTTAGGTTTTAGAAGTTTTATTTTGAAACTATTAAAATGTTTGGAAAGTTATTTACGTTTATGAAGAGTATTAGTTTTAAATGATTAAAACAAATTTAAGAATTTTAAATAATGGCTGAAATGGGGTAATAATTCAGTAGATTGTCAGGAGCGGGTGATATGGCCAATAAAAAATTGACTATACCTTCAGATATTGATTTTATCAGGATACTGTGGTGTGATAATGCAAACATAATAAGGGCAAAATCGGTTTATAAGAGTTCTTCAGAAGACTCCAACTATTATGTGAGTATTTCTGAAGGTCAGCAGGGAGTACCTGCAGTATATGACGCTGTTGTTGAAGAAAGTGGACTTAGTCCTGTAGGTGATGTCCAGCTTAAGGCCGATCTTTCAAGTTTTACTCCTATTCCATATTCCCCAGGTCACGGGCGTTTTATGGGTGATATGTTAAAAAATGGAAAGACATGGGATTACTGTCCCAGAGGGTTTTTAAAAAAAATGGTAGATGAAGCTGCAAAAATTGGTTTTTCAGTTAAAGGAGCGTTTGAAAACGAATTTTATCTTTTAAAGAAAACTGAAGATGAAATTTCTCCTGTTGATGATACTCCTTTTGCATCAACTTATTCCATGGATGTAAATAGAGAAATCATCGATGAAATTATTAAAGCACTTATTTTACAAGGTATAAAAGTCCAGCAGTATCATGCTGAGTCTGGACCGGGACAACAGGAAATTACAGTTAAATATAATAATGCTCTTAAGGCTTGTGACAATCAGATAATATTTAGGGAGACTGTAAGGGCAATTGCAGATAAACATGGTTTAACAGCTTCATTTCTTCCTAAAATATTTGTGGATAAAGCAGGAAGTGGATGTCACTTGCATTTAAGCATTTGGGAAAAAGATAAAAATATTCTATCTGATTTTAAAGAGGAATATGGAATTTCTAAAATAGGAACTCAGTTTATAGCAGGTATTTTATATCATTTACCTGCAATTATGGCTATAACAGCTCCAATTCCTAATTCTTACCAGAGGATTAAACCCCATCACTGGAGTGGGGCTTTTCAGTGTTGGGGAATCGGTAATAAGGAGGCTGCAATTAGAGTTATCCGCGAATTTGATGGAGAGATCAAAAATTTTGAGTTAAAGGCAATAGATGCATCTTCCAATCCATATTTAACTTTTGGGACAGTTATTGCAGCTGGAATTCATGGAATAAAGCAGAAAATGGAGTTAGAAACACCAGTTCAAGAAGATCCAGGAAATATTTTACATGGGACAACTTATAAAATCAAGAGTTTACCTTCCAAATTAGAAAATGCAATTGAAGAACTTGAAAAAGATAAAGTTATTTTGGATGGCATGGGAAAAAAACTTTCAAAAGCTTATATTGCAGTTAAAAAGGCAGAATTGGAGTTTTTGAAAAATTTTAAATTAGATGAAGAAGTGGATTTGCTGTTTGAAAAATATTAATCATTAATTTTGAAAAAAATAGTTGCTATGGGTTATAAGCCCACTCTATTTCTCACCTAAAATATCAGATGTCTTTTTAACCCTTACAGGTTCTATTTCCACTTCTTTGGGAGGTTGTAATTTTTTAATATCTTCCTGTAGCTCTTCAATACCTTCTGGAATCCTATTAAATAATCTATTAAATAATCCAAGGTTTTTTAAAGTTGTTATGGCTTCTAATGACATTGAGAGATACTGTTCTAATTTCCGTTTTTGGGCTTCTAATTCACTTATGCTTCTATCTTTCTTGTTGGCTACTTCCTGAAGGTGCCTGTAGTTATTTATCAGTTTATTATGTTCTAGCTGAACCATTTCGAGTTTATTAATATTTGATTGAAGATTTTCTATTTTGTTTTCATGTTTAGATTTTAAATTCAACATTGTACTGTATTTACTTTTTAATTCATCAATCTCTTTTTCTTTTTTCTCGATTTCATTTTTAAGCCCGATATTCCCAATTCGGTAGACTTCCATTTGATTTTGTATATTTTCTTTCTCTTCGAGCTTATTTTTTAGAGAATTAGCTTTGTCTTGTAATTTTTCCTCAAGTTTGGAGTACTCTTTTTTAATTTCTTCAATTTGAGAGTCTTTACCGTTTACTAACAGATTTAATTCATTTGATTTGTTTATATAATTCTTTTCAAGCTCAATTAGTTCTGATTTATAGGTTTCTTTGAGTTCCTTGACTTCTGATTTTGCTTTTTGAAATTCTAAGTCTTTTTCCTGAAGTTTTAGATCTTTTAATTTGATCTCTAAGTCTCTAGACTCTAGTTTTGCTGTTAATTCTTTAGATTTGTGTACTTCATTTTCGAAGTCTTCTTTACTGATTATAACCACATTTTCGATATCATTGAGATTATTAGCTTCAAGTTCTTCACTTTCAATCTCAATGATATACTTGTTGTATTTGTTGATTTTTTTATTTAAGGCACCCATACCAATCACTTCACCGATGATCTAATTAAACTTTATTTTTATTTAATTTGTTCTATATATGAAACCAGCCATATTCCCTGTAAGTTTTATCTCACACTTTCAAATCCACATTCTTCAACTAATTTCTGCCCCTTAAAAGTTAAAATGAAATTAAAGTCATTTATTCTTTCATCGTCTTGTTATACCTGTAAGTTTTATCTCACACTTTCAAATCCACATTCTTCAACTAATTTCTGCCCCTTAAAAGTTAAAATGAAATTTAAAAAGTCATTTATTCTTTCATCTTCTCTGTTACATATAATACAACTTATGATATGTCGTGTATCATTTTTTAAAATATCTGAACCCTCCCACAGGCTGCTGCTTATAAATGTATAAAATTCAGGGTTATTTTGAACAAATCGCAGGGCATCATAAGGTAATTTAAATTCCTTTACCAATTTATACTGGATTTTATTATCATCTAATGTATTCCATGCCAGCCTTTGGGGGGAATCAAGAATTTCAACAAAATTTTTCCCATTTAATTTATTGATATCCCAATGTGTTTTTGCACTGGATACAAGGACTAAATGGTCATATGCGATTGGCACAAAATCTAAATTTTGTATAAATGCATGCACTGGGTCGTCAAGTGTTAAAATATCTACCATATCCAGGCTAGCGAGATGAATTGCATTTTTATCACTTGTTCTGTATACTGCAGCATTTAAACCGTACTTCGATGACAAGGTTTCCATAAGTCTTGAAGAAGCATATCCTCCACAAATAATGAGTTTTTCCCGCTCTTTAAGTCTATTTGTGTATTTTATATACTTTTGAAAAATTTTTTTTGCATCATCGGTTAGTTCGGAACCTGCACCAGTTGCAACGAGAAGTTTAAAACCAAGTTTATCTTCAGCTTCTCTTATACGTCGATTCAGTACTGCATGGGATATGCCTAATTTTTGAGCAGCTTTTCGCTGAGAATATGTCTTTGATACATATTCCAGAGCTTCAAAAAGCTTGTAACTGAAAGTATGTCCTTCTATTATAAGGCTTACTTTTGGGTAATATTTCATTTTAATCACGGTTTAGTTATGAAAATATGAATGTATTTTCAGTCCTTGATATTATTAAGATGATATAATCAAATCAATATTTATAGGTAAATGTACTAAGAAAGAATATACAAATATAGATTCTGCAACCGGTGAAAAAATGATTTTAAATGAGGCTATAGATGAAATAGTGGACAATATTAAGGGCGTATCATCCCAAATTGACAGTGAAAGCATTGAAAAAATGCTTGACATGCTAGTTGATGCAAACAATGTTTTTATAATAGGGCTTGGAAGATCAGGGCTGGTTGCGAGAGCCTTTGCCATGAGGCTAATGCATCTTGGAATAAACGTGTATGTGGTGGGAGAAACCATAACTCCAGCCATATATGCTAACGACTGTCTACTTGCAATTTCAGGATCAGGTGAAACCAGTTTTATTATAAGTACAGCCAAAATAAGTAAAAAAAGAGGAGCAAAGATAATTGCGGTAACATCCTATGAAGATTCAACCCTTGGGAATCTTTCTGATTTAATTGTGCATATTAAGGGCAGAACTAAAATTGATTCTGAGAAAGATTACATTAAACGCCAGATTAACGGAAGACATCAACCATTATCTCCCCTTGGAACTTTATTTGAGGTATCAACTTTCATATTCCTTGAAGGGGTCATAGCTGAACTTATGCATAAAATGGGAAAAACAGAAGAGGATTTAAAGGCGAGGCATACTGTTCTGGAGTGATTTTTGGGAGAAGAGAATGCGTGTTTTGATCAGCTATTCAAAAAATCCTATGGATTTTTGAACAGTTGACATGAGACGATTTGAAGGCGCGATATGCTGTTCTTGAGTGATAACTCTTCTTAATTAACTTTTATTTTCAACGTGATCTAAACGGGTTAAATTAAATATTAAACTATATATGTTAAATGGACGGAGTACTATTTTATGTCCAGAAAAGGAAAAATCATTTTAATTATTCTAATTATTATACTTGGTATAACAATTGCTTACTTGATCTGGCCTCAACCTATCTCAACAACGGATCAAAGGACAGTTATTAGCACAGTAAGCCTTCCAACTCCTATAATTCAAGGTAATATGTCTGTAGAGCAAGCTATACAGAATAGGCGATCTGTAAGGCATTACAATGATCAACCTCTGACATTACAGGATGTTTCACAAATTTTGTGGGCTGCACAGGGGATTACCGATAAAACTCAGAACTTAAGATCGGTACCCTCTGGTGGACAGGTCTATCCTCTTGAAGTTTACATCATTGTAGGTAAAGGGGGAGTAACTGGATTAAGTGAAGGAGTGTATCATTATAACCCCTATAATAACAGCCTGGAGCAAACATCAAAAAGAGATGCACGTTCAGATTTATCCCAGGCTGCAAATGGGCAGGTATGGGTGAAACAGGCCCCGGCGGATGTTGTAATTACTGGAGATTACAATAAAATGGTGGCTAAGTACAAAGACGAAACACTTTGCACTCGTTTCGTGAATTTAGAAGCAGGACATGCTGGAGAAAATATTTATTTAGAAGCTGAAGCCAGAGATCTGGTAACAGTAGCTTTAGGTTCATTTAAAGATGACAGCGTTCATACAATTCTTGGCCTTCCAGATAACGAAAATACGATATATATAATGCCTGTAGGGCATTCTGCCCTTTAAATTTTTTATCACAGGCTAAAATCTTATTTTATCTAAATTAAAATCCTGTAAGGATGTGTATAGATATTAAACCGCTCTCCTCTGACGAATCCGGCTAATGTAATCCCTGCTTTTTGAGCAACTGAATAGCCTGAGGAGGTAGGGGCAGCATTAGAGGTTAAAATTGGAATTCCAATTCTTGCAACCTTTATTAACATATCTGCAGGCATCCGTCCGCTGTATACAAGGAAACTTCTTGAGAAATCTATTTCTTTAAGTGCGCTGGCACCTATTACTTTATCAACTGCCACGTGTCTGCTTACATCTTCTATACCGATAAACTCATCAGTATCCTTATTTATTAGACCTGCAATGTGTGTACCGCCTGTTTCTTTCCATACATGCGCTTCTTCTTTTAGTTTCTTAAACCCTTCAAATATGTCCTCTTTGGAGATAGTGTAATCTGATTCTACTTCATTTATATATCCGATTTTTGTTCTCCATCCTCCAAAGCAGTCAGAACCCACAACCAGTTCTTTTCGGATATCAAAATCAGCAAGATCAACAGTTACGTTGATAGTGTAATCCTCAATTTTTACTTCGCTTATATTGTCTACAGATACAGCTAGTCCTTCCCCAAGTAGATATCCCACTGCAAATTCCTTTAAAGAATTTGGACTTATAGAGAAACTTCTAGAAACAGTGTCATTTATGATGATTTTCACCTGTTCATCATTGACAATTTTTTCATCTACCTGGGAAATTTTTTCATCAACACGTGTAGCATTTACCCTTTTAAACATTTCTGCCATGTAATTACCTCGTTCAGTGTGAAATATTAAATCATGTCTGAAATTTCTAATTGGAGATATCGTCATTGATTTATCCAATTATAATTTAGTAAGTCACACTTCTCTATAAAAAGTAATCTTAATCTATCCCCTATTAAAATTTGACGCAAAATAGAAAATGAAGTTAAAAAAATTTAAATAAAAAATTTAAAAATTTAGTTATTTTTTCATTACAATGTCATCTACCCATGAGATAGCTGCCGCTACATTCGGAAATCCTATGGTACTTGTAACAATAATTAAAGCATGATACAGTTCTTCTGGTGATGCTCCAAGATCAAGAGCTCTTCTTGCGTGACTGTGTACAGCACCTTCTGATCTTATGGCGGCCGATGCTGCAAGTTGGATTAAATGTGAATTTTTATGATCTATAGGGCCGGATTTATCTGTTATTCTACCTAAATCGCTTAATGCATTTCCAAATTCTTTATATCTATCTCTTATACTTACATAATGGTTTGGAAGTTCATCTGCCATGGTTATTATCCCCATTTCTTTTTATTTACCTGTTTATAATATGATTTTAATTTAATATATTTATTACTGATTCGTACTTGCCCTATTATACATAAAAAATTCAAAAAAAACTTCAGATGATATGGGGTGAGATAAATATAAAAATACAAAAAGTATAAAAATTATTATATGTTACTTTTTTTAACAGGATCAATCAGTTAACTTATAAATCCAGTTAATACATTATAATCAATGTAACGGTAAACCGGTGGAAAAGAATGGAAGAGAAATTAAACAAAATTTTATCAAGTTACAAAGGCAAAAAATCAGAATTAATCCCTATTTTACAGAATATCCAATCTAATTATGGGTATCTGCCTGAAAATATAATAATGGAGCTTTCAAACTTTCTAAAGATGCCTGAGAGTGAGATATACGGAGTTGCAACATTTTATTCACAGTTTAGATTTACTCCTATCGGTAAAAAACATATAATGGTTTGTACAGGGACTGCGTGCCATGTACAGGGCGCACCACAAATATTAGAAGGAATTGAAAGGCATTTAAATATCAAAGAAGGAGAAGTAACCACGGATTTAGAGTATTCTCTTGAATCTGTGGGATGTCTCGGATGCTGTGCTTTAGCACCATGTGCTATGGTAAATGATGAAGTTGAATCTCATATATCTTTAAAAAACATTAAAAGGCTTTTTAAAAGAAAAGCTAAAGAAAAAATAAGTAATTAGATTAATAACGGAAAAGGGAAATCAATGAATTTTGATAAAATAGTTAAAACTGCAAAAAAGGAATATGAATCACTTTATAAAAGTGGAGACCCGTTGATACTCATAGGTTCTGCCACATGTGGAAAATCGGCAGGTGCAGCTCTTGTAAAATCTGTAATTCAAGATGAATTAGAGAAAAATGATGTAAGTGCAGAGATCATTGAAGTGGGCTGTATTGGACTATGCTACGCAGAACCAATAATAACGATTTTTAAGCAGGGAGAGCCTGGAATTTTTTATGGAAATGTAACCAAAAAAGCAGCGACAGAAATCATCAAATCTTACATTGTAGGGAACGATCCTTTGCCAGAATATGCTCTTGGAACCATTGGAGAAAGAAAAATTGAAAATATACCTCTATTTTTTGATACTGAAGTTTTAAAACCGCAAGTAAGACGGATTTTACGCAACTGTGGTATTATAGATCCAAAGAATATCAACCACTACATCGCGAATGATGGGTACAGCGGATTTATGGATGCCATTAAAATGGTACCCGAAGAAGTTATAGAAAAAATAAAAGAATCTGGACTGAGAGGAAGAGGTGGAGCAGGATTCCCTACCTGGATGAAATGGCAGTTCTGCCGTGATTCAGGCGGAGAAACCAGGTATTTAATATGTAATGCTGATGAAGGAGATCCAGGGGCTTTTATGAATAGATCTCTCCTTGAAAGCGATCCTCATTCAGTTTTAGAAGGAATACTCACAGCAGGATATGTAATTGGGGCAGAAAAAGCATACATATACTGCAGGGCTGAGTATCCCCTTGCACTGGACCATTTGAAACATGCAATAAAACAGATGAGAGAATACGGATTTTTAGGGGAAAACATCTGTGATTCTGGATTTAATTTTGATATAGAAATAAAAGAAGGCGCCGGTGCATTTGTATGTGGTGAAGAAACTGCATTAATAGCATCAATTGAAGGAAAAAGGGGAACTCCCCGAACCCGTCCCCCATTCCCAACAACTTCTGGTTTGTTTGGCAAACCAACTGTTATAAACAATGTAGAAACCCTCGCAAGTGTAGCACTAATAATGCAGGAAAAACCTGATAAGTTCACAGAATATGGAACAGAATCAAGTAAAGGGACTAAAACGTTCTCTCTTGTGGGTGAAATTGAAAGGCCAGGTTTAATTGAAGTTCCTCTTGGAACAACTTTAAGAGAAGTAATTTTTGATATTGGGGGAGGTATTCCAAGGGGCAGAAAGTTTAAAGCAGTGCAAATTGGAGGTCCTTCTGGGGGATGCATCCCTGAAAACTTCATAGATACTCCAATAGACTATGATTCCCTTGTCAGGGCAGGCGCTATAATGGGCTCTGGCGGCCTTGTTATAATGGATGAAAGCACGTGTATGGTTGAAGTTTCCCGTTATTTTCTTGAATTTTCCCAGAAAGAATCATGTGGTAAATGTGTACCCTGCAGATTAGGCGCAAAACAGATGCTGGATATACTGACTGATATAACTGAAGGAAAGGGAAAACCTGAGGATATAGATCTACTTAAAAGCCTTGCAGAAGGGATTAAAGCAGGTTCACTCTGTGGTTTAGGTCAAAACACACCGAATCCAGTGCTTACAACACTGAAGTTCTTTGAAAATGAATATGATGCACATATCAATGGCAGTATTTGTCCCGCTCTTGCATGTAAAAACTTCATATCTTACCATATAATAACTGATAAATGTAACGGCTGTAGATTATGCTTTAAATCGTGTCCTGCAGATGCAATTAGCGGTGAAAAGAAACAGCCGCATGTAATTGATCAGGAAAAATGTATTAAATGTGGTACATGCATTGAGCTGTGTTCTGGAAAATATGATGCTATGGAATGCATACCAAAAATAAATGGATGAAAGCAAGTAAATATGCTTAAATCCTTTACGCTATTTTTAAAGTTTAAATTCAAAATAAATTTTTTCTTTTTTAATAATATAAAAAATTAGAAAATTAATCTTTATCCCGTATCAATAATTCAATTTTTCTACCTTCAACAACTCCGAATTCTTCAGTTTTGAGAGATTTTATCATACCTTTAACTGCATTTTTAACGAAATCCTGCACAAAAAAGTTCATTGGAATAATACGGTTGTCTATCTTGAGTAAAATTTCATCAGATTCAGTTTTACATTCTTTACCTTGCTTTAATTCACCTTTTACGGCTGCTTTTGCAAACTCGGTACAGTTTTCAAAACCGCACTTTTTACAATCTAAATTCTGAAGAATACCATAACTTCTCTCTTCAATTAGATCTACGAGTGACTTAATATTATTTTCGTCTATTTCGAAAGCATTAACTTTAGTTATTGTAAATTCATCTTCGACATCTGATGTGACTATTTTAGCATACTTAGAATGTTTAAAACTTTCTAAGACTACAAAATCAAGTTCTTTAATAAATTTTATCATGCTTAAAAGCTGGTCTAAGTCCATGTTTTCATTTACAGTTAAAAAGGTTTCATCACCTGAACCTACTACAATCTCGGCCCCTGCTTCCCTGTGTTTCCATGTATCTTTACCTTCAAGATCAAATGTGTGGTGGGTGTGTTTAATGGTTCCAACTCTGAAACCTCTGCCTGTAAGTTCAGTAATGATTTTTGTAACGAGTGTTGTTTTTCCAGTATTTTTTGTTCCAGAAACGGCTATAACTTTCATAATTACACCTATAATATATTCACAAGCAATATATCATAATTAAGTTCATTTTGGTTATTCTATAAATTCAGTGTATAACTTTTTTGGAAAGTTCAATATAAATAAATATGAGAATATATAACTTTTAAAATAACTTATAGAATTGAATATTTTCTATATTTCTGGAGATAGTTTAAGTATATGTACACTGGATTATACTCATTTTAGAATTTTTGATAATTTACAAGTTTCAATGATTAACATGAAGAAAAATAAAATCACATTTACAATAGATGGATTTAATGTAGAAGCGGAAGAAGGGACTACCATCCTTGAAGCAGCGCTTGAAAATGGAATTTACATTCCAAATTTATGTTACAGCCCTTATTTAAAACCATATGGGGCTTGTAGATTATGCATGGTTGAAAATGATGAAGGACGCCTAATTACATCGTGTGAAACAGTTGCACAGGAAGGAATGGATATAAAAAGTGAAAGTGGGGCAGTAAATAAAGTACGAAGACTTGTTGCGGAACTTTTAATTGCGAATCATGAGATGGATTGTCTTACCTGTGCTAAAAATAATGAATGCAAACTGCAGGAAATATCTTCTTATTTAGGCATTCAAAGAGATGATTTGGGAAGTTTAAGGTGTTCAACTATAGAATTAGAGAAAGATAAATCCAATCCATTTTTTGACAGGGACCTTAAAAAATGTATACTGTGCGGAATATGTGTTAGAACGTGCAGTGAAATGTTAGGTGTAAGCGCGGTTGATTTTGGGTTTAGAGGGTACAATACAAAGATTACAACATTTGCAGACAAACCTATAATGGAATCGGCATGCGTATCATGTGGGGAATGTGTTGTTAAATGCCCTGTAGGTGCTTTAGTTCCTAAAAACAGTCCAAAACCTTCAAGAGAGGTTAAAAGTACATGTCCTTACTGTGGTGTTGGGTGTAATATCTATCTTGGAGTCCGCGGAAATGAAATTACTGGTGTAAGGGCTGATCCAGATAATAAAGTAAATAAAGGCAACCTCTGTGTTAAGGGCAGATTTGGATACAAGTTCATTAATCACCCTGACAGACTGACTTTACCTTTAATAAAAAAGAATGGAGAATTTGAAGAAGTGAGCTGGGACGAAGCTCTTGATTTTATAGCTCAAAACCTTGAAAAGTATAATGGAAACGCTTTTGCAGCAATTTCATCTGCAAGATGTACAAATGAAGATAATTATGCCATTCAAAAATTTACACGTGTTGTAATGGGCACAAACAACGTGGATAACTGTGCACGATCATGTCATGCACCATCAGTTGCAGGGCTTGCTCGGAGTATGGGAAGCGGGGCAATGAGTAATTCTATAGATGAAATCCCTGACGCAGAATGTTTATTTATTATAGGTACCAATGCCACAGCATCATACCCGGTTATAGGTATGAGGATGATTGAGGCAGCTAAAAATGGTAAAAAGCTTATTGTTGCAGATCCAAGGGAAATACAGCTTTCAAAACATGCAGATATATTTTTAAAACATAGTCCTGGAACAGATGTTGCTCTTCTTATGGGCATAATGCGCGTGATAGTTGATGAAGGACTATATGATCCTTCCTTTGTCCGTGAACGCACTGAAAACTTTGATGAATTTAAAAAATCACTTGAAGAGTTTGATCTTGATGCAGTTGAGGAAATCACAGGAGTTGACAAAGAAAAAATACGAGAAACAGCAAGATTATATGCAACAACAAAACCTGCATCTATTCTGTACTCTTTAGGTATAACTGAGCATTCCCATGGAACTGACAACGTATTTGCACTCAGTAACTTGGCACTCCTTACTGGGAATATTGGAAAACCGTCCACTGGAGTAAACCCGATTCGAGGGCAAAATAATGTTCAGGGGTCCTGTGATATGGGCTGTTTGCCTGACTCATATCCAGGATACCAGAAAGTCGATGACATGGAAGTTTATAATAAATTTGAAGAAATCTGGGGCTGTGAACTTGATAAGTCAGTAGGATTAAAAATGCCATTTGTTATAGGGGCATCAAGTCTTGGAACTGTTAAAGCACTTTATATTATGGGTGAAAACCCTGTTTTAAGCGAGCCTGATTCTTCAAGTATCATCAAATCCCTTGAAAATCTTGAATTTTTAATAGTTCAGGATATTTTCCTGACTGAAACAGCACGTTTGGCTGATGTGGTACTGCCTGCAGCGTCTTATGCTGAAAAGGACGGTACATTCACCAATGCAGAACGAAGGATGCAAAGGGTACGTAAAGCAATAGAACCGATTGGGGAATCTAAAGCTGATTGGGAAATAATATGTGATATTGCTAAAAAGATGGGCGCAGAAGGGTTTGAATTTAAAGATGCATCAGAAATTGTGGATGAACTTGCTTCAGTCGCCCCAATATTTGGCGGAATTACATATGGTCGTATTGAAGAAGAAGGTATACAATGGCCTTGTATGGATGAAAAAGACCCTGGAACTTCAATTCTGCATGTAGAAAAATTTGCAACCGAAAGCGGTAAAGGAAAGTTCATACCTTTACATTACAGACCTCCTGCTGAACTGCCTGATGAAGAATATCCACTGCTTCTTACAACCGGACGTAGTATTTATCATTATCACACCACTACTATGACTGGGGCCGCTGATGGTCTTGTTGAATTGTACGGTGATGATCCTGTTGAAATAAACCCTGAGGACGCAGTAGAACTTGGACTTGAGGACGGGGATATTGTTAAGGTTATATCCCGAAGGGGTGAAGTTAAAACAAGGGTAGAAGTCACTGATATGTCTCCAAAAGGAGTGGTATTCATGACATTCCACTTCGGCAAGACGCCTACCAATGTGCTTACAAGTCCTGCAATGGACCCTATTTCCAACACGCCGGAGTTTAAGGTTTGTGCAGTGAAGGTTGAAAAGGAGTAAGTTTATCACAATTTTAAATTTTTATTTTTATATAATATTGAAATAAATAATCATAATGGAAAATATGAGAGTTATTGGGGTTGATTTTAATGGCTAAAAAAGAAGTGGAAATGTTTCATAAACAAGCTATGTCCTTTTTAGGGCAGGGCGAAGTTCAACGAGCAGTAGAATTTTTTAATAAAGCAATTGATCTGGATGAAGATTTTTTTCCTGCATGGAACAATAAAGGAATAGCCCTTCTAGAACTTAAGAAATATGAACAGGCACTGGACTGTTTTGAACAGGTTATTCGTATAAATTCCCTTGATAGGATGGTTTGGTATAACAAAGGATACACTCTATTTATGTTAAAAAAATATGATGAATCTGTAACTGCACTTGACAATTTCCTTTACACTTACTCTAAAGACGACGATGCTTTTTATAAATATGCTTCATACCTGCAGGCTAATGGGCTGTACCATATTAAAAAATATGATAAGGCTGTTGAAATACTCAGAAGCTTACTTGTAAAGGATGAAAATTTCGGGGAAGCTCAGGAACTTCTTAAGGAAATAGAGAATAAAAAATAAGATAAAGCTATTTCCGGAAATACTGGCTTTAAAAAATTGAATATTATTCAAAAATCTTAAAAGAGCTGTACTTAACTATATTGCACTCTTCACCTTTTTTTATACTTTTAGTATCCTCATCAACGAATATATAACAGTTTGACATTACAACTGATTTATTTATGCCTGCTTTTGTTTTTATTGGATAAACTAAACCATTTTCGAGTTTTGCTCTTATTATGTTGCATTTACCTTTGGCAGATTTTATATCGTCGCCTGCAGTGCATTTTATTAAATCGAACTCTTTATGGATATTTTGCATTTTTAGAAGGTAGTTTCTTGCAAAAATATCAAACTGCACAGCTGCAGCTACGGGGTAACCTGATAACATGAAAACAGCTTTGTTATTTACAACACCAAATCCAACAGGTTTTCCTGGCTTTATGGCAACTCCATGAAACAAAACTTCACCAAGCTTGGAAGTTGCGCTTACCACAACATCTCCCTTGCTGATTGCAGTTCCCCCAGTTGTGATTACTACATCACATTTTTCAATATGATCTTGAAGTTCATTAACCATGGTGTCAAAGTCATCTCCACAGTGTTTAATGTCCGGAACTGCAAGGGACTCTTCAACAACACCTTTTAAAGCGTATTTATTTGAATTTGGTATTTTTCCAGGTTCAAGGGTTGCAGTTGGTTCTACAAGCTCATTTCCGGTTATAATAATTCCAACTCTCGGCTTTTTGAATACTTCAACCTTACTGTAACCTGATGAAGCTATCACAGAAAGGTGGTGTGGCCCTAAAATTTGTCCTTCCCTTAAAATAATTTCTCCTTTCTTTAAATCTTCCCCTTTAAGCGCTATATCTCTATTAAAAGCAACGCTTTTGGTTATTTTGATCTTGTTATCTATCTGTTCAATATCTTCTTCCATTACAACTGCATTTGATCGGGCGGGCATAGGTGCACCTGTTGCTATTCTAATAGCTTTTCCCCGACTTAAAGTGTGCTTAGATGTATTTCCAGCTCCAATTTCATCTATAACTTCGAGATATATTGGATTGGATTTAGATGCATCTTGAGTATCTTCTGCTATTACTGCATATCCGTCCATTGCAGATCTGTCAAATGGAGGAACATCAATCAATACTTCAATATTTTCGGCTAAAACTCTTGCATTTGCTTCTTCAAGAGTTATCTCTTCTTTAGTAGGGGTTATTTTTACACTTTCGATTATTTGCAGTGCATTTTTTACAGGAATTAGGTTCGATGAGTACATAATAAACACCAGTTAAACGCTCATAAAAAATTGATTGTTTTTTGATCTTTAATAAGTCTTGAATAGCTAGTGCAAATAGGTTGTTATTTTGTTAACTTTTAAAATTGTGAGGAGCCGTAAAATAAGTTCAAATATAAATATAGAAAAACGTTTTATCTGGCTTAAAATTTAAAATTACTATATTTTAAAGGCTTTAATTGTATGCAGTTTTTTTCAAAAAGTATGCATATGTGTGCTGAATTTTAAAGTGTAAAGATGTGTTACAACTACACATCACTATATATAATTTCCTATATTAACCTAGTCGAAATATATATATTTATAGAAACAAGATGTGTAATTAATACACAAGGTGTCCATTATGCCAAAACACATTGCTTCAGGATTAAAATATTTAGCGGCAGTAGAACTCATTAGGAAGGGATACAGCCAGAGAGAAATATCAGAAATGCTGGATATGGACAGATCTACACTTTCTCATTATTTAAATGGTAGAAATATATCGATGGGATCTATAGAGATAGCAGAACTCATTAAGGGTTTCTGTCCAAAGGATTTCCTGGAGTTGACAAGCGCTCTTTTGGAAAACAAAGATACAACAAGAACAATTGTTAAAACATGTTTAAACCAGAAATACATGGCAAAAGTGAGGGATTCATGTATTGGTTGTGGACTTTGTGTAGATACATGTTTGATGAATGCCATATCGTTGGATAATCTCAAATCACAAATAGATTCCGAATCATGTTGCGGATGTCTTATGTGTGAAGAAAAATGTCCTACTAACTCAATTAAAATTATGGAGGTTCAGGAAAATTAGGAATTTTCCGAACCCCAAAATTTTAAAAAATTTGGAAGTTATCAAAAACTGAAGCATTTGAAAACCTAAGGGTTTTGACAGGTTTTTGGAACTCTAAAAAAATTGAAAATTTTCGGAGGAATAAAAAAATGGCTACAACTACAAAAGAAGTCAAAGCCAAAAATTTCAACATTGAAAGATCAGCTGAAGAAGAAAGAAAGCTATCATTCAAAAATGAAACATGTGTTGGCTGCGGCATTTGTGAACAAATATGCCCAGTAGAGGCAATAGAACTCGGCGACATCGGTGCTATAGTAAGAACCGGTGCTGAAGAGCCTAAAATAACAATCGATGAACATAAATGTGTACTTTGTGGTATGTGCGATGTTGCATGCCCCGTAGAAGCATTAGAACTCACAATAGATGGTAAACCAATAAGTGAAATAGAAACATATCCACGTCTAATATCTTCTGCAGAAATATGTGATGAAGATTGTGTTTACTGTAAAGCATGTGAAAGAGCATGCCCACAAGAAGCAATAACTGTTGCAAGAGTACTTCCGGACAGGTCAAAACTTGTATCTGGTGAAATCGAGATCAACAAGGAAAAATGTATAGACTGTGGTGTATGTGAAGAAATGTGCCCTGCAGATGCTATAACAATTGAACAGAAAGGTCCTGAAGACTTTGAAATTACAGTGGATGAAGAAAAATGTGTTTACTGTGGTGTATGTAAACGTGCATGTCCTGAAAATGCAATAATGGAAGCATGCAGAGCATGTTCATACGGTGAATACGAAATCAGCCCAGAAGCAGCTGAAATCACTGGAAAAGCAATCATAGATGAAGAATCCTGTGTAAGATGCGGATGGTGTGAAGAAGTCTGTCCAAAAGAAGCAGCAGCAGTTGAAAAACCATTCGAAGGTGAACTGGAAATTAACCAGGAATCATGTGAAGCATGTGGGGCATGTGTAGATATATGTCCATGTAGTGTATTATCTTTCCCTAAAGCTTCAAAACCAGGGGAAATTGGCGACAAACTCCAGAAAGAAGAACAGTTCTGTATTTACTGTGGAGCTTGTGCTAATGTATGTCCTACAAAATCTATAGATGTAAAACGAACTGGGGTTAAATACACACCTACTAAATCTAAATCATGGCAACAGAGATTAGAATCTTTAAAAACTTAATCTTACAGGTGATCAAATGGAACTTAAAGTAAATCAAGATAAA
>JAEZKE010000038.1 GCA_023436175.1 Methanobacteriota archaeon
AACAGCATATTTTTGCAGTAAGAATAAAGTCAGATAAAGTAAAGGAAGACTTTAGTAAATTTGTTGAAGCAAAAAAAGAAACAGATTACACTACCGGTGGAAAAGAGCTAGAAAATGCAATATATGAATATATAGAACGTGAAGGATTTAACCTTGAAACTGGAAAATTTATAGATTTTGATGATGATGACGAAGAAGAATCAATGCATAAAACCCAAGCGCACACACACATTGATCACAAACCCATTGTTGAACCTGTTGATCTTCCAGGAAAAAGAAAATCTAAAATTGAAGAAATCGAAGAAGAATCTGTAAACAATATGGAAAATGTTGAGGAAGAGGCTATAAGTGCATTAGGCATAAATTCTGAACAAACAATGTTTTTAAAAGTTAAAAGCCCATCAAATGAAGAATTATACACTTATGCATTTTGTAAAGTGTTTGAAAATATGTCTGAAGTACATTATGAACAAATAGAACAACTATCAATTCCTTTCTTCAAGACTAAGGATAATAGGGCAGTTGAAAATAAACCCAATATCCTAATTGGAAATCAATGTATAATTAGGACCAATAAAAACAATTATAAGACTCTTCCAAGTGGAATGCAACGATACATAACTGAGAACAGCTATTTGGAAGAAATATTAAAAGAAAAGATAAATGTGGATTTTCTGGAAGCGCTTAAACCATGAAATCCAATATTATTTTTTATTTTTTTTATATTTAAATTTTCAGACATTACAAATTCTGTATATAGGAAAATATTAAATAATCCTAATTTAATACACCTAATAAATTAGTAAACTACTTTAAGCTATTAATACAAAATACCCTCTGATGACAGTCGATAAAAAGAAAGAAGTGCCAAATTACGTAGTAAAACAATGGACCGGGGAACAACCGCCTAGAGTCCAGCCGACTGATGAATGGATTAAAGCTAACAATGTAAAAAAGTATGATGTAATCGAATATAGCTGGAAAGTAGTAAGAAGACACGAAGACCGAGAAAAAGAAAATGATTAATCTTATAATTGGTGTAATTGTTATTGCTGCAGCTTCTTATTTATTATATCCAACTTTACATAATGAAACTACTAAAAAAACTCAAATAATGGTTTCAATTACTTTTTTAATTGGCTTAGCCAATATAATCTGCGAATTTGCTATTTAAATTTATTAATTGTATAAAATTTTGATTATATTTTTCATTTTTTAATTTTTACACGGAAAAGAAAGTTATTTATTTGGTTTTAACAATAAAAACGAAGAGGAATTTCACCTCCTTTTCAAATAATTCATGTCTATTTTAAAACGTAATGAAGCACTAAAGATTGGGATCATTTAAGATCCCAGTCAACCCCCAACCATTTTTGGATACATAAATTAGTTTTCGTATGCATAAACTCAAGAAGTTTAAAATATAGTACCTATATTTATAATTGGTGTTTAAATTTGAATATTATTGATTATAAGGTTAGAAAATGCGAAAATGAAGATATGAATAGGGGAAAAAGAAGATAATTAAATATGATTTAAAAAAATAGATTAAGCTGAGGTTTTTTCTACTTCATTAAGGAAATAAATTTCTTCTTCTGCTACTCCTCCTTTTTGTGGTATTTTTTTACTAATTTGGGGTTCATAAAACTTCTGTGCACTGCTTAGATCATCCCATTTTAGTAAAATCATAACTAAATTAGGGTCTTTTGCGTCACGAAAGATAGTTGCTCCTTTAGATCCTTTAGATTTTCGATCTTCAACGAATTTGTCAAACATGGATTTCCATTTGTCGTAATTTTCTACTTTAATTTTAACAAGTACATCTGCCATATTTCATCACCTTAATATTAATATGGTGCTATTTGGTTAATATAGATAAAAAGATTATTTATTTAGTTAAGAGTTGTATAATGGGGATTTCACAATTGTACTCTTAATATAAATATAAAATGATTTAAATTACTAAAAACGAAATAATTGGAGAATGATACTAAATGTCAGAAAATATTCCTGAAAAAGGTGCAGTAATTCAAAAAGACTTGGAAACATATGCAATAATTCCTTATATTCCCGGAGGTCTAATTGATCCTGCTACATTAATAAAAATAGCAAATATTGCCGAAAAATACAATGCCAAAACACTTAAAGTAACATCTAACCAGCGTATTGCAATTATTGGAATTAAATACGAAGATATAGACAAAATCTGGAAAGATCTTAATATGAAACCTGGAGGATTCATAGGTAAAAGAGTTAGATCTGCTAAATTCTGCCCAGGGACTACTTATTGTAAGAAAAGTGAACAGGATGCTGTAAAAATGGGGATGAAAATTGATGAAAATTTTCAGGGAATGGAATTACCTAATAAAATAAAGATTGGTGTCTCAGGTTGTAAAAATTCATGTGCAGAATCTGCAGTTAAAGATATTGGTCTTATTGGCACTAAAAAAGGATGGAATCTACTTGTTGGTGGAACTTGTGGAATAAAACCAATGATAGGACAAGTACTTGCTAAAAATTTACAAGATGAAGAAGTTTTAAGGTTTATAACAAAAATTATAGGATACTACAAAGAAAATGAAGGAAATAAACGTTTGGGTAGATTTATAAACAAAATAGGCTTTGAAAAATTTAAGAATGAGATTATCTGATCTTTATTCAAATTTTAAATTTAAAATATTGCTAATTTTATAACAAAAAATGTTTATAATTGTTTTATACATAACGAATGAATACAGAAAAAAGGTGGTATAAAAAAATGGATAATGAAGCATTAGACATGTTCTGTTACCAGTGTTCCCAAACTGCAAGGGGAACTGGATGTACTGTAAGAGGAGTATGTGGAAAACAACCAACTGTTGCAAGACTTCAAGACAACCTACTATTTGCAATTAAAGGTATATCAGCTTATCTTTACCATGCAAGAGAATTAGGATACACAGACTCTGAAATAGACGGTTTCTTAGAAAGAGGATTCTATTCAACACTAACAAACGTAAACCAAGATGCAGGTGAATTCGTTAAACTGGCAGTTGAAGCCGGAAACATGAACATAAAAACAATGCAGCTTTTAAAAAAGGCACATATCGAAACATTTGGCGAACCAGAACCAACAGAAGTAAGTACCGGAACCAAAAAAGGCCATGCCATAGTAGCAACCGGACACAGCCTAAAAGCATTATATGAACTACTTAAACAGACAGAAGGAACCGGAATCAATATTTACACTCATTCGGAGCTTCTTCCTGCACATGGATACCCCGAATTTAAAAAATTCGACCATCTCGTCGGCCAATTAGGAGGACCATGGTTTGACCAAAGGACAACATTTACAAAGTATCCTGTCGCAGCCCTTGCCACATCAAACTGCGCTCTAATACCAACAGATGCTTACAGAGAAAGAATGTTCACATCAGGAGTTGCACAATTACCTGGAGTCCAACATATAGAAGGTTATGACTTTACACTATTAATTGAAAAAGCAAAATCTTTACCTGAACTTGTAGAAGAACCTGGAGAAAAAGTATTCACAACAGGATTCGGCGCTTCTACAGTCCTTGCACTAGCACCAAAAATTAAAGAGCTTGTAGAAGCCGGAAAAATAAGAAGATTCTTTGTTGTAGGTGGATGTGACTCACCATTACCAAAAACAAGTTACTACAGGGAATTTGTGAAAAATTTACCAGAAGACACAGTTGTACTAACACTTGCATGCGGTAAGTACAGGTTCAACGACCTTGTACTTGGAGATATTGAAGGAATTCCAAGATTAATAGACCTTGGTCAATGTAACGACGCAATAGTGGGAATTGACATTGTAGCAGCATTATCTGAACTATTTGGCCTTGAAATAAACGAACTTCCTCTAACATTTGTTTTAAGCTGGATGGAACAAAAAGCAGCAGCTATACTCTGGAGCTTACTTGCACTTGGAATTAAAGGAATCTACCTCGGCCCAATTGTCCCAGCATGGATAAACGAAGACATTTTAAATGTCTTAGTTGAAAACTATGATATAAAAACATTGGGAGATCCAGTAGAAGATATAAAAACAATATTGGGATAATATCCCATAATTTCATTTATTTTTAGGAGAGATATGATTATGAGTGAACTTATTTCAAAAGTCTTAAAAATAGAGGGCTTGATTGATTATCAAGAAAAATCAGTAGTCAGCCGAGAAATCATAAGAAAGGATACTGGAACAGTGACAATATTTGCTTTTGATAAAGGCGAAGGTTTAAGTGAACATACTGCCCCTTTCGATGCTATGGTTCAAATTATCGATGGCAAAGCCGAGATTACTATTTCGGGTGAGAGAAATCTTTTAAGTAAAGGTGATATGATTATTATGCCTGCAAATGAGCCTCATGCACTTAAAGCTATTGAAAAATATAAAATGATTCTTACAATGATACGATCTTAAGTTTATATAACTTTAAAATAGTTATAAAAAATTATGGGTGAAAAATTGGCAAAGGTACTAATTAAAAGACGAATTCCTGATTATGATAAATGGAAGGCAGCATTTGAAGGATTCTCTGCTGATAGAAAAGCTAATGGATCAAAAGGGGGTTTAGTACTTCGTGATGCAGATGATCCTAGGTTAATTTATATTTTATTAGAATGGGATGATTTGGATAAGGCTCGGAAGTTTTATGAACCACAAAGTCGTAAAAAGAGATTTGAAAAAGGTGGAGCTGCAATAGAGCCAGAAATTTATTTTATTGAGGAAGTAGAAGAAACTTCTTACTAGAAATATCTAATATAAACTGAAAGTATATGAGAAAAAATACTTTCTATTGTTCTGTAAAATTTACATATAAAATGCCATAGGAGATAATTTTATGAAATATCGATGTATAATATGTGACTATGTATATGATCCTGAAAAAGGAGACCCTGACAACGGAATAAATCTTGGAACTGCTTTTGAAGATTTACCAGATGAATGGCTTTGTCCACTATGTGGAGTAGGTAAAGATCAGTTTGAACCAACGGAATAAGATCTTAAAACTTTGTATATGTGCCATTATATCAAGTTAAATAATTAATAAAACTACCTTTTTCTTTTAGATTTTAATAGTAATGTTTGAAGAAGTTCATTGTCCAAACTAAATTATATAAGTCGGCTATGGTTTCTACAAATTCTGAGTACTGGTTCCATACACCAATTGCTGTTTGTGATATTACAATTCCATCATTAAATTTAGAAAATATTAACATCATTTCTTTTTTATCACGGATTATCGCTTTTATGAATGGTATTTGAAAAGTTTTGATTTCACAATCTAATTCCTTTAAACCTTCAGATATGTCTATTTTTTCTCCATCAGTGATACTATAGGGCGCTGCTATTATTCTAGTCTGAATTCCTTTTCTTAAGGATTTATTTAAAGCTTTATTCAATTGTTCAATTTCATTTTGGAACATGAATCCTGCTGCTATATGCAATGTATCCCTAGCACGTCCAATGATTTCAATTTCTTTTTTTATAATTTTATCTGCCCCATAAATTAACCAGATAGGAGCCTGTGATTTGGGTATCTGGTTTTCATAAATGGTTTTAACCTCTGATTCAGCTTCGTCAAGTTCTTCCTTAATTTTAATTCTGGATTTTTTAAAAACATCTTGAGGAGGTACTACACTATATTTTAATGGTTTTCCCCTTGTAATTTCAATAAATCCCTTTTTATGTAAATTTTTTAACACATCGTATGTTTTGGAAAGAGGAACCCCTGAAGTTTCACTAATTTCAAATGCAGTAGCAGAAATGAAAGAGGCTAATGATAGATATGCTTTAGATTCATATTCTGTAAGTCCCATTGTTTTAAAGGCATTTATCGTGGCTTGTTTTATTGGAATAAAAAATCCTCCATTATTTTTTCATTTTATACTTATTTAGTGAAAAAATATTTAAATATTACGAATATTTGACTATATTACAAGAGAAAAATTCTATGAAACACACATAATATAATATTTTTGAAATTTAAGGCTATTCAATGATTAGTTTAGCGAATGCTCTAAAAAATTGGAGGTAATTAGATGAAAAATCATAAAATAAGGATAAGAAGCCATATCTTAGTAGCACTAGTAATAATGCTACCAATCTTATTTAGCATATATTCTCCTATTTTATTGTCATTGGGGATTCGAAATGGAATAATCACAGCAAGCTTTATTGTTTTTGCAGTGTGGTTCATCCTATCATTATTTATGGGTAGATCAGCATCATGTGGTTACACATGTCCATATGGAGCATTACAAGAACTATTAGGTAAACATGTTCTAAATAAGAAACCAAAACATGTGAAAGCAGACAAAGTAAGGTATATTGTTTTTGTGCTTTTCTTTTTAATGGTTTCCTATTTCATTTTAAAGATTGGAGGTTTGAAAGGAGTGAATCTATTTGCTCCAAATGGCAATCCACAAATGGTCATTTTAATACTTGCTTTCATTATAACAATTGGTCTTTTATCTGTAATATTTGGAAGTAGGGCATTCTGTAGGTATTTATGTCCACAAGGAGTTTTTTTAACAATAGGTGCTAAATTAGGTAGAATACTTAAAATACCATCTTTACATTTAATATCAGACCATAACTGTTCTAATTGTAAATTATGTGATAAATCATGTCCTATGGGCTTAAATGTCAGTGATATGGTTAAAAGCAATTCTATGGAAAATTTAAATTGTATATTATGTGGTGAATGTATAGAAAAATGCCCTAAAGAAACTATTAAGTATTCATTCAATGCTAAAGATTAAATTAATAATTAGATTGGTAGGTGATAAAAAATGAAAATAGTTGAAATTGCAAATGTTGAATCCTCTCCAAATCCACATGGAGTAGATGCACGTAAAATATATGATACCGAAAACGCAGTGGCAGTACATATGACACTAAAACCTGGAGAATCATTAAAGAAACATATTACGCCTGTTGACGTGTTTTTTTATGTTTTAAATGGTGAAGGTATTGTTGAAATTGGAGATGAAAAAGAAACGGTCAAAAAAGACTCTCTTATCGACAGCCCTGCTAGAATACCTCATTCATGGCATAATGAGGGAAAAGATGATCTTCAAATATTGATAGTAAAGGTTCCAAAACCAGGTAAATCTACAAAAGTCCTATAAAAAAGCCTAAAATGATTGAATTCGAGTTTATGGTGTAAAATAATAATATAACATAGAGGTGATATTATATGGCTCCACACTGTGATACAATGGATGGACCTGTAGTTTCTGCGTGCAGAAAGGCTTTAGAAACAGGAAATGTGTATTATGTCCTACCATTTGTACCTAAAAAAGCAGAAGATGAATTAACACAAGCATTTAATAAAACTATTAAGGCTAGAAAATTAGGGCAAGATGCTGCAGAAGTCGCTGATATTTGGTTCTTTGAAACTGCAGTACGTTTGCATCGTGAAGGTGAAGGAGCGCCTTACACTGGACTTAAGCCAGCAGGTTTGGATTGGGGGCCAGTAGTTCCTAAAGCAGAAAAGGACATAGAAAACGGAGATCCTACAGAAACAATAGAATTCTTGAAAAGTATAGTTGAAGAAGAGGTGAGGGGAAGGTTCGATAAAGCCATGTCCGCAAAGAATTATGACTTAAGTGATGTAGATGCTGCCAGAGAATACACAGAAGCAATGCTTCATTTTGTACTATCTTCTCACCATATCTACAAATATATAATTTCCAGCGGAGAGCACCATTGATTTATTTTTGTTCCTCTTCTTTTTTAAAGTCAAGAGAATCATTGAAAAAAACATACGATGCTCATTGGTGTATTCTTATATTAATGGAGGTTTAAAAAATGGTGAAAGAAAATGATATTGATAAAGAATTTGAAGCTCAATTAAAAGGTAAAATGGGCTGGAAATGTTCATGTTCATTAGATATTATTGATAAAGAATCATCATTACATACAGTAAAATGTAAAAAATGTGGTAAAATTTTCAAGACAAACAGAAAAACAAATTATTGTTTTGATTGTGAAAAAACAATCTGAAATCTATTCTTGATAACTAATTAGAATAAATATTCTTTTTATTCTCTATCATTACAATTATCTTCTGCATATTTAATCAATTAAAGAACAGTTTGTAATTGCAGGATTTAAAAAACGCTGCAAATCTTTCCAAAATTTATCTTGATGTATTCCTCTACTTTCCAATATAAATTTAAAACCTATATCAATATTTAAAGCGCTCATACTCATCACATTAATATAAATAGACATTTCTACAGGATCTATGTCCTTTCTAATGGTTCCATCTTTCATTCCCTGAAGTATCGCTTCAACCATAAGTCTCCATATTCCAGTTGTCAGATCTACAAGTTCCTTTGCGTCCTCATTATCACTCATCTGGAACCTTTCTGTCCTTGCATAGCGATAAATACGGAAATAATCTGAATAGCCCTTGGAAAATTTAAAAAGAGCTTGAATCATTGATTTTATTTTAGTATAACCATCAACATCAAGATTAGAACATTTAAAATACATTTCATGCAGTATTCTAACTCCCCGAAGATCAACAGCAAAAAATAGGGCTTCTTTATTTTTGAAGTAATAGTACAGAAGTGCTTTGTTAACCTCAGCTTCATCTGCTATTTCATCCATTGTAACATTATCGTAGCCCTTTTCAAAGAAAAGCTTTTCTGCAGCATCTATAAGTCCATTGTGCCTCTGTTCTCTTTCTCGTTGTTTTCTGGAAATGACCATTATGATTCACCGCATTAATTCTTATCTGTGATTTTTCTCATCATTACTATTTAAAAATTAGTTTAGAAGATATAAATGTTCTGTATTAAAAATTTAAGCTTACTTTAAATAACTCATCAAATAGTTCCTCCTGCACAGTAAATCTAGCCAATGCACACAACTTTTAAAGTATGTATGGGCTTATAATAAATTAGAAACCTTAAACACCTTAAATAACTTAATTTTTATGTTATCTAATTTGTGCAATTCTTGAGATTACAAGATCAATTAAGCCAATAAAAAATTTTATATACTTTTAACTACAAGTTAAAATTTAACTGATAGTTAAAAATTAACTACCAGTTAAAGAATCATTAAAAAAATTGTAGCTAAAACTTTCAAAAATCATGGTCTGCAAAACCATAGGTTTTTAGGGGGCATGATTTTTGACAGGTTTTGGTCCTAAAATCAGAGATTTAGGAGATGAAAAAGTATGGTAGACAAAAAACAAACTGCTGAAGGATGGCCTCAAATAGTAGGCGATTACAAAGTTGGAGACGAAGAAAGTGCAGTAGCAGTAGTCACCCTTGGGTCTCATATGGAAGACATGCCTGTTAAAGCAGGAGCAAGCATATCAGGCTCTCTCCACACTGAAAATCTTGGCATTGAAAAGGTCATTGGTAACGTTGTTTCCAACCCTAACATAAGATTTCTGGTGGTTTGCGGTGCAGAAGTCCAAGGACACATCACCGGCCAAACTATTAAAGCTCTATATGAAAATGGTGTAGATGCAAAAAAAAGAATAGTAGGTGCTGAAGGGGCAATACCATATCTTGAAAATGTCACTGAAGATGCTATTGAGAGATTTAGAAATCAAATTGAAATAGTTGATTTGGTGGACACAGAAGACTCTGAAACAATTAACTCTAAAATTGAAGGGTGTTTAATCCACGATGCAGGTGCATATGAAGAAGAAACAGTTGTTATTCCATTACTGGAAAAACAAGAAAAATCAAATTTAGTAACTGAAAACACCTGAACAGAATATTTTATTAACTTTTAATTTTCATCTTATATTTTTAAAAATTCTAATGATAAAAAAATAGCATTTCAGTATATATTTATAGTTTATTTCTTTTTCACTTCTCTTATTTTCTTTATTTTTAGATTATTGAGAAAGTACTGAGATATAATAATGGCAGATAATTATTCAATAAATAAAGAGAATGAGTAACTATACTGTATATAAAATTGAAAAAAATATTTTTAAGAGGTAAATTAGACTTTTCTGGTACTAATTACATTTGGTATTTTGAGTTTTTTTATTTGAATATGTAATAATGTTTTTATTTTTAAATTTTTAAGAATTTATCCACGGAAAAGAAAGTCATTTATTAATTTTAACGATAAAAACGAAGGGAATTTCACCTCCTTTTTCAACTATTTTATTTTAAAAACGTAAAAGGCACTAATTGGGATTATTTAAGATCCCAGTCAACCCCTCAACTATTTTTAAAAATTTTTAATAATATTAGTTAAAATATATAATAATTATCGGCATATTTTTGCTATTTTTTTTATTTAAAATTTAAAAGTTTATAATTACTTTTCATATGCTAGGTTAAACAATAAAAATAGTTAAATATAACATAGCAACTAACTATTCCAAATTCAAATTATGACCATAGTGAAAATGAATTTAGAAGATATAATATTAAATATTTTAAAAACTAATATACTCCATTCAAAAAATATTTTAACTAAATTAAACATAAATAGGAGTAGAATTAGTGTTTCTTGATTCAGAATCCACAGATTGGCCCCCATCCTGGAGAGGACTAACTTTAGTTCCAACTTACCATGCTACACAAAAAATGCATGAAATTGGAATGCAATTATATGACGTTGTTAATATCCTTAAATATGGTTCAGATTGTGAAGATGGAAGAAGAAAAGATGATACCCATGAAAGATGTGAAAAATGGGGTAAAAAAGATATTAAAGTAGTAGTCTTTAAGGAATATTCAGGATGGGTTGATGACGAAGCTTGGATCATAAAAACTGTAATTATGAAAAGATAGTATGAAAAAAGAAACATGTAAACATAATCTACGCCGAGTGAAAAAGGAAATTATTCCTGGCTATTTTGCAGAAGTAGAAATATGTGATGAGTGTGGGTTAGAGACCATAAACCCTCTTGAAGCGGAAAAATTACTCTCAATGAGGGATTCTAAGGGAATAAATTTAAATCCAGAGGATACTATCCTTTTATTATTAGGAGTAGATCCAGAAGTTCCAATTAAAGAAACACTATTTATGAAAGAGGCTTTTCTTTTAGAGAAAGAGGCTGCAGGAGAAATAGGACTAAATGTTAATTCTTTAAATTTTTATCCTGATAAATTTGGACCATTTAGTAGATTATTAGAAAATAACTTGCAAGAGATGGATGGAGATCTTATAACCATAATCAGGTTTGAAGGCGGGAAAAAAATAATAAAGCTTACAGAAAAAGGAGAAAAAGTTGCTAAGTCTCTTATAGAAAAAATATCTCCTGATAAGATTAAAAAACTTCATTTTACAAGATTAGGATGGGATCAGTATGGTAATAGGGGAATACTAAAAAGAGTATATAGAGACTATCCTTTATATGCTAGTAAATCCAAAATCAAAGACAACATATTAAAATAAGGTGTCTTTGATGGAATTTGTAAAAAAACCAAAGATTTGCTATGGTGGTGAATCTTTTCATGGAAGAGTATTGAAGGTAAATGTTTCATCTAAATCAAAATCTTTTGAAACTCCTACGAAAGCCCCAACAACTACTGAAATAAATGCTAAACAAAATGTTAGCTTTGATGGCCCATTTTTAAACCCTATTTTTGAAATAACGCAAAGGTTTAATAATGAAGAGAGTGTACGGAGCTTACATAGAAAAAACGGGGTTTTTGCACGAAGAATGCGTGAAATAAATGCTCACGCAGAAAGTTTCAAAGACAGATCTATTGTAAAATTTTATCCTCAAATTGCTGACGATGTAACTCTTAGTGATAGAGATATGTTAAGTTTAATAGATTTACAAATTGATTCACATTTACCGATTATTTCGTTGCCAGAACCTTCTAAAAATTGTAGTTCTGACGTTTTTTATAATAATTTTTTAAAATATTGGGAATATGTCTACAATAGAGACCCAGAAGCTACATTAATGCCTTATCTAAATATTAATCAACATCACTATTTGTTTCGTGCTAAACTTAAACAGTTATTAGAACATGAGGGAGCTTTACATACAATTGGGATTAAATTTGCATCTATTAATGAATTTAGACCTAATTTAATGGATTTGGCTGAATTAGGAAAGACAGAGTTTTGGGTTCATTGCTCAAGTGTAAAACGTTTTCCTGGATGGCAAGCACCAAACGCACAATTACATGCTCTTCAACGATTTAACATAGATACAGTTTCTATTGAAATACCTCAAGGTCGTGGAGGAGGAACTAAACATTATAACACTGCCAGATATTTTGATTCAAATAATATGTTAATTCCACCAGTTAAAGAAATAGTTGATTCTGAAGGTAATTTGTCTTGTGATTGTCCGGTATGTTCAAATCAAAATATAAATGATTTGGCTTCACAATTAAGACCATATGTAACTAAAGATAGGTCTTTAAGAACTAATATGAACGATCTTTTCAAAGTACATGAAGTGTACGCATCTACTAAAGAATTTGAATTATCGCGTGATAATATTAAAAATGATGAATTAACTGAATATTTTAAAAATAAAGCAGGATTAAAACCTTATTATAAAGGCGAAGAGAATCAAAGTAGATTATTCTAGCAATTTAAGTTTTATTTCTTTTTATAATTTTGTTTTAGACTATAAATACACATATTTTTTTATTCTAATTTTCACATTAAAAACATTTTAATTAGATTTTATTACTGGATTATTGGCATGTTATTTTTAAAATAAACCTTTTAAACTTAAATTTTCAGTAGCAAAGATGAGTGACCTTTTATAGAATCCCTTAGTTGGATCCAGGATATAGTCCTAGAATAGTAGCCCTAGTGGGGGTTAAATAGTTTAGAAAAATGAGAGATTAGATTCTTAAAAGAGCTTGAGAGGAGTAATGCAACCCTCAAGAAAAGCACAGTAGTTCTATTGTGGCACCATCAGGCGAATTCAATAAAAAGGTGCCTATCAAATGATTTCAATAAAAGAGACCAATAAATGAATTCTATTGATGGCTTCTTCTTTATGAAATCATATCAAATGAGGTTCTTTTAGCGATTCCGATAATGAAATCTTTAATAAAACCACAAACGGGGGGGGGGAGAAGTAAATTTAATATCTAATCCGCCCTATTCGTTAAATACATGAGATATTACGTCCGGTCGCAAGCTCCCAAGTTTTGAAAAAATAAAAAATTTTTTAAAAACTTCGTAATATCTAGTATTTAACAAAATAGCCCCGCCCCCTCCCAGGAAAAGACTCCGTCTAAGGACTGGAGATATCAAAAATAGAAAATTTTTGAATTTATTTAAATTAGTAAGCTGTTCTTTGCTGGCGGTAAACCGCCAGAAACCAATAATTAAATGAGTTTAAAGAAATTAATAAAGAATTCTTTAGCGATAGCCCCTAGCAGAACCAAAATTGTTTCTAAAAAGTATAGTAAATATTTTTTTTTAAAGTGGTGGGGTCCATTTCAGTACAGTAAATTGAATTGATTGTATAAAAAATGGCAGTACTATAGCCCCTTGCAGAATTTTAGAATTAATTACGGGTGCAAACAAGTACCTGAAATGAAATTAAGTAAAATTATTTTGAAATTGGTTCCAGGTGCAGAACAAGTATCTGGAATTGAATCAGTGTAATTAATCTGAAATTTGTATTGTTTATAAAAATTGACAAATTGGATCCTACAGGTTAAGAGTATGAATTTTAAATTAGATGGTTGGGAAATAGAAGGGTTGGAAATGAGGTAGTACAAAACACATATCCTTACAAGTACCTTGTAACGGCGAGTAATTTATAGTATATGATAAAATCTGATGAAATCATTTCTCAATAAAGCCCTGAGAAACCTTCTTTTAGCAGAATAAAGGAAGATTCATTAAATCAGTTAAGGGACGTATAATCATTAAAGGATTGATGAAAGTCATATATAAATGAAGCCTAAATTTAATTTAACAAATTATCTTGATATTAAGAAAAATTATAAGGAAAAATAAGAATTTAATTGAAAAAATAAAGAAAAATATCAAAAAAATTTTAAAAATAAGTGGGCGAATGGAGATAGTTTGATTAAGCTAGATAATGATTAAGCATAAGCCTCAAACCTAAATAAAAATACAAATTTAGGTGATATTTAAAATAAAGAATTATAAAAAGTATTTTTAGATTTAAATATATATAAAACTGTTTCTATATGGAAAATTAAGGGATTTTCTTTAAATTAAAAAAGAAGAACGGAGAAAGCTTTTTAAAAATTTGAGGAGAGATTTTTTTTAAAATTATGATTTTCAGATGTAGTAATAATAAACTCTTTATAAGTTCTTTTTTTGTTGGTTAGCAGTTAAACAGTAATATAGGCTTATGAAACAAATAGATTAAGGTTTAAATAAAAAAAGAAGATCATCTATAAAAATAAAAAAGTGTGTTTTTTTTTGGAAATTTCAATTTATTTTTTTTAAAAAATTTTAAATATTCTCTGAGAAGTGTTCTTTTATCTCGGTTAGCAGTTAAACAGTAATACAGACGTATGAGAATGATAATTAATAGTTTAAAGAAAAAAGAAACCTAAATTTTAAGGAAAGATTTTAAGATTTGTTTTATAAAAAAAACTGATAATTAACGGCGTAAGGATCATAATTAATTCATTTTACCGCGGGATTTAGCATATTTTCAAGGTAGTTTTATCATAATAAAGTCTTATATTCAAAAAAGGGTTAAATAGCAGGTACACAAGTATTTAAGACTAATTCAAGTAAGTTGATTAAAAAATAAATTCAAGGTGTTTGATAAGGACTAATTCTTTAAATAAAAAGGTAAGAAAGTCTTTTTTAAAATTGCAATCTGTTTAATAAAGATAAATGTTAATATATCCCCTAAGGGCTTTTTTTGAATCCGTTAGCAGTTAAACAGTAATATTTTTTTATGAAATCAAAGTGAACCCATTAATAGAATAAATAAATGATATTTACCTTTAAAAAAGTTCCATCGGAACACACACCTCAACATTTTAAAAAAAAGCTCATTAAACATAATATTAACCCCTTACGGGGTTAATAATATTGTAAATGACCTTTAAAAAAATAAATGATGGGGCGTAGGCTTATACCGATGAGAACTTCTATTTTTTTTGTAAATATCGGATAACAAACGATTTTATTAATGAAGCCTCAAACGAATCAAGTTATAAAGGGTTATTTTAAAGTGATGGGGCATGAACTTACCCAATGAGAACAAATGAAGGATTAAACAGGTATATAAGGCTAACGGAGGAAGATAAAAGAGATAATTATATAAGTAAGGACTTACATATATTTAAACAGAGTAGGAATACTCTAAAATGGTATAATTGGTGAAAACATGAACAAAAGAAATATAAAAGCAGAAAGACTTTTTAAAAGTGGTGGAGTAAAAAAAATAGGAAAGGATAAGTACGAAGTTCAGGGAAGCAGGAGAGTACACACAGTTAAAAAAATAAGTGGGTATTGGATCTGTCCTTGTGAAGACCATCAGTTTAGATTTGAGAAATGTTATCACATCAGAGCCTGTATACTTTATGAAATAGAGGAAAAACGCCGCACAAGTCAAGGAAATTTCTTTAATAACAAATATAACATCCTAAAACTGAAAAAGAGAGCCATAGAAGAGCAAATAAATAAAATATTAAAACAAAATAAAGTCTATATGAAAGAAAACGGGGTCAAAAACGAGGAATTAAAGCAGAAGCACCATAAATTAAACAATACATTATCAGAAATTGAAAAAGAGCTTAAAAAAATAAGTCCAGCACCTAGAACAGTAGTAATAGGCTAATTTTTTAATGGTATAATGGGTGCAACATGAACAATTGCACCAATCATTTATTATGAATTCTATTTTTATTTAAATTTTTCATTTTTTACACGGAAAAATAAGCCTCATGAACCAACCGTAATTTTAAACAAAAATAACGGGAGGTGAAATAATGAAAATTAAACTGATTTTAATTTTATGCTTGATAGTGCTATTAATTACAGGAGTTACAGCATTACAAGAAGTTTGGAACTCTGGATCAGGGGAAACACAATCAGTAACAAGTGATGGGATTAATATATTCGCTGCAACATCAGAAAACTTAAAATGCCTAAATCCAGATGGAACACAAAGATGGTCTAAAACATACACAATTAACGATGATGGAAAAGCAATAAGAGCAGGACAATACATCTATATTGGAACAGATGATGATTTAAGGACTTTAAACAAAGACGGTTCACAAAAATGGACTAATTATGAAACCCTGGGAACAAATCAAATAATCAAATATATTTTTGCAAAGCAAGGGTATATAATAGTATCAAACGATAACAAAGCAATAGTTTTAGAAAGAGAAACAGGAAAAAACGTAACACAAATAACAGAAGTAAATACTTTATGTAAACCTTATTTAATAGAAGGATTTTACTTAACAGGCACAAGAACAGGAATACAAGCATATAAAAGTATTATTTTACCTGATTTGTACATTAAAAAGACTAAATTAGAATCTGGAAAAGTTACAGCAACAATAGAGAACAAAGGACTTTATAAAGCAAAAAACGTAGTCGTTAAGTTCTTCTATAGGAACAAAGATGGATCATTAAAAACACTTCATAGAAATTTAGGAGACCTTGAAGAAGGGCAATCAAGAGACACACCGCTTTACGGAAACATAACAGCAGGATACATAACAGTAGACCCTTATTTTACAATCAAAGAACTAAATGAAAAGAATAATCAATATTACTTCACATATAACAAACCTGGAAACAATACGGAACCTGGAAACAATAGCAATGAAACAAACAGTACAAATGAAGAGATATTCTGGCTTGAAGGATTTAATAACAAAGCAGAAACATCTATAAATTACACAGGAACAGAAGACCTAACAAATTACACAATAACAAACGTATTAGTCAATTTTCAAACAGGAAAAATGAAAAACAATTTTGATGATATAAGATTCACCTGGAATAATCAAACATTAAATTATACATTAAAAAATAAAATAGACGGAGAAAAAGCATATTTTGATATAAAAGTACCTCTAATCAAAGGAAATTCAATAACAAATATAACAATGTTTTCAGGAAATGTAAACGCAGTAAGCTTGTCAAATCCAGACAGCAGTTATTTATTATATGATCATTTTGAAGGAACAGAATTAAACTCATCAAAATGGGAAATAACAGCAGGAACACCAGTAATAAGTAATAGTATTTTAACATTAGCAGGTACAGGTTCAAAAGGTTTATGTTCTAAAAACACATTTAATGCACCTATATATTTAGAATCAAAAAGCAGAATGGAAGGCATATATTCACAAATTGGTATAGGTCCAGACAGAGATTTAAGCAGTAAATTAATAGCCATTTATGGAACAGTACCAAGTTCAAACGCAGTATTATACGCAAGTAACGGAACAAATTACAATATGATGGGATACAGTTCAACAGGTGGAACAGAAAGCATAAGAGGGATAGGATATTATAATCATATATCAAGAGCATACGAAAACGGACAATTATTAACAGGCCAAATAGAAGGGTATGATCCAAGCGGAGTCTATTATATAGAAATTACTGGAACATATGCAACACAATATGTAGATTATATCCTTGCAAGAAATTACATTTACCCTGAACCAGTTTTGGAAAATTGGGGATCATGGATTTCAAAAACTTAAAAACTTCTTTTTTTTAAAATTTTTAATTTTTAACAGGTATAAACAAGTATTTTTAAATTAATTTAAGGTAGTTGAGTTTTTATTTTTTTAAGATATTGATCTAGACCTATAACGCTTCGCGTAACCTGCGGATATTAATCTATTTTTTGCACGGAAAAATAAGACCTCACCTTCTTAGTACAAAGTTAATCGTCTTTTAAAAAACAGTTGGAGGTGATAATGTGCAATTCAAAAGACAAGGTCTGTTAATAGCCCTAGTAATATGTTTAATAGCATCAATGGGTAGTGCTGCAGCTTTCACACAAGCATGGAACTCAGGCACTGGACAACCTAAAGCAGTAACCTCAGATGGTGTAAATATGTACGCCGCAGAAGGAAGCAACATTGACTGTATTTCTCCAACAGGTTCTAGTTTATGGACTTCCCCTCATGCAGTAGCAAATAACGGTTCCTGTATGAAAGTTGGTAAATATGTCTTTGCAGGTGAAGGTAACAATATCGTTGCTTTAAACAAAACTGACGGAAACTTAAAATGGAATGTAACCGAACCTCTTGGAACAGGTCAAGCACCTAAATACATATTAGTAAAAGGAGCTTATGTCATTGTTTCAAACGACG
>JAEZKE010000043.1 GCA_023436175.1 Methanobacteriota archaeon
ATTGATTTTCCTTCCATTCCCAGGATAAGCTCTAAATTTGCCATGGCCACATCTGCGTCCAGTACTATAGTTTCTTCTCCATAAGTAGATAAAGCTACTCCTAAATTTGCAGTTATTGTTGTTTTTCCCACTCCGCCCTTACCTGAGGCGACGGTTATAACTCTTGTCATTCGATACCTCCTAGCTAACTTCCACGTTTATTTTAAAATTGTCTACAATTTCTGGATATCCTCTAAAACTTTTCTTTATCTCTATTTGAGTTATATTAATTATCTGTTTTTTTAAGTTATCAAGATCTTTGGATTCCCCCATGAACCTTGATAAAAATCCTTTACTTTCGTATTCTGTAATTATATTTATGGTTCCTGCCAGTTCGCTTGCATTTTCTAAAAATACCATGACCTCGGTTCCTTTAATTTTTGGAATACTAAGGATTGATTTTTTAATTTTATTCATAAGTGTTAATTCTATTTTTTCAATATCATCATCGCTTAGAGATCCTCCTTTATAGGATTCTAAGATATTATCAACTTCTTCTTCACCTACATCCTTTAAACCATACTTTTTCATTAGTTCTGCCCGATCAATAGATTCGGCTTCAACTTTTGCAGTTTTAACTTCAATTTTTTCAACTTCAGTTTCTGTATTTACTTCCGGTGAAATGTCTGCATTTTCTGGTTTGATTTCAACTTCTTGTTGGGGTTCTTTAACAGGAGTTGATTTTATTTGAGATATTGATTTAAGTTTATTTCTCACATTTTCAGTATCATCTGAAACTTCTTCTTTTTTAGTTTCAGGTTTCTCTGGTAAAAATGAATCATTTTCTTCTTTAAGTATAAGAGATTCAATAATTTCAGATTTTTCCTCAGGTACAGGAGTTTCAATAATTTCAGGCTTTTCTTCAGGTACAGGAGTTTCAATTTTTTCTTCTTCTAATTTAGCTTTTTTAAGTTCATCAAGCTTATTATCAGCTTTAGATTCAGAATTAATTAAATGTGCTTTATTTATATCCATGAGGTAATTGATTTGAGAATCTCTAAGATCAAAAACTTCAACTAAGGTACGCCCATCCTCTGTAGCAGATTCAATTTTTTTAATTGCATCTATCTTTGAATCGGTATCATATGAAGCTGCAACCTGTATACCTTCTTTAAAAAGAATATGTCCTTCTTCAGAACCAGCAGTTATTCGTATAAATCCATTGTATTTTTTTGATTTTAGTTCACCTAAAAGTTCATTAAAATTTAATTCATCTGCATAAGAGATCATAGACGGTCTGGTAATTGGTAACTCCATTTTTATTCCCCTACATTATAACTTTAGATATATTAAATTCAATTGAATTTATGTATATCTTTTTTACAGTTATGAATATGTGTGATTTGATGAAATAATCATCATGAATTTTCAGCCGGTTATTTTTTTAAAAGTTTAATTTCAGGAGGGGTTATAATTACCACGTTGCCTTGTTTACAAAGTAATATAGCTTCTCCACCTACAGTATCTCGGAATTCTTTTAGTTTCTCTCCAACCTGCTTAGATTCTTCCGGATTATCTTCTATAAAACCCATATCCAATATAATTGGATTTTTTTCTTCAGTGATCTGTTTTAGAGCATCTTCTATATCAGGAATGCCCTGGGCTTTCATCAGGATTATTTCATAAAAAGAATGTTCAGGAACGATTATAGTCTCTTTTTCTTCTTCCATTTCTTTCTCTTCTTCTAATCCTAAATTTTTCTTTATATAATCCATGACATCTTTCATTTTAATTCCCCTATACTGATTTTTTCAGGTGGGTTTAAGGGTGGTGATTTATTTCAGTCCTACATAATCAATAATTACATCGAGTAATCTTGATGCCCCACCATTTTTAATATCCACTGCTGGCAATTTGTATCTTTCCTCATACTTTAATATATCCTTTTTGTCACTAACGTTCCTCATATTTAGAGAAATGCCGACAACTTTAGTAGGTTCTACTGCTTCTATTGCTTTTACTTCGTATTCTATTCCTCTTGGCTCTCTAAATGGATGGTTAGGCCTATGACAGACCACAACGGCATCAGACCTTGAGCCTATCAGTATTGCGGCTGAAAGTCCCCTTGGATGTGGATTTCCATCCTCTGTTAGGCTGGATTGTCCTTCTACAAAGATAATATCTGGGTTTTTTTCTTCTTCTATGTATTTCATAGTGCCCATGACAGCTGCAGCAACATCCATAACTGAAAGGCTCCCTGCCCGGAAGTTAAGGTCTGCTGGACTTTCAAGTCCCATTTCATCAGTTGAAATCACAGCTGCATTTAAACCTTTTTCCTGTGCTGTTTTTCCAAGAATTCTTGTAGTTGTCCGTTTACCACATTCTTGGGAGGTACCGCCTACAAAAACAACAGGTACTTTAGGTTTATATGTAATTTTTGGCAGCACTTCGGTACACTGGGAAGGGGCTGTTCCAAATATTTTATTAATAACATCTAAGCGAGAACTAATTTCTTTTATAGTCACTCCCTTTGATTCAGCGAATTTTAAAAGAGATTTATTCTCTAAAAGGGATAATGATCTAAAGGATGTTATAACATTCAGTCCATTATCTATAGCCTGAACTGCATATTTAAGTGCAGCTCCTTCAGCGCCAATTGGAAGCATTATTGCAACACTCTTAGCACCTGTTTTTTCAATAAGTTCATTTAAATTTGAAGATATCACATTACCGCAAAATTTCATTCCCTGTTTTTTAATACTATCATCAACAAAGCCGACAGTTTCTATCCCTTCGAAATTGGCGAATTTTTCACCTCCACCGCCGCATCCGATTACTATAAATGGGTTAAGCTTTTGAAGTTCTTTTACAGAAGTTATGTCATACAAATAATCACTCCATTATCATTTAGTTGGAATAAGTGAGTTTACATTATCTATTTATTTAATAAATATTAAACCAAGTTATATACTTTAAGATATATAATTTATGTATCTATATTCAATCTATTGTGGAGGTTGAGAAAAATCTGCGATTTTTCGAACATTTGGAAATCGAAGCTTACAAATCTTTGATTTGTAACCCAAAAATTCTTTGAATTTTTGAGGGATTTCCGATGTCCCAAACGCTTTGCGTTTGAGGACCCCAAAAATGAAATTTTTGGAGGTTGAAGAAAAATGTTGTCAAATCAGAGATTTGACACAGCAAACATGCCGTGTTTGCATGCCGCGCATTTTTCTGAACATTCGAAAATCCGCGATTTTCGATGCTCACAAAACTGAGTTTTTGTGGCAGCAAAAAACTTTGTTTTTTGCATGTCCCGAACACTTGTGTTCGACGACCACAAAAATGCAAAGGATTTTTTGGAGGTTCTCAAAAATCCTTAGGATTTTGGAACCCCAAAATTTTCAATTTTGGAGGTTGAAGAAAACATTCAGTTTTCTGAACCCCAAAATTTTCAATTTTGGAGGTTGAAGAAAACCTAAGGTTTTCTGAACCCCAATTATGGAAATAATTGGAGGCATAGTATGATAGGAAGAGTACTTAAGGACTTAGGCAGGATCAATGGGGTAAACGGATCTTTAGTAGTAGGAAAAGATGGACTAATTATTGAAAGCGAAGTTCCTGGAGATATAGATTCAGAACTTGTGGCAGCTATGTCATCAGCAGTTTTTGGTACCGCCGAAAGATCTGCTGAAGAAATGAAACATGAACCTTTACAACAGGTTATGATAGAAGGACAGTTAGGTAAAACCTTGATGATAGACGCTGGTGAAGGAATCTTGGTTGTTATTACAGATGTAGATATAAATCTAGGTCTAATCAGGATTGAAATGAGAAGAAGCGCAGAGCGTGTAGTTGATCTTCTTACATAATACTGTAAACTGGTATCCCCCCATTAAAGTGTTTGACTACATTGGATAATAATATTTAATATAACAATATTAACATATTTATTCTAAATTCTTTGTATTTTTATATTAACATGGAGATGATCAGTTGAGAAAACCCTATGTTATTTTAATAGGAAGTGCTTCTGGAATTGGAAAATCCACTATAGCATCAGAATTGGCTAAGATATTGGGAATTAAGCACTTAATTGAGTCCGATTTTATACGAGAAATAGTTAGGGGTGTAATTGGGCCTGAATTTGCCCCCGCACTTCACAAATCATCTTTCGATGCGTATGTAACAATACGAGACAAGGAAAGATATAAGACTAATGCAGCTTTAATAAATGCAGGATTTCAAGAACATGCTTCGTTTGTTATTCCTGCAATTGAAAAGGTTATAAAACGGGCTGTAGATGATTTTGATGATGTTGTAATTGAAGGAGTGCATCTTGTACCTGGTTTCGTTAACATCGATCAATTCATGGATGACGCAGATATTCATTTTTTTGTACTTAATGCTGATGAAGAGGTCCATAAAGAGCGATTCGTAAAAAGGGCCATGAAGATAAAACGTGGCGGTAAACATTTAGAATATTTCAAAGAAAACAGGATAATCAATGATTATTTAGCAGAACAAGCAGATGAACATGGAGTTCCTGTTATTTATAATGATGAAATTGAGACTACTGTTAAAGTAATGCTCACCCACATAAGGCAAATTTGTAAAACTATTAAACTGAAACACAGAGTAGATAATATAGAGGACGAAACCAGCACTGTATTAAAATATGGTGGTAGAATGGAGGATATATCCTACTTTATACATGGTTTTACCGAGCCATTGCGGAGAAGAATCAATGTTTATGATCCAAAAGAAGCAGAACGCTTTTTTAAGTCATTAGAAAGAAATAAAAAGCGGAAAGAAGATTTAGAAAATATTTATGCGCTCTCAGGCAACGTTCATAGCCATAAATTATGCGCTCCTGATGAAGAGAGTTTGAATAAAATGATAAAAGAGTTGGATGAAAAAGGATATTTAGTTAAAGAATAATATTTTTAATTAATATAATCAGTAATACCAATTAAATTTAACAACTATTTTTTTTATTAAACCCGCAATTTTGAGCATTAACTTATAAGGAGAGACTATTTTGAATGAGATGAAAATTGATTGTCCAGTCTGTGAATGTAAAAATTCAATGATAGTTATAACAAAAACAGAAAATATTCCATATTTTGGGGAGATAATGGAATCAACAGCCAAGTGTCACGATTGTGGATACAAACATTCAGATATAATGTGCCTTGAACAAAAAGAACCTGTGAGATATGAGCTAAAGGTGGCTAAATCTAATTTAAATGCAAGGGTTATCAGATCTCAATCAGCTACAATCAGTATACCGGAATTAGGCTTAAAAGTAGAGCCCGGTCCAAGATCACAAGGTTATGTCTCAAATATAGAAGGTGTACTCACCAGATTCCATGATGCAGTTATAACTGCTATGAATCTTGTTGAAGACCAACAATCTAAAGAAAATGCATCTAATATCTTAAAAGAACTTGAAAAAGTTAAAACTGGGGAAAATACTGTCACAGTGATAATCGAAGATCCATTTGGACACAGTATAATAATTCATGAAGATGCCTTAAAAAGAAAATTAAGTTTGGAAGAAATAAAGGACTTAAAAACAGGTTTTACAGTATTTGAAAATGAATAACTCAATTTATTTTTTAGAGGATATACATATAAAAATTAAGATATGTCATGACTATTTTTGAATTAGTTATTTATTTTTCTTTTTTATTGGTCTTTGTGGTTGTTCATAATCATTATTAACTTAGTTGGCTTTAAATTGAATGATAATAATTTGTAGTGCCACTAATTCTGAAACTGAAAAATAAAAGGCAATATTAGTATTTCTTGTTGTTTCATAAAAAATTTATTTAACAATAATAACATAATAAATATATTATGTTGTACGATTATCTTTCGAACCTATAGGATTTATTTTAAAAAGGATAGAAGGAGTGGATTTCTCTAATGAACCGAAAACCAGACTTAAATGGTATTGATGAATTCCGAGTTGAATCTGAAGAATATGGACCTATACTTAGTTTAGATTATCGATTTTTTGAGTACATGCAGGAAGGAGTAATTGTTAGTGCTGTTGTGAGGGACAGTTCGGGGGAAGTAGTTGATCTAATAATAAAATATGCTAACATTATTGCGTACAGGCAAAGAAAAGATTTAAAGGTAGGTTTAATTGAAAAGAGCGTTAAAGAAATTTATACTCCCGAAGATGCTTCTTTTGATATTGAAAAAGCTAAGGAAGTATTTAAAACAGGTAGGGGAACTCAATATGAAGTATACCTCGCCAATATTGGAAAACATTTTAGCATATCTGCGTTTTCACCAAGAGAGGATATTTATATATCTTTTTCAACTGACATAACTGAGCGAAAGAAATCAGAAGAAAAGTTAAATGAGGAACGTCAAAAGCTTTTAGATATTATAGAGTTCTTACCTGATGCTACTTTTGTAATTAATGAAAAAAAAGAAGTAATAGCGTGGAATAAAGCGCTTGAAGAAATGACTGGAACTCCTAAAGAAGATATTTTAGGTAAGGATAATTATGAGTATTCAATACCATTTTATGGTGAAAGAAGACCAATTATCATTGATTTAATATTTTTAAGTGAAGAAGAGATAGAATCTAAGTATACTTACGTAAAACGAGAAGGAAACACTTTATTTGCTGAAATCTTTGTAAACAATCTTTTTGGAGGAAGAGGCGCTTATATATTTGTAAAGGCATCTCCACTCTGTGATCAAATGGGAAATCTAGTTGGCTCTATTGAAAGTGTTAGAGATATCAGCGATCAGAAAAAAGCTGAAATGAATTTACGTGAAAGTGAAGAAAAATTCCGCAGTACTATCGAACAATCAACAGATGGTATTTCAATAATAGATGAACATGGGAAAATTATTGAATGGAACAAAGGTATGAAAATAATTACTGGGCATAAAAAGGAAGATGAAATCGGAAAACAGTTATGGGATTCACAATATGAGTTATTACCTGAAAAAGAAAAGACTCATGAAACATATGGCTATATTAAAGATACAATTCAAGAATTTTTAAAAACAGGGCATGCTGAGTGGATAAATAAAGTATTAACCCGTAAAATCCGGCGTTCTGATGGAAATATAAGATATGTAGAATCGGTTACTTATCCAATTAAAACTGAAACGAGTACAATACTGGGGAGTATAGTAAGAGATGTAACCGAACAGAAAAAAGCTGGAGAAGTTTAGTAGATAATTAGAGTTAAAATAAGTTGAATTTTGAGGTACAAAGGGTTTATGGAAAAATAGAATGATCTATCTTCCAATTTTATAATTCTCAATAGATTTTTGAGAGATTAGTACACTGTGTCTTCGACATCTTTTAATTTTAATGTCCTTCTGACATCTAAACTTAAAGCATCACAGTCTGCTTTAATAGCATCTAAGTGTTTTAATATCCTTTCTTTTTCTTCATTAATTCTTTCTACATTTTTGTAAGGATATATGGATTCTTTTAACATTTCGTATTCTATTGTTGTGTAAGGATATTCATTGAGCTGTTTGCAGACTTTTTCCAGGACATCTCCTAAAAATTTGTTCATTTCAACTTTAACACGTTCTCTTATCATTTTGTCGCTGTCTAAATGTTGTTTCATTAACCTTACAACTTCTGCTTTTGCAAATGGTAACTCTTCAGCTTCTTCTTCTTGAACTTCTTCCATGCCTTCTTCTGTATTTTCTTCAGTTTTTTGAATTTCTTCTTCGTTCATTGAATTCCTCCTTTGTAAACATTAAAAAAATTTTGTGTGTAAATATATTTACATGTAAAAGTATTTGATACTTAGTTTCATTTTAAGCATCAATGCATATAAATTTATGCATAAATAAGGACCTTTTCTTTAATTATTTTGCACATGATGTAAATTATTTTCAGTTGTGATTATATTTCAACTTGTAAAAATTCTACATAAAATTAAAGCACCAGTAATTCAAATTATGATGACAGACAATATCAACTATACTTATTATTTGAATATTATACGATGCGTACAGATACTTCCTGAATTATTACATATCTAAACTATCTCTAAACTTAGATCTAAGGATCTAACAGAATGAGTTATAAAACCTGTTGAGATAATATCTGCCTTTGTTTTTGCATATTCAACTATATTTTCAGGTTTTATTCCTCCTGAAACTTCAATTAAAATATTATCCCTTAAATTCCTAGATTCAAGTGCTGAAATGACTTCGTTAATTTCAGGAGGGTTCATATTGTCTAACATGATAATATCTGCCCCTGCCTTTGCAGCATCTATGGCGCCTTTTTCATCTTCCACTTCTATTTCAATTTTCTTTGTAAAACTCACGTTATTTTTGGCCATGATCACTGCTTCTTCAATACTACCTACAATTGCAATATGGTTATCTTTAATAAGTACAGAATCATCTAATCTGAACCTATGGGTATCTCCTCCACCCACTTTGACAGCATCCTTTTCAAAAATTTGTAGTCCTGGTGTTGTTTTACGTGTACCTGCCAGTATAATATTTTCATTTACTTCCCTTATTTTTTGAAGGGTATTAAAGGTTAAAGTTGCAATGCCGCTCATCCTCATAAGAAAATTCAGTACAGTACGCTCTAAGCTTAAAACTATTCGTGCATTCCCTTTAATTTCCATAACAATATCGTTTGCTTTAACATTATCCCCATCATGTTTTTTAATCACTGATTTAATTTTAAATTCATTAAGTAAGTCAGATACAGCATCAATTCCGGAAATGATCCCATTTTCTTTGGCTATTATTATTCCCTCTGTTTTTAGACCTTTAGGAATCAGTGCATCCGAGGTAATATCCTCAAAACCTATATCCTCATAAACCATTTGCTTTAGAATATCTCTCATATTAATCCCTGTTTAGCTATATAAAGTAAAAGATATAAATAAATAACTGGAAAGAATCGATTATACTCAATTTTATAAATAGTTATATCCAAGGTGAAATATTATGGAGCTTGTATTTTTAGGAACGTCATCTGCAATTCCCACCAGCCACAGGAATCACTCTGCAATAGCATTAAAGGCATTTGGAGAGATTATGCTATTTGATTGTGGTGAAGGTACACAGCTTCAAATGTCAAAGGCTAAAATAAGCCCTATGAAAATAAACAATATATTCATAACTCATTTTCATGGAGATCATATTTTAGGACTTCCAGGGATAATTCAATCAATGGCATTTAGAGGAAGAAAAAATCCATTACATATATTTGGCCCTAAAGGCCTTGTTGAAATGATAAATATCATAAGAAATTTTGGATATTTTTCACTTACCTTTGAAATTTATATGCATGAGATTGATGATGGAATTATATTGGAAGAAGAAAATTATAGAATAAGCTGTTCTAAGATGAATCACACAGTTTTAAACTTTGCATACTCAGTATATGAAAAAAGAAGGCCTAAATTTATAAGAGAGAAGGCAATAGCTCTGGGTATTAAACCAGGACCTGATTTTGGGAAACTCCAACAGGGTATTGCAGTAAAAGTGGGGGATACTACAGTACAACCAGAACATGTCCTTGGAGAAGAGAGGAAAGGGCGTAAAATAGTTTATTCTGGTGATACCAGTCCTTCCAAGCAGATGGTAGAATTTGCAAGAGATGCGGATGTTTTGATACATGAATCGACTTTTGAGGGTATTTGTGGGGATAAGGCTTATGAAATGGGACATTCTACTTCCATTCAAGCTGCAGAAATTGCAAAAAAAGCAAATGTTAAAAAATTGATGTTAACCCATGTAAGTACCAGATATAAAAAATCAGATATCCTTGAAACTGAAGCAAGGGAAATATTTGAAAATTCAATAGTTGCAGAAGACTTAATGCAGATAGAAGTAAAACGTTGATTGAATAAAAGTACAATTGTTAACAGTTTAGTTATCTATTTAATAATAAAACATTAAATCAATGATAGAAAAAGAACCAGAACCTAGGACGTGAAATAAATGGCCATCAGTACGATATTTACAAATCTACAACTTGATGATATTGTTGCTATTGTAGTTACATTAGGTGCGGCATTTTTAATAGTACGGCTAACATCCCGTTTTCTTAAAAAAACTCGAATTAAATGGGATCTTGATGTAACCATGATTCAGGTTCTCAATGAAATCATTAAGTATACAATTTATGTCATTGCTGCAGCTGTAATTCTTGGGATATTTGGAATCAATTTAACTGCCATTGCTGTAAGTTTGGGAGTAGTGAGTATTGTTGTTGGATTTGCAGCACGTGATACTCTCTCTAATTTCATCGCAGGAATGTTTATATTTTTAGATAAAAGTTTTAGAGTTGGAGACATTGTTGAAGTATCTAATCAGAAAGGAAAAATAGTTAAAATGGGTTTCAGGCTTACTACTATACTTACTTATGATAAAAAGATCATCACTATTCCAAATGCATTGTTTTCAACAAATCCTTACATAAACCATACGGCATCAGATACAAGAAGGGTAGATTTAGATATAACCATACCTTACACTATGAAACTTGAAGAAACTTTAAAATCACTTGAGGACATGGCTACTGGATGTGATTGGGTCCTGAAAAAACCTAAACCGAAAGTTATAGTGAGAGAATTAGTAGACGTCGGGGTCAAATTAACATTATGTGTATGGATAAATGACCCGTGGAGAATTACAGAATACAGGTCTGCTCTTGGAAAAGAAGCTAAGAAACTTTTAATGGATAAAGACGTTAACTGAGGATAATTAAATGGTTCAGTCCCCAATTAATGCACTATTTCTTAAACACATTAAATAATTAAACATGGAGATATGTTTGCCATTAAATAATGTTTATCACGTTTAAATAGGTGAATTAATAATATAGAATATAATTAAATTTTTTGATTAACTGTATTTATACAGGATAAATAAACTGGTGTAGCAATGTCAAAATATAAAATTTTAGCTGTTGCCATTGTTTTAGTATCTATAATTACATCTGCAGCTATAGTAATCGTTGGCTACGAGAAATCCCAGGAATTAAATGCATATCAAAATAGTTTATATCTTCGAGGGAATGCAAGTGCTCCTGTTGATGTATTAAATCCGTCCACTACTAAATCAATATCTGGAAGCACATCAGAGAATTACCGGCTTGTAATTCCAAAAATAGGGGTAAACGCTAAAATAAATTCTTTAACTGTAAATGGTTATAACACGGTTTATCATTATCCTGAAAGTGTTGAACCTGGCCAAAATGGAGAATGTGGTTTTTTAAGCCATAGAACTAAATATTCTGGCTTATTTGGGAAATTAGGTAGCTTAAAACCTGGAGATGAAGTCATAATAAAAGATTATACTTTATCTAAAAAATATATTTATAAAGTTACATCCAATGGAAATGACATTAGATGGGATTATAAGGAAAATCCAATTTCATTTGCTCAAAGCGGGGAACCAAGACTGTTACTTATAACCTGTTATCCTCCTGGACGAAAATTAGCAGCTTATATATGCCATTGTAAATTAGTTTCTACCGCCCCTTTAAATTAGTTTTAACATTATTTAGAGGGTTTAAATTTATTATTTTAAAGTGCAGACTACTTATTTTGTTAGTAAATCCATGAAAGTTAATATATATTTTATATTAATGGTAATAATCTAAACAATGGACTGTTTTTTGTAAAATTTAGACTATAACTTTTATTATTTGGTACTAATTTCCTATTGTAAATTATTGGGATTATAACTGCCTATGCAAATATTTAATAGTAATGAACTTCTATAATTTAGGTTTTCATGAAAGGTTATAAAATAGAGGATTACTTCTTTAATTAGGAATAATAATGGAAATTTAAATTAAATAGGAGATATTTCCAGAGACTCTAAGGAAAAAATTGGACTGATAGCTATGGTAAAAATAAAAGTAGATGAGAATGCATGTGTGGGATGTGGATCTTGCGTTGAGGATTGTCCCAGTGATGTGTATGAATTGGATAGTGAGCATGGTAAGACTGTTGTAGTGAATGAAAAGGATTGTATGGCGTGTTTATCATGTCATGA